>CALWZD010000149.1 GCA_944385945.1 uncultured Anaerofilum sp. | reverse complement strand
ATGGCGCAATCGTTGTTGCAACCGGCTTTCAGCCCATTTCGTTGGAGAATCTGGGAGAATTCGCCTATACACAAAGCAAAGATGTTATCACTTCTCTGGAATTTGAACGCCTGACCAACGCAGCCGGCCCAACTAATGGTGTCCTGCTGCGTCCATCCGACCATAAGCATCCTCACACGATCGTATTTGTACAATGTGTCGGCAGCCGTGATTCGTCCGGCTGCGGAAAAAGCTATTGTTCCAAAATCTGCTGTATGTATACTGCCAAACACGCCATGTTAGTGCGTGAAAAATATCCCGACACTGAGGTGTATATATTCTATATTGATGTACGTACACCCGGAAAGAATTTTGACGAGTTCTACCGTCGGGCAGTGGAAGAATACGGTGTGCATTACATAAAAGGTATGGTAGGAAAAATCGTTCCCCGTGCAGACGGAAGTCTTACCGTACAAGCCGCCGATTTGTTATCGAACAAACAGCTCAAACTGCAAGCCGACCTTGTTGTGTTGGCAACGGCAATTCAACCGGACACTTCCGCAAGACCTTTGGCTACCATGCTGACCGCCAGCATGGACACCAACGACTTTTTTACTGAGGCACACCCCAAACTGCGCCCTGTCGAAAGCCCTACTGCGGGAATTTTTCTTTCCGGTGTATGTCAAGGTCCCAAAGATATCCCCGAAACAGTATCGCAGGCTAGTGCTGCTGCAGCAAAGGTGATTGGTCTGCTTTCCAAAAATAAGCTGACCTGCAATCCTTGCGTAAGCCAATCGAACGAATGGATGTGCAATGGCTGCTCTGCGTGTGAAACCGTTTGTCCGTATGGTGCCATCAGCTACATCGAAAAAGAATTCCGTATGCCGAACCGCACTAGCGCACTGCGTCGGGTCGCTGTGGTAAACGAAGCGATTTGCCAAGGCTGTGGTGCGTGTACCGTTGCTTGTCCGTCCGGCGCAATGGATTTGAAAGGATTTTCGAACAGCCAAATCATGGCGGAGGTCGACGCAATATGCAAATAGAAAAAAACGAACAATTCACACCCACCATCGTTGCTTTTTGCTGCAACTGGTGTTCTTACGCCGGGGCAGATCTTGCCGGCACGAACCGACTGCAATATCCTGCTGATGTAAAGATCATTCGTGTTCCCTGTTCTTGCCGTGTCAATCCCATGTTTATTTTGCGGGCATTTCAACGAGGGGCGGATGGCGTTATCATCTGTGGCTGCCATCCGGGTGATTGTCACTACACGACCGGAAACTATTTTACCCGTCGCCGAATGACCTTGCTGTTTTCCATGCTGAACTATCTGGGAATTGAGTCGGAGCGCACTCGTGTGGAATGGGTATCTGCTGCGGAGGGTGCTAAATTTGCAGCGACCATGAATGATTTTGTTTCCACCATCACCCGTTTGGGAAAAAATAAACGATTGGAGGATCTGAGATGCAACAACAACTGATCGCACGTGCAAAAGAGCTGTTGTCGTCTGGTGCTGTTGCCCGTGTGGTAGGCTGGACAAATGGCGATTTTTGTTACGATATTACCCCTGCTACCTTTTCCAGTGCGCAGGAGTTGGAGCATGGTTTTGTGTATAATGATTTATGCCAGCCGAATCTTTCCAAGTATTTGATCGCACAAACAAAAAAAGAGGGCAAAACACTGGTGTTTTTAAAACCCTGTGATACATACAGTACAAACCAACTGATAAAAGAACACCGCATCTGTCGTGAAAATCTCTATATCGTTGCTGTTCCCTGCACCGGAAAACTTGATGTTAACACCATCAAATCGCATATTGCAGATGGCATTTACAGCATTGAATCCACCGATGATACCGTTTTCGTAGAAACATTTTCCGGAAAGCATACCCTTTCCAAAGAACAGGCAATGAATGACCGTTGCAAAAACTGCAAGGGAAAAACACACGTCGTATTTGACGAAAAAATCGGAGAAGATGTTCCCTACACGCCTGTTTCCCGTTTTACGCAGGTGGAACAGCTCGAAGCGATGTCCTGCGAGGAACGCTTTGCCTTTTGGCAAAACGAACTTTCACGCTGTATCCGCTGCAATGCCTGCCGAAACGTTTGCCCCGCTTGTACCTGCGAAAAATGTGTATTTGATAACGAGCAATCCGGCGCATTCAATAAAGCTGCTGCAAATTCGTTTGAAGAAAAAATGTTCCATATCATCCGTGCCTTCCATGTGGCAGGTCGTTGCACCGACTGCGGAGAGTGTTCACGGGTCTGCCCGCAAAACATTCCCCTGCATCTGCTGAATCGAAAGTTTATCAAGGACATCAACGAATTTTATGGTGAATATCAAGCCGGTGAAACCGTTGATGCTCGTGCACCGCTCAATACCTATCACCTAGACGATTGCGAACCTGATACCGCACTGCAAGAAGGGAGGAATGGGTAAATGTTTGTTCTTCCTATCCAGCAAATGTCCAAGCTTTTTGCTTCCATTCATGCACATTCTCCCCTCTATCTGCCGGTGGACGACCCTTCTGGACAAGCAGATTTTCAGATTTGGCAAGAAGGTGTATGTCTTTCTGAACGTTGCAACACGGCAACCTCTATTAAGCGTTTTTTCTTTCCTCAAACGGAAAACATTGCCGAATTTCAACTTTCCGGCAAAACTATCCAAGTCATCGACCCTCGAACAGAATGCGAGGACTTTGTGCTTTTCGGTGTACGTGCCTGCGACCTGCGCAGTTTGGATATTTTAGATCGAGTCTTTCTAAGCGAACCGGTCGATACCTACTATCAAAATCGCCGCAGCCATGCAATTATCATTACACTATCTTGTACCCGTCCACAAGAAACTTGCTTTTGTACTGCTTTCGGTATCGACCCTACCACTCCGAGCGGAGATGTAAGCAGTTGGATCATCGGAGACAAGCTGTTTTTACAGCCAAACACAGAAAAAGGCAAAGTGCTGATTGACT
>CALWZD010000148.1 GCA_944385945.1 uncultured Anaerofilum sp. | reverse complement strand
TAAAGAAAATGCCGTTCAGGGTGTAGTCGTAGTTCTGTCCTGTGTGTACCAGAATCTGGTCAAAGTATTTATCGCATTTTTTGATAACGGCTGCCAGGCGGATAATTTCCGGTCGGGTGCCGACGATAGTCATCAGTTTCAGCTTTTTTGCCATAAAAGGAATCCTTTCTGCCAAAATCTATTTTTAAAAATTTCAAATCGGGTCGAAAGATAAACACAGATTTTATAAAACGTGTAAAATGCGTTCGAGTTTTCCACGAAAAAGCAAAAAGAAGTGGAAAATTCGGGCATCGTTATACCGGCTCGAAAAAGGTGTCGGGGTGGTCAGGGTCGAATGGCTCGTTCGCCCACATCACCGTAACAAGTTCACCGCTGCCCACATTTTCAATATTGTGAGTGTAGCCGGTGGGGATGTCCACCACCTGTAATTTTTCACCGCTGACAGGATATTCGATGACCTCGCTTGTGCCGACTTTGCGGAAACGAATCACAGCCTCGCCTTTCACTACCAGAAATTTTTCATTTTTAGTGTGGTGCCAGTGGTTGCCCTTTACGATGCCGGGATTTGAGATGTTCACGCTGACCTGTCCACGTTCGGGTGTACGCAAAAATTCGGTGAAACTGCCCCGTGCATCGCAATTCATCTTTAAATCATAGGCGAACTGGTCGGTGGGCAGGTAGGAAAGATAGGTGGAATACAGCTTTTTCTCGAATGCATCGCCCATATTCGGGGCAGCCAATGTGGTTCGGCTGGCACGGAACGATTGAATCAGTTCGGCAAGACGTCCGAGCGTGACTTCGTGTACCGGTGTTACCATACATACCGGCTGCACACTGCGGTCACAGCAAACCTTGCCCTCCATTGCGTCGATAAAACACCGCACAACGTCGTCGATATACACTAAAGGAAAAGAATAGGCGGGGTCACGAACCTCGATGGGCAGACCGTGTGCAATATTATGGCAAAAAGTAGCAACGACACTGTTGTAAGCAGGACGACACCATTTGCCGAATACCCCCGGAAGTCGAAAAACATATACATTGCTTTTGTTGGTTTCGGCGTGGGCATACAGAAGCTGCTCGGCTTCGGCTTTGCTTTTGCCGTAGTCGTTGTCCAAAGTGGCTTGTGTACTGGAGGTAATGAGGACAGGCGCAGGATTGCCCGCTTGTTGCAGAAGATGCAACAGCTGTTCGGTCAACCCACGGTTACCCTCGTAAAATTCCGTAGGGTCTTTCGGACGGTTGACACCTGCCAAATGGAAAACAAATTGTGCTTTTTTACAAAATTCTGCAAGCTGCTGTTTCGGAGTGTCGATGTCGAACCGCATCAGGTTTTCATATCCCAGATTCGAAAGTTCGACGCACAGATTTTTTCCAATGAATCCGTTGGCACCCGTGACCAGAATCGGAGAGGTTTTATCCATGTTGTTTCAACTCCTCCTGAATGGTGTCCAAAGTGAGCAGCTTTTCGACAACGCCCTGCACATCCAGACGGGTGGTGTTGTGGCTGGTATAAGAATCTTCCGCTTCGGTCTGTACTTTTCCGTCTACAAAATATTTGTCGTAGTTCAGGTCACGACCGTCGGCGGCAACTCGGAAATAATGCCCCATGTCGGTGGCTTTCAAGCGTTCCTCACGGGTCATAAGCGTTTCGTACAGTTTTTCTCCGTGGCGAGTACCGATGATGTGGGTGCCGGTATCACCAAACAACTGCTGGACAGCTTTTGCCAAATCACCGATGGTGCAGGCATCTGCCTTTTGGATAAACAAATCGCCGGGGTTTGCGTGTTCAAAAGCGAACAGCACCAGGTCGACTGCTTCTTCCAGACTCATCAGAAAACGGGTCATCTCGGGATCGGTGATGGTGATGGGTTTGCCGGCACGAATTTGTTCGATGAACAGGGGGATGACACTGCCACGGCTGCACATAACATTGCCGTAACGGGTGCAGCAAATAGTGGTTTGCTCGGCAGGTACATTTCGTGCCTTTGCGCAGATGACCTTTTCCATCATCGCTTTGGAAATGCCCATTGCATTGATGGGGTAGGCGGCTTTGTCGGTGGAAAGGCAGACGATACGTTTTACGCCTGCGTCGATGGCTGCCGTAAGCACGTTATCGGTGCCTTCCACATTGGTGCGCACTGCCTCCATCGGGAAAAATTCGCAGCTTGGTACCTGCTTGAGAGCCGCAGCATGGAAAATAAAGTCGACGCCACGCATGGGGTCACGCAAACTGTCGATGTTGCGTACATCGCCGATATAGAACTTGATCTTACCGGCGTGTTGCGGAAATTTTGCCTGATATTCGTGGCGCATATCGTCCTGCTTTTTCTCGTCACGGGAAAAAATGCGGATCTCACCGATGTCGGTAGCTAAAAATCGGTTGAGTACGGCGTTGCCGAACGAGCCGGTACCGCCCGTGATGAGCAAAGTTTTGCCGGTGAAAAAACTGTTTGCCATAATCAAAAGTCCTCCAATTCTGTGCGGCTGTGCCACATATCAAGAACAATCGCCCCAAAGACGATTGCGAAAAACATTTTACAATCTCACTAATTATAGCATAAAATGCTCCCTGTTTCCAATCTTAATGCGGATAGTTTAACAAAAAAGTTGAAAATGCGACAGCGTGGGAAGAGTGGCGAAATAAAAAATGTGAAATGATACAAAAATGAATGCCAAAATTGTGAAAAATGCTTATGACGATGATAAAAATGAAAAAAAAGACAAAATTTTCGGCGAAATAGAAAAATTTTATTGGGGTGCTTAGTCTTTTAAATCTTGGCGGAAAATAGTATAATAATCATCAAATAACGCTTGTAATCTTCTGCTTTTGAAAGAGCAGGGAATTTTTAACCGACAAAAGGAGAACAGCATCTATGCGTGCTTATGAACGATTACTCGAATACGTAAAAATAGAAACGACTTCCAGTGAAACCACAAATACCCATCCCTCTACCCACAACCAGTTTGAACTGGCAAACCTTTTGGTAGAGCAGATGAAACAAATGGGCATCCAAGATGCACGGGTGGACGAGAAATGCTACGTGTATGGCTCGCTGCCTGCGACCGAGGGCTACGAAAAAGCACCTGCACTGGGCTTGATCGCTCACATGGACACCAGCAATGCCGCAAGCGGAAAAAATGTGAAGCCCCAAATGGTCGAAAATTATGCAGGTGGGGATATTCCGCTGGGGGAAAGCGGTCGGGTGCTTAGCCCCGAAAACTACCCTGTACTGCAATCGCTTGTAGGGCATACCCTTATCACCACCGATGGCACTACCTTGCTGGGCGGTGATGACAAAGCCGGCATTGCCGATATTTTGACTGCTGTGGAAACCATCTGTCAACAAAACATCCCCCACGGCAAGTTGTGTATCGCTTTTACCCCTGACGAGGAAATTGGTGAAGGTGCCGACTTTTTCGATGTTGCCGCTTTTGGAGCAAAATATGCCTTTACGGTAGACGGTGGGGCAGCAGGGGAGATCGAATATCAAAACTTCAACGCTGCTTCGGCTCAAATCGAGATCCAAGGTGTGTCGGCACATCCCGGTTCGGCAAAAAATGTAATGGTCAATGCACTTACCGTTGCAATGCAGTTCAACAGCCTGTTGCCTGCAAACGAAGTGCCGGAACATACCGAAGGCACCGAAGGCTTCTATCATGTCGTTTCGCTGGAGGGAACGCCCGCTGCTGCAAAAATGGATTACATCATCCGTGATCACGACCGCACCCGTTTTGAAGAACGCAAAGAGTGCCTGATGCAGGCATCACAGTTTATCAACCAACGCTACCATGATGATACCGTGAAGTTGACCATCAAAGACAGCTACTACAATATGGAAGACCGCATCCGTCCCCATTTCCATCTGATAAAAAATGCCTGCAAAGCGGTAGAAGATGCAGGCATCGTGCCGACCATTGTTCCTGTCCGTGGCGGTACCGACGGCGCAAGACTTTCCTTTATGGGTCTGCCTTGCCCCAACCTCGGCACCGGTGGTTACAACTTCCACGGCGAATATGAATTCGTGAGTGTGCAGCAGATGGACAAAGTGGTGGAGATCTTGCTGAATATCGTGAAAATTTACGCTGAGCGAACCTGACAGAAGATGCCTGCCTTTCGGTAGGCATCTTTTTTATTCGTTAAAGCGTGGTATACTGAGAAAAAAGGAGGGCTGCTTTATGGAACATTTGTTAGAAGTTTGTGTGGATTCGGTGGAATCTGCAAAGCTTGCGCAACAGGGCGGGGCTGACCGCATCGAATTGTGTGCAAATCTCATCATCGGTGGTACGTCCCCTACACCGGCTTTGGTAAAGGCTGTGCTTGAACAAGTTGACATCCCTGTAAACGTTTTGCTCCGTCCAAGATTTGGCGATTTTTGTTTGACTGATTGATTGGGAAAAACTGTGCTGTTGGAAGAAATAGACCAGATGGAAGCACTAAAAGCAAATGGATTTGTCATTGGTGCGCTTACTCCGCAAGGAGAACTGGATCTGCCCTTTTTAGACAAATGCGTAGAACGTGTACAGGGAGCGTGGTTGACCCTTCACCGTGCGTTTGACCTGTCGGAAGACCCGTTTAAGACCCTCGAACAGGCAAAAGCACTTGGTTTCCATGCCATTCTTACCTCAGGGCAGCAGGCAAGTGCAGCAAAAGGTGCCGATCTTATCCAGCAGCTGATACAAGCAGCGCAAGGAAAATTGCATATCATGGCGGGCAGCGGTGTGTCGGTCGACAATATTCCTCTGCTTGCCCAAAAAGGGGTGCGTCATTTTCATTTTTCGGCAAAACGCCCCGTGGAAAGCCCGATGATCTTCCGCAAACAGGGCGTACCGATGGGACTTGCTGTTGCAGACGAGTATTTGCGAGAATATACCGACCCCGATACGGTAGCAGTTGCCAAGCGTTTACTGGTAAGCCTTTGATGAAACGAACCGCTGCCCAATTTCGGCAAGCATCCTTTCTGTTTTGTATGAAAAATTTTTTCTTTTGTTGGAAATATGGACGAAAAACAAATGAATTGAAGTTGTTTTATTGACAAAGTGTGATAAAATTGTTACACTAAAAGCAGATAAATGAGATTGGGTTGTTACTGTTCGGCAGGCAAGACCATATTCCGCTGTTACAAGTCTGTGTGGCAGTAGGATATGGTCTTTTTTATTGCAAAACCGTACAGCAAAGGAATGGGATGGAATGAAGGTAATCAAATGCATCAACAACAACGTTGTGAGCTGTCTGGATGAAAACGGACAGGAGTTGATCGCAATGGGAAAAGGGTTGGGGTTTTCGTTGCGTCCGGGTGACCGGCTTCAGCAAACCAAAGCGGAAAAAATCTTTCGAATGCAGACCCCCGCTCAAACCCAAAAACTTACCGACCTTTTCGCAACCTTACCCCCGCAGCAGATCGAGCTTTGCAGTCGCATTGCAGAAAAAGCCGAGAAAGTGCTGGGCAGACACCTTAGCCCAAGCATCTATCTCACCCTTACAGACCATGTTTGTTTTGCAATCCAACGGATGGAAAACGGCACTGTGTTCGAAAATGCACTGCTCGCCGAGGTGCGTACGTTTTATCCACGGGAGTTCACAGTAGGAAAATACGCTTTGGAACTTTTGCGATTGGAAATGAACATTGATTTTCCCGAAGACGAAGCTGCCAGCATTGCGCTGCATATCGTAAACGCCGAATTTGAAAATTCCATCAGCGACACCTTGCGGATGACCCAAACATTAAAAGATGTCCTGCAAACATTGCAGGGCTGGCCTGATTTGAAATTTGACCCCACAAGCGATTTCTATGATGAGTTTACTGTACATTTGAAATTTCTCGTCTTTCGCAGCTTTTTTGGAAAGCTTCCACCCGAACAGGAGCCTGAATTTGTGCAGGTAGTGAAAAAATGCTACGTTGTCGAATTTGAGTGCCTGTGCCAAATTGCAAGCGGATTGAGCAACCGAAGCGGATATGACATTCCGCAGGAGGAAATTGCATATCTGGCAGCAAGCTTGCATCGAACCTGCAAAAAAAGAATATAATCTTATACACCGACAGATTTAGAACAGAAAAGAGGATGAAAAATGGGAATTTTTGATAAGCTGTTTTCTTCGAAAAGTAAAGAATTTACCGTCTGCGCCCCTGTGGCAGGCAAGGTAGTACCCATCCGTGAAGTAAGTGACCCTACCTTTGGGCAGGAGATTTTGGGCAAAGGCGTAGCGATCCATCCCTGGGGCAACCGTATCGTTGCCCCCTGTGACGGTACAGTGGAAATGATGTTCGATACGGGACACGCCGTAAGCCTGACCGCCGAAAACGGTGCCGAAGTGCTGATTCACGTGGGACTGGAAACGGTCACGCTGGGAGGAAAACACTTTACACCTCATGTAAAAAATGGCGATCGGGTTCAAAAAGGTCAGTTGCTGCTGGAATTCGACCGCCAAGCCATCGCTCAGGAAGGTTTTGACACCATTACGCCGATCGTCATCTGTAACAGCGACCAGTTCAGCGACATCCACGTATACGCCGATAAAAGTGTGCAGGAGGGTGAACCCGTTTTGGGCCTGGTAAAATGAAAGGAGAGTGCGCTGGTATGATTCAGGGCAAAGGAACAGCAGTGTTTGCAGGCATTGCAATCGGAAAAGCATTTTTGTTCTCCCATAGTGCTGGCGAACTTCCGGTTTTTTGCGGTGATGTGCAAAAAGAATTGCAGGCATTCGACAGCGCAAGAGAAACAGCTCGCCAACAGTTGCAACTTCTGTTTGAAAAAACAAAACAGGAACTGGGCGAAGAACAGGCGATGATTTTGGATGTTCAGTGTATGATGCTGGACGACTTGGATTATATCGAAGCAGTACAACAGCAAATCCAACAGGGCAGGTCAGCCGCTGCCGCCGCAGATGCGGTCGGCACAGTTTTCAGCCAACAGTTTGCCGATATGGACGATGACTATATGCGTGCCCGTTCGGTGGACGTGAGAGATATGGCAAAACGTTTGACCGCCATTTTGTCCGGTACAAATGCAGAACTGGAGATCACCGAACCGGTGGTGCTGCTTGCTGATGATTTAAGCCCCAGTGAAACCGTACAGCTGCCCAAAGACAACATCCTTGCATTCGTTACCTGTCAGGGTTCTACCAATAGCCACACCGCTATTTTGGCTCGCATGATGAGCATCCCTTCATTGGTGCAAGCCCAAATCCCCCTGAACAGTACGGTACAGGGCAAGACCATCATTGTAGATGGATTTGAGGGGTGCTATTATCTTGACCCAGACCCCGATACACTGGCGAAAATGCAGGAGAAACAGAAAACGGCACAGCAAAAACAACAGCTGCTGGAACAGTACCGTGGAAAACCGACGATAAGCAAAAGTGGCAAAAAGGTAAAGCTGTTTGCCAATATCGGCAGCCCCGACGATGTCGCCTATGTTTTGAAAGGCGACGCTGAGGGCGTTGGCTTGATGCGAAGCGAGTTCTTGTATCTGGGACGAGAGGATTTTCCGACCGAGCAGGAGCTCTTTGAAGCATATCGCAGTGTGGTCGAACAACTGGACGGAAAAGAATTGGTCATCCGAACCTTAGACATCGGTGCAGACAAAAAAGTGGATTATTTCGGCTTGGAGCCGGAAGAAAATCCGGCTCTTGGCTACCGTGGTATCCGCATCTGTTTGAAACAGCCCGAAATCTTCCGCCCCCAAATGCGTGCCATTTATCGTGCCAGTGCGTATGGTCCGGTAAGTGCCATGTTCCCCATGATCGCATCGGTGCAGGAAGTGCTTGCGGTCAAAGAGTTTTGCAAAACGATCCGTGAAGAACTGACAGCCGAGGCGATCCCCTTTGGCGAAGTTGCACTGGGCGTGATGATCGAAACCCCTGCAGCGGCTGTTATCAGTCGTGAACTGGCAAAAGAAGTCGATTTCTTCAGCGTCGGCACCAACGATTTGACCCAGTATACACTGGCAGTGGACCGTCAGAACGAAAAATTGGCAGAATTTTGCGACACGCATCACCCTGCTGTGCTGGCACTACTGAAGATGATTGTGGAAAACGCACACGCAGAGG
Source organism: uncultured Anaerofilum sp. (assembly GCA_944385945.1). Lineage (GTDB taxonomy): Bacteria > Bacillota > Clostridia > Oscillospirales > Ruminococcaceae > Anaerofilum. Next base: position 26,351 of record CALWZD010000148.1, on the reverse strand, counting down.
GGATTTGGGCAGGTATTTGCGGTGAACTCGGCGCAGATACCACCTTGACCGAAGAATTTTTGAAAATGGGCTATGATGAGCTTTCCATGTCGCCTGCAAAGGTGTTGGAGGTTCGAAGAATTATTTGTGAAAGTGAGGAGTAATTTTATGAAAACGATTCAATATACCATCCAAGACCCAATGGGTATCCACGCACGTCCGGCAGGATTGCTGGCAAAAGAAGCTGGAAAGTATGCTTGCAATATCAGTGTTGCAGTGGAGGACGGAACCCCCGTTGATGCAAAGCGCATCATGGGCGTGATGCGGTTGGCTGCGAAACAGGGAATGCAGCTGAACATGACATTCGACGGTGCAGACGAAGAAGTTGCAGCAGCTGAATTTGAGGAATTTTTGAAAGAGAATTTGTAAGGCAGATCTTGCATATATGAAAAAAAGAGGCAGCAGTGGGCCAGCTGCTTCTTTGAAATAGTAGCGTTCCAACATCATTTGAACAAAATAAAAAGGAGGAACTACTTATGATGCGATTTTTTCAGCGTTTAGGCAAGTCTTTGATGTTGCCCGTAGCTTGCTTGCCGATCGGCGGCATTTTGATGGGCATCGGTTACTGGATCGACCCCAGCGGATGGGGTGCAAACAGTATGCTGGCTTTGCTGCTTATCAAAGCCGGCGGTATCTTGATCGACAATATGGCAATTTTGTTTGCGCTTGGTGTTGCCATCGGTATGTCGAAAGACCAAGAGGGTACTTCCGCACTGGCTGCAATCATTTCGTGGCTGACCGTACAGACCATGTTGGGTGTGGGTGTTGTGTCCACGATCATGGGTGTGCCTGTGGATAAAGTTCCCGCTGCTTTTGGGAAAATCAACAACCAGTTTATTGGTATTTTGTGTGGCTTGATTGCAGCAGCTTGCTACAACCGCTTCTACAAAACTAATATGCCCGACTTCCTCGGCTTCTTTGCAGGTCGTCGGTTCGTTCCCATTATGACCGTTTTGATCACTTTGGTCGTATGCATTCCCTTGTATTTTGTATGGCCCGTTGTTTACAACTTCCTGGTAGCTGTTGGTGAAGGTATCCTTGGTATGGGTGCGATCGGCGCAGGTATCTACGGCTTCCTCAACCGCTTGCTCATCCCCATCGGTATGCACCACGCATTGAACAGCGTATTCTGGTTCGGTGTGGCTGACATCAACGACATCGGTAAGTTCTGGGGCACCATCGAAGGTGGCGTACAGGGCGTTACCGGTATGTATCAGGCTGGTTTCTTCCCCGTGATGATGTTCGGTCTGCCCGGCGCAGCTCTGGCAATGTATCACACCGCAAAAACCGAAAAGAAGAAAATCGCAGCAGGTATCTTGCTGTCGGCAGCACTTTGCTCCTTCTTCACCGGTGTTACCGAGCCTCTGGAGTTCTCTTTCATGTTCTTGGCTCCTGCATTGTACGTTGTTCACGCATTGCTGACCGGTATCTCGGTCGCTATCATTGCAGCATTGCCGATCCGTGCTGGCTTCCAGTTCAGCGCAGGTTTTGTTGACTGGTTCCTGAGCTTTAAAGCTCCCTTTGCAGAAAATCCCATCTACCTCATCCCCATCGGTTTGGTATTCTTCGGTTTGTACTATATCATCTTCCGTGTGCTTATCACCGCTTTGAACCTGAAGACACCCGGTCGTGAAGACGATAATACTACCGAAATGAACATCGAACTTTCCGGCAGCGATTACGCTGCAATGGCAAAAGCCATTTTGGAAGGTGTTGGCGGTGCAGGTAATGTTACCAGCGTGGACAACTGCATTACCCGTTTGCGCTTGGAAGTAAAAGACCGCTTGCTGGTGGATGAAAAGAAAATTAAGGACGCTGGTGTTGCAGGTGTTATCCGTCCGGGCAAGAATAGCGTTCAGGTCATCATCGGACCGAAAGTTCAGTTCGTTGCTGACGAGTTTAAGAAGTTGATATAAACGATACCTCTCCCATGTAGCAGTAACCGGCCCACAAGAGTTCTGCTGCATGAATGCATGATATGCGAAAAGCCACACGCTGCCAATGGTAGCGTGTGGCTTTTTTTGTGAGAAGATAAAAACGCATTGTATCTGTGGAGTTTTTCACAGAGCGATGCGTTTTTTGCGTTATAGTAAAACAGAAAAACTCCCGAATGGTGAACCACTCGGGAGTTTGGTGCGGAAGATGGGACTTGAACCCACACGTCATGGACACACGCACCTCAAACGTGCCTGTCTGCCGATTCCAGCACTTCCGCAGATGCTGCGCTGGATGACTGCGTATATTATTCTACCACAGCAAAGGGAAAAAGTCAATCTTTTTTTGGAAAATCACCTTGCAGCAAAACCGATGCAAATTTGCGAGGATTACTTGCATAAACGCAAATTTTGAAAGGGATATTAGAAAAAAGGTTTACTTGATACCACAAAAAGCTGTATGATTACGGCACAGCAGCTTGTTGCGTAAACGCAATTCCAAAATTTTACCGATTGGGCTGTTACGACAATTTGCTGCTGTGATTCGCCGCATATGTGCAAAAGGAGGGGAAGAAAATCGCAAAGCTGGAGCAATGGCAAACCGATGGGGGGCTGGTGTTGCTGCGTGGATGGGCAAGAGAGGGAATGAGTCTTGGACAAATCGCCAAACGCTGTGGAGTGTCGGAACAAACACTCAACCGATGGCAAAAGGAAAGCCCACAAATCGCCCAAGCCATAGCGCAAACCAGAGAGCTTGCCGACCGCCTATTGGAAGATGCCCTATATGAGCGTGCAAAGGGCTACACCGTTGTGGTGGAAAAACAGGTGAAGTGCAAACAGATCGACTACGACCCCGACACCGGCAAAAAACTGCGTGAATGGGAACAGATCGTACCCATAAAAGAGCAGGTGCACGTGGCGGGCAACATGACCGCTATGCAGTTTTGGCTGAAAAACCGCAAGCCTGAGGTGTGGCAGCAAAGCGGCGGCACAATGGGGCATGAGCAAGAGGAGGAGATCGAGATCGTAGATGACATCTGAAAAACAATCCATCCAATTAAGCAGTTTGCTTTCGCCGGCATTCTGGAACGTACATAAGCAGGTACGTGCGCAGCAGGTGAAAGAGATCGTGCTGAAAGGTGGGCGTGGAAGCACCAAAAGCAGCTATGCTGCATTGGAACTTTTGATGCAGCTGATGTGCCGTCCGCAATGCCATGCGGTGGTACTGCGAAAGGTAGCCGGAACCTTGCGCACAAGTGTGTTTGCGCAGCTGTGTTGGGCAATCAGCGCACTGGGAAAAGATGCAGCTTTTCGTGCTACCATCAGCCCCATGGAAATCACCTACCGAAAGACCGGACAAAAAATCTTGTTTTTCGGTTTGGACGATGCCGGAAAGCTGAAAAGTATCAAACTGCCGTTTGGTTATGTCGGCATCGTTTGGTTCGAAGAACTGGATCAGTTTGCAGGAGAAGAAGAAATCCGCAATGTTGAGCAATCGCTGTTTCGAGGTGGGGATTACTCGCTGTGTATCAAAAGCTTCAATCCTCCCATCAGTGCCCGCAACTGGGTCAACCGCTGGGCATTGCAGACAAAACCCGGACGTCTAGTGCATCACTCGACCTACCTTACTACCCCCAAACAATGGCTGGGAGAACGGTTCTTGCAGGATGCAGAACATCTGAAAAAAGTAGATCCTGCAAAGTATCAGCACGAGTATCTGGGCGAAGCGGTCGGTACAGGAACGTCAGTATTTGGCAATCTAAAGATCCATCCCATTCCCCCAAACATCACCGAGCAATTCGAACGAATTTTGCACGGAGTAGACTGGGGGTGGTATCCCGACCCATGGGCATACAACGCTTGCAGCTACGATGCAGCACGGAACACCCTGTATATCTTTGACGAGCTGACCCGTGTGCGCACTACCAACCAACAAACCGCAAACCTTTTGAAACAGCGTGGGGTTTGTCAGCACCCCGAAAAGCAGGAGTCGCTGGTTGCCGACTCTGCCGAACCCAAAAGTTGCGGTGACTACCGTGCAGAAGGCTTGCCCTGCCAAAAAGCCGAAAAAGGGCCGGGGAGTTTGTCTGCCGGTATGAAGTGGCTGCAAGGGCTTGCCTGCATATGGATCGACAACGAAAAATGTCCCGACACAGCAAAGGAATTTTCTGAGTACGAATATCGCAAAGATCGCCAAAATGGAGAAGTCCTAGAGGGATACCCCGATCACAATAACCACCACATCGACGCTGTGCGGTACGCCACCAGCAAAATTTGGAGAAGGAGGGGACAATGATGAAACAATGGCTACAACACCTGCTTGCCCGTCAGCTGCCCGAATGGGTACGCTTGCGTCTGGAACGGGCAACTCAGCATCTGGCTGCCCGTGTACTGAAGCGTCAGCAGGAAATCGAACGCCTGAACGCCTACATCGACGGCATGGAGCAGGGAATGCGGATGCGCCCGAAAATCTATCTGCAAGCAGGAGGAAAAGAATGAACCGTAGAGAAATGGGGCAGGTGTTTGAAGGAGTGAAAGACTGCACCAGTGCTGCCATGCAGCAAGCATTGGACGATTGGTTCGAGCTTTACTTTCAAGATCAGCCCACAGAACAGGAAGACCCCTGCCAAAGATTGCCTGTTCTAATCGTAAGCAAACTGAGCCGTGCCTGTTTTGGGGAATACGAGGCGAAAGGGCAGACACCGTTTGCACAGAAATTTTTGGATCATTTGGGGCAGGTGCGCCGAAAAGCGTTGCAGCTGACCTTGATCGGGGGAGAAGCTTGGTTGAAACCCATCCCCACCGCCGACAGCTTTGCCTTTGAAGTGATGCGCCGTGACAGTGTTTCGGTGTTTGCACGTAATCATTGGGGGGAGGCGGTCGATCTCGCTTCGGGCTATGAGTTCTGGGAAAAAGGGTGGAAATACACATTTATCGAACGGCGTACCCAACTGGCAGAAGGAGTGCGCATTCAAAATCGGCTGTTTGCTACCCGTGCCCAAATCGGCATGGGGGTAGAAGTACCGCTGTCGCATTGCGAACGATATGCCCGCTTGTTGCCCCAAATGATGCTGCAAGGCATCGGGGGACTGGGGTTGGTGCGATTGTCGACACAGTTGGAAAACTGCGTTGACACCAGCAGCGACAGTGTGAGTGTCTATGCGCCGGCAGTGGGGCTGATACACGCCATCAACCGAAACGAAAAGCAACTCTGGCGAGAGTTCGAAAACGGCGAAAGCCGTGTGTTTGCATCCGCAGACCTGCTGCGTCGGCGACCCAACGGCGATTTGCAGCTGCCAAAAGGGTTGTTCGTGGGTCTGGACGATGATCCGCAATCAACAGGTCTTACCGTATACTCGCCGTCACTGCGCCACGAAAGCTTTTTGCAGCGTAAAAAAGAATATCTGCGCAATCTGGAAAGCTTGCTGAGTTTGAAACGTGGGTTGCTGAGCGAAGCGGATTCGCTTCAGCTGACCGCCACCGAGGTGACCGGCAGTAGTGGCGACTATAGCTTGACCATTCGGGAGATCCAGCAAATCTGGGAACGAGCCGTGCAGCAGGCAACAGCCGTGTGCAACAGCCTTGTGGCCCTTTATCCCATCCACCAGAGCAGCACCATCGACTTTGAAAAAGACATCTCGCTCTGTTGGGGCGACGGGGTCTTGTCCACCAGTGAGAGCCGCTGGCAGGAAACCGTTCAGATGGTCCAGATGGGAATGCTGAAACCCGAAATCGCACTTGCACAGCGTTTCCGTCTGCCCTGCGACACCTTGCAGCAACAGGAAAAAATTGCCCGACAGTATTTGCCCACAACAAACAAGGAGGACACAAATGAACGAACGACCGAATGAATCTATCACACAGCCCACCGTTGAACAGCTGCAACAACAAATTTTGCAGATGGAGCAGCAGCATCAACAGGAACTTCGACACTTGCAGTTCGAGGCGATGCTCAGCCTTGAGATCTACAAAGCAAAAGGACGCAACGAAAAAGCCATCAAAGCATTGCTGGACGTAGAAGAACTGCAAAAAAGCGACCAGCCCGAACAGGCGATCCGCACTGCTTTGGAACAGCTGAAAAAAGAATGCAGCTATCTGTTTGATACCGCCGCTACTACTATGTATGCGACCGGTACTGCTGCACAGCCTCCCGAACAGACCGCACACACCGCTTTGCGTGCAGCATTTGGGCTGCCGCTGTAAATCATCGAAAAGGAGAGAGAAAAATGGCAAATGCAATTACTTTGGCAAAAAAATTCGTTCCCATGTTGGATGAGGTCTATCAGGTCGCCTGCCTGACCGCTGTATTGGACGGTTCGCCCGAACTGGTGCAGCAGGGTGCAAATGCAAACGAACTCATTATCCCCAAACTTGAGTTGCAGGGCTTGGGCGATTACGACCGCAACGACGGTTACGCCAAAGGCGACGTCACCTTGACCAACGAAACAGTGAAATGCAATTTTGACCGTGGCAGAATGTTCTCGGTCGACCGCATGGACGATGAGGAAACCGCAAACATCGCATTTGGTCGGCTGGCGGGCGAGTTCATCCGCACAAAAGTTGCACCCGAATTGGATGCGTTCCGCTTTGCAAGCTACTGTAAAAAATCGGGCGTTACCAAAGTGCAGGAGGACTTGCAGGACGGTGCAGCTGTGCTGAAATCGCTGCGAACCGCCGTTGTGACCATGGACGAGGCAGAAGTGCCTGCCGAAGAACGTTACCTCTTTATCACCCCGACCTTGCTCGGTCTGCTGGAAGATATGAATCTGGACACCAGCAAAGCGGTATTGAATCGCTTTGCACAGGTCATTTGTGTTCCGCACACCCGCTTTTATACCGCCGTTAAGCAGAAAACCGGCAAGGACGGCGAGGAGCAAGGCGGTTTTGAAAAAGATGCCGGTGGCGCACAGCTGAACTTTTTGGCGGTTCATAAAGGGGCAGTAATCCAGTTTGAAAAGCACGTTGCACCCAAAATCATCACTCCCGAAAATAACCCCGATGCCGATGCATACAAATTCGGCTACCGCAATGTGGGCATCGCCGATGTCTACGAAAACAAAACCAAAGGCATTTATGCAAGCCACAAGTCGGCTGAATAAACAAGAGGGGAGGAAAAGCAATGTATTGCTTTTATCGAACCGAATATAAAGGAAACGAGATCCCCGAATCCGACTTTGAACCCACCATGCAAAAAGCAAGATATTGGCTGCAAAAAGCAAAACGTTTCTACCATATACAGCCTTGTGAGGAAAAACAGGAACAGATGGCACTATGCGCCATTGCAGAGGGCATCTACCACATCGAACGCATCAAGCAAGGCGACATCAGCCAAAAATTGAGCATCGGTAGTGTGAGTTGTACCAGTGTTCTGCCACAGTTTCCGGCGACTCCTGCCCAACAGGAAAAGGAACTGCTGCGCCGTGCGGCTGGCTTTTTGGACATCTGCCGTTGCGCAAAAGGAGGCGAACGATGATGCAGCAACTTTATCGTCTGTGCGAACAGACCGTAACGGTCTACCACGCCATCTATCACCCGAACGGAAACTTTGAATGCGAACAACGGCTGTTGCAAGGGGTGTACTTCGATTCCACCGATAATCGTGACACCACTACCAGTGGTACCCGTTTGGAACGGGGATTTTTGCTGGTCGTTCCCAACACAGCCCCCCGCCCCTTGTGGATGGAGCCGATTGCTTTTGACCGTTTGCCTGCTGTGCAGCGACAGCCCTTTTATACCTTGCAACCGGGCGACAAAATCTTGTATGGACAAGGCCCTACGGTCGAAACCCGTGTCCAGTGGGCAAATTTAGTGCCACAGACACACGACGGGCTTGTGACCGTGCGATGCGTGGATGCAAAATGGTTTCGGAATGCCGTTTGCCATGTAGAGTGCGAGGGGATGCGAAGCTACGCACCCCGAACCAACAGTTATTAAAGGAGGAAATCATGAGCGTAAGAAGCAGTGGAGTTTTTCCCGTTTTTGAAAACGTATTTAAAATCAATCCCAACGGACGCACAGGAGAACCGGACGATCTGGTACCCATCGCAGAAATGGAAACTTTCAGCGTCGAGATGGACGGTCAGGTGCAGGAGTGGACACCCATGGACGCCGAAGGCTGGGTGAAACGAATGATGACCGGCAAAGGGTTTACCATTAAACTGTCGGGCAAGCGATGCATCGGCGATCCGGGCAACGACTACGTCGCCCGCTGTGCATGGATGACCGGTAGCAGCTGTGACAGCACCTATGAATGGGGATTCCCCAACGGCGATAAATTGACCGGTGATTGCGTGGTGAATGTGACTAACCCCGGCACCGGCGATGCAGTGGACGTGGGTGCGCTTGAGATCGAATTGATGAGCCACGGCAAACCCACCTATACCCAACAGTAAATAGCACGGCAGGGCTGCAAAATCGCAGCTCTGCCACTTTCAAAGGAGAAATGACAATGATGTACACACTAAATCAGCAGTTTTTGGAGCCGAAAGCAGAGATCCGCATCGGTGAAAAAATTTATCCCATCGACGATCGAACCAGTACCGTGAAAAAAGTAATGCGCCTGACCCGTCAGCAGGGAAAAGATACCGAACAGCAGATGGAAGAAGTGCTGCGCTTGGTACTGGGTGAAACAGCCTACGAGGAGATCGAACAGATGGATCTGCCTTTTGGAGCATATTTGCAGCTGTTCGAAATGGCTGTAGATGCCATCACAGGAGGAAAAGAACAAGGCGGTCGATTTCCCAAACCAGCCGCAAGTGTATGATTGGGAGTTTGACAGCGATCTCATCGAGCAGAGCCTTACCGCACAATATGGCATCCTGCCCTATGCGCAAGGCTGCATCCGATATAAAGACTGGGCGATGCTGGTGGCAGGATTGAATGCACAAACACCACTGGGACAGGTGGTGGCGGTGCGTATGGAACAGGACAGCGAAACTATTCGCCGATTTTCTGCCCAACAAAAGAAAATTCGGGCGGAATGGCAAAAATTTCTGGCTCAAAAAGCGGGTGGATGCACCGACGCAAAGAAAGCACTGGAGAATTTGCAGATGGCGTTTAAACAAATGTACGGAACGGGAGGTGAAATGAATGCTGGACGGTGAACTGAATCGTGCAGTAAAGCAGCTGGAACGAGTGGGCGACCTTGTGACCGAACAGGTGAAAAAATCAACCAAAAAACTTGCCATAGACGAATTGAACATCATCTCGGCACAGGCTTCGCAAGCAAAAGAGGAAACATCTTCTGCCAGCAAAAAAGCGAACGAAACGGTCAAGTATCTGGAGGATGCCAATAAATACATCATTTTTTTGTTGGCAGAACAGCAGAGCGCATGGGATCGACTTGCGCAGCAGGCAGCAAGCGCATTTCAAAAAATGGGGGAACAGATACGCCTTATCTGGGTTAACCTGTGCGATGCGCTTGGCATCGAGTGGGCGGAGGTAGAACGATTCCTGTCCTCCACGTGGCAGACCTTGACCACTACACTGAAAAACCAGTGGCAACAGGCAAGCGGCTTTATTTCGCAAGTTTGGCAAGGTTTACACCAAGGGATCATACAGCCAATCTGGCAAAGCTTGCAGCAGCTGATCGGAAATCTGTGGAACGACCATCTTTCCCCGCTGTACCAAAACTTTTCCCAACTGTTGACCGCTTTCGGGCAACTGCTTGGAACATTGGGGCAACTGATATGGGGACTGTGGAACAACTACCTTTTCCCTTTTGTGCAAAACATCAGCAACATATTTTCGCCCATCCTGTCCTCTATTTTGCAGGCGACTGCAAACGGATTTTATTCTTTGGTAGGTGCAGTGATTGATTTTGCATCGGGTGGTCTTACAGCCCTTACCGGTGTATGTAATTTTCTTACCGGTGTGTTTAGTGGTCAATGGGCAACCGCTTGGAACGGCGTATATACTATCTTTTCAGGTGTGTGGAGTTCCATTTCTTCGCTGGGGCGGGGAGTTCTGAATTCACTTATTCAAATGGTAAATGCTGCACTGAGCGGATTTATCGGTGGCATCAATACCGCAATGCGTGCGATAAACAGTATCCGCTTGACCATTCCAAGCTGGATCCCCAAATATGGCGGAGCAAGCATCGGATTCAATCTGCCCTATCTGCCGACACCGCAAATTCCCATGCTTGCAAATGGCGGTGTAATTCGTCAACCGACCCTTGCAATGCTGGGAGAATACTCCAGTGCAGGCAGCAATCCCGAGATCGCTGCCCCGCAAAGTCTGCTGCGCCAAACGGTAGCCGAGCAGGTCGGACAGTTGACCCCTTTGCTGCAAACGATGGTCGAACTGATGAAAGAACAAAACCAACTTCAGCAATCCAACCAGACGACCGTTTTGCTGGATGGGGAACAGCTTTACCGTAGCAACGAACGTTACCGTACCGCAAAAGGTTACCCACTGGGATTGAATCCCAGTTTTCGATAAAAGGAGGAATTTATGGCGTGGATCGAAACAGCTTCCGGCATTGCTATGCCCGCACCTGAACTTGGCAGCGGAGGAATTACCATTTCTACCATCGTAGATGGAGGACGAAATGCGAACGGCGACTTTATCGGAAGCGTGGTAGGTGGGGATAAGCTGAAAATCGAACTCAATTTCGAAATGCTTACCCCTGCCCAGATGCGACAGCTTTTGGCGATTTTTGACCGCAATCAAGGGGGAAAGTTTGTCAATCGTTTTCGAGTATACGACCCTCGTGTACAGGATTTTGTAATGATGGATATGTACGTCGGTGATCGCAGCGGTATACCGCTGGTGATGCAGAACACACCGCTCGCATGGCGACAGGTGAAAGCAAATTTGATTCAAATATAAGGGGGAGAGTATGTATCCTGTCAGCGAAGAATGGAATCAACAGTTAAACGCACAGATACGGCAAGCGAGTACCTTGCTGCGAGTTGAAATCGGTACTTTCGACCAGACAGTCAACCAACAGGCGCACTTCGATTTTCCTGCCCAACATTGGAGCATTACCGCACAATCCCAAACCGGACTGCCTGCGCAAAGCAACGCCATGTGCAAAGAAGATGGAAGTTTTAGCGAACCACCTTCATTTACCGTTTCTTTTTCTCAGCCGATCAATTTAAAAGGCATTTCGTTTAATTTTGGCACTTTGTCGGCGATTCCAAAGCAAATCGAAATTTCTGCTTTGGATACAATGGGCAAACAGTACAAGGATACCTTTGAACAACTGCAAATGGTATATGCAGCGCAGGTGGAACGACAAAATATTTGCAGCATTACAGTATCCGTTTTGAAAATGGAACAGCCGTATAGCAAAGTCTGTCTGCGTGAGATGCGATTTGGCGCAGGGTATGTATTTACCGAACAAGAGATTTTGGAACTGAACGAAGTAAGGTCGATTTCTCCGGCAGGTTTGGAACTTCCACGCACAGAGATGGATTTTTCCCTGAGCAATCGTACCGGAATGTTCAATGCCGACGGCGATGCACCGATCCTTGCTTTTTTGCGGGAAAATCAGAATATCGCTTTGTGGTACGGGATGCGTTGGCAGGAAAAAGAAGAATGGATCCCTGCCGGAAAATGGTACCTTGAAAGCTGGAGTGCAGAACAACAATCAGCAAAATTTAAAGCCGTGGACCGCATCACGTTGCTGAACAAAACGACTTTTGAAAAAAGTGTCTACAAGATGGAGTGGAAACAAATCTCAAAACTGGCACAAGAGGTTTTGAAAGATGCTGCATTGGATGAAACAGAATGGTCGGTGAGAGATAAGCCAATCACCTATGTAATGGCTCCGATTCCGATCATAAGCCATGCACAAGCCTTGCAGCTGATTGCGAATCGGGCGAAAATGCACCTTTACAGCGACCGCAGCGGCAAAGTCTGTATCGCACCTTTTAAAGATACACCTGTATTACGCTTGGAAAATACACAGGTGTTCGAAGGAATGTCTGTACAGCAAAGTACCCCGCTCAAACAGGTAGCAGCACAGTGGACCTTACTAAGTTATTTTCCCAATATGCGCCAGACACTCGCACAGGTATACATGAATGCACAAGAAGGTACGGTGCGCATAGAACACGATATTCTAATGAACCCTGAGATCGAATGCAGCCCTGCCGCTGAAGTAAAAGCAACTCATTACGCTCGAGTAAGCTATTTGAATATCCCCGACCAAAGCGGAGCGTTCGATGTGAAAATCATCGGTGAGCGTATGAGCGAGGTGAAATATCCCATTTCGTTGGAACATTCGCTTGAGGGAGAGATCCTTGAAATTGATAACCCGTTGATGGATATGGAGTCAAGCATAGATGTGCTGGAATGGGTGAAACAGCGGTATGCCCACAAGTTGGAGTATCAACTGGATATACGGGGAATACCACAACTGGATGTGGGGGATCGCATCCAACTTTGGTCGGATGCGGTAGGACAAATTGTGGAAAACAGGTTGTCTTATAACGGCACATTCCGACAAACACTAAAAATACTGGCATAATTAAAGGAGGTGACGCTGCGATGCAGTTGCAGCTAAACGGATGGAACGTACAGCCAAAAGAATTGGTTTTGGGTGTAAAAGGCAGCTACGGATGCGATTCTCTTACCATTGCATTCAGCCCCGAATGGGAAGGTCTGGAGAAAATCGTGGTTTTTGATGCGGGCAGCGAAACAGGTGCTGTACATATTGCAATGATGGATCGAAATACCGTCGAAATTCCCCGACAGGTGATGGAAAAAAGCGGGATTTGCCCGATCGTAATATACGGCATGGCACAGGGAAAAGCACGTTATTCGGTGGCAGTTATGGGAATGGTCTTGGACTGTCCGAAAATAGACGGTGAACAAGCACTACCTGTTGAACCGGATCTGTGGGAACAGTATTTCAATGAGATCAGCCAGCAGCGACAGCAGGCACAACAGGCAGCGGAACAAGCATATGCATCCGAACAGAAAGCATTGTCTGCACAGCAAATTTGTGAAGATAAAAGTGCTATTGCACAGGATGCAGCTCAATCTGCGCAAATATCGGCGCAAAATGCAGCCGAATTAGTCAAAAAATATCCTATTGTAAAGGACGGAACATGGTGGATTTGGAACTTTGATGCAAAGGAATATCTTGATACCCAAGTCCCTGCCAAGGGTCCTCAAGGAGAAAAAGGTGATACAGGAGCAGTGGGACCGCAAGGACCTCAAGGCGAAAAAGGCGACACAGGAGCGGTAGGCCCGCAAGGACCTCAAGGGGAAAAAGGCGACACAGGAGCGGTAGGCTCGCAAGGACCTCAAGGGGAAAAAGGCGACACAGGAGCAGTGGGACCGCAAGGACCTCAAGGGGAAAAAGGCGACACAGGAGCGGTAGGCCCGCAAGGACCTCAAGGGGAAAAAGGCGACACAGGAGCGGTAGGACCGCAGGGACCCCAAGGTGAAAAAGGCGACACAGGAGAAATAGGTCCACAGGGACCCCAAGGTGAAAAAGGCGACACAGGAGCGGTAGGTCCACAAGGCCCGCAAGGCGAGAAAGGTGACACAGGAGCGGTAGGCCCACAGGGACCGCAAGGCGAAAAAGGTGACACGGGAGCGGTAGGCCCGCAAGGACCGGGAGGCGAAAAAGGTGACACGGGAGCGGAGGGTCCGCAAGGACCCCAAGGTGAAAAAGGCGACACAGGAGCAGTAGGTCCACAAGGCCCGCAAGGCGAAAAAGGTGACACGGGAGCGGTAGGCCCGCAAGGACCGAAAGGCGAAAAAGGTGACACGGGAGCAGTGGGTCCGCAAGGACCCCAAGGTGAAAAAGGCGACACTGGCGCACAAGGTGTAGCAGGTCCTGCCGGACCGAATGCAGTAAGCAGTTCTACCACAGTGAGTGGATTTACAAGTGGGCATTATCTGTACAACAACAACGGCAGAGTAGCTGCCAAAGCGATTACCCCCGCAAGCATTGGGGCTTTGCCGACCACAGGCACTGCTGCAAACTCCTCTAAACTGGAAAACAAGACGCTGGCGCAGGTGGTAGCTATGGCAACACCAGCCGGTGTAGTGATGGCAACAGCAGCAAAAACAGCCCCATCCGGCTGGCTTATCTGTGACGGTCGGGCTGTAAGCCGTTCCACCTATGCAGCCCTGTTTACAGCCATCGGAACACTATACGGCAGTGGTGACGGAAGCACTACATTTAATCTTCCCAATCTCAATGGAGCTACCATCATCGGGGGAAGTAGCACAGAAGTTGGCAGAAAAATCGGTGAAGCAGAACACACATTGAGTGTTGATGAGCTGCCGGCACACACGCATAGATATGGATTTACGAGAGGTACTGAATCAACGGAGGATTCAGGACAGTTAAACCACGTTAAATTCGGTGCTTGGTATTCAGACTCGTTTTATTCTGACACCTATCAAGCAGGCAATGGGCAAGCTCATAATAACATTCAGCCGTCGGTCTATATGACCTATATCATCAAAACGTAAAGGAGAAACAATATGGTAGTAAAATTGAAAAACGGAGAAAAATTTACCATTTATCAACCGCATGAAAATACCGCCGGAATTTTGCGTGGCAGACAGCGACCCACATTGGAGATTCCTTTTGCAGCACAAGAAAAGGAGTTTACAGACATCCAAAGTGCATTCACGGCAGAGAATCTGGAGAGTTTGACGATCTATTATCCAGAGAATGAAACCAAAGACACCCCAGACGATCAGCTGCAAGAGGTAGCCCAAAAAGAGTTTTTAGGCTATCAACTGGTGGGAGAATGGAAAAATGCGGAGGTTGTAAAAACTCCTTCTGCATATGGTGAACAGCCGGTTTACGATCGACAGCTTTCGGTGGTTTTGGGTCAGCTGCAATATGGGGAAACGGTGTAAAACCGTTTTTTAATAAAAGAAAGGATCATACAATTATGAAAATTCTGGATGTAAGTAAATTTCAGCCCAATATCGACTATGCAGCAGTTGCCAAACAGGTAGATGGAGTGATCCTGCGTTGCGGGTATACCGGCTGGGGAACGGCAAACGAGTGCAACAAAGACCCCTATTTCGAACAGCATTATGCAGGCTTCAAAGCAGCAGGCTTGCCGGTGGGCGTGTATTATTACAGTGCCGCCGATACCATTGCAAAAGCAGCCGAAGAAGCAGCGTTTTGCATCGAACTTTTGGCGGGTAAGCAGTTTGAACTGCCCATTTACTATGATGTAGAATGCACGCAGCGTATGGAAAGCCTGAACAAAGATCAGCTGACATCACAGGTGGTTATATGGTGCGACACAATGGAACAGGCGGGCTATTTTGTGGGTGTGTATTCCTATACGGCATTCTTTCAAAGCAATCTGCATATTGACCGATTGGCGCAGAAGTATAGCATCTGGCTTGCCGACTATCGTCAAAACTACGACTGCACCATTCCACGTGATATGCACCAGTACACAAGCACGGCGAATATCAGCGGCATCGCAGGGGGCGTGGACATGAGCGAGTTGTTTCGAACAGACTTGCCTAAAACCATCAAAAATGGCGGATTTAATGGTTTTGTGTGCGAAAAGGATACACCTACTGTCCCCTTGTACGATGTTGCTTTTGGCCCGGCATCTGTGGGAGATAAAGGAACAGCTCTTGTACTGGGGCAAAAATTAGGTCTGACAACCGAGGTTATCCATACAGACAACGATACATATATCGTCACATATAGCCCTATGACGGCGGGCGACAAGCTTGCGGTCGAGCAACTGGGCGAACGATTGACAGTGTCTGTAACAGCAAGCGAGGTGTCATAATGGAAAACGAGAATATCTTCTTGATTGCCAAAGCAGTAATTGTCGGCTGTGCCGGCGCATTTTCGGCAGCTTTTGGCTGGGTAGGCTGGTTGGTTCTGGCATGGATCGCCTGCATGGTGGTGGACTACATCACCGGCAGTGGAGCCGCCTGTAAAAATGGCGAGTGGTCGAGTGCCGAGGCACGAGCCGGCATCTGGCACAAAGCTGGAATGATTGCGGTAGTTGTGGTTGCAGCGGTGGCAGATGCCGTTCTTAGAATCGCAGTAAACACCGCAAGCCTGCTGCCAATGGAATATACGATGTTGATTCTTCCCATCGTGCTGATGTGGTACATTTTTACCGAACTGGGCAGCATCCTCGAAAACGCTGTTGCAATGGGTGCCGAGGTTCCGCCTTTCCTTGTGAAGCTACTGGCAGCCGCTAAAGATAAAGTGGAGGACATCGGCGGTAAGGAAACATTTTCGGATTAGAGCATAACAAAAAACGGTGCGACACACATTGGTCACACCGTTTTTTTGCTATGAATCTTTCTGCAAAGCAAAGCTGTATCACACTTCAAAACGAAAAATTGCTGTGATTTTTCATGTACTCCTCAAAATTTGCGTATTTCACAGTGGGAGCTTTGCGTGAAATCAGCAGCAAACCTGCATCTTCCTCCTCGCTTTGAATGCGCTGTGCGGGTTGCGGGCGAGAAGGGCGCACACGTTTTTGATTTCGTGCTGCACGGTTTTCTGCACGGCTGCGTTCAGGGGCAGCTTCTTTGGTCTTTGTTTCGTTGCGGTTTGCGGCAACGGCCTTTCGCTCGGGGATCTGTGTGGTCGGTCGTTGCTGCCGTTGGGATTGGTTGGGTGCCGCCTGCTGCTGTGCGGCAGTTGGCTTTTTGCTTCGACGGCGACGGCGCTTTGCATTATTTGCACCAGTTTGACGTTCTTCCATGATTTGGTTCCTCGCATAAAATAAAATGTTTGTTGCAGAAAAAACAGATCTGCAAGTAAAATTGCATCTTCTTCTTGTATCGAAAATGCGCTTGTGATAAAATTTTAGTTGGTCGTGCCACAAAACGCACGATACATATTAGTATATCATAAAATGGTGAAACAAGCGAGAGAAAAATGCAGAAAAACGAAAAGCGATCTGTTTTGAAACCTGCTTGCAGCCAAAAAAGGAGATTTATGCCTATGCAGGACAAAGTAAAAAAATTATTTTCACAAGAAAATATACGCTATTTTTTGTTGTTGAATCTGGGGCTTTTTATCACCGCAGCAGGCATACACCTGTTTAAAACGCCCAACCATTTTGCAATGGGTGGAACTTCCGGTATTTCAATTATCGGTGCTACACTGTTCCCTAACATGAATGTTGGCGATTTTATGTTCGTGGTCAACGGTGTGCTGATCGTTTTGGGATTGGTCTTTTTGGGGTATAAAGCGATGGGAATTACCATCTATTCCTCGTTGGCACTTTCTTTTTTTGTGTTGGGGTTTGAAAAGCTTTATCCCATGACACAGCCTTTTTCAAACGACACCATGTTGGAATTACTGTATGCTGTGATTTTGCCGGCTGCGGGCAGTGCGATCGTATTCAATATCGGTTCTTCCACAGGCGGAACCGATATTATTGCCATGATTTTGTCTAAGCATACCAGTTTGGAAATTGGAAAGGCACTTTTGGTAAGCGACTTTTTTATTGCAGCTGCGACCTTATTTATTTATGATATTCGAACCGGTCTGTACTGTATTCTGGGCTTGTTGATGAAAGCACTGTTGGTGGACAGTGTGATTGAAGGAATCAATATCCGCAAACAAGTCACCATCGTGTCGGTTCATTCAGCTGAAATTTTGGACTTTATTATGCAAACACTGCATCGAGGTGCAACGGTATACAATGCAGAGGGTGCATATACGCACACAGAATTGAAAGTTATCACCACTATTCTGAGCAGACGACAGGCGATGGAATTGCGAAACTATATTCGAAAGGTCGACCCCCATGCATTTATTGCCATCGTAAATTCCTCCGAAACGATCGGAAAGGGATTCCGTCACATTTGATGAATTTATCAGGTTAAAGCGAAAAAGTTTTAAAACGCATTGACACCGCACACAAAACTCGCTATCCTTATTCAAAAGGGCTGTGCATCCGCTAAAAAGGCGTTTTAACTTGTGCAGGAATGGAATGAAGGGAGAGCGACAATGAAAGAACGTGAAAAATTTGGCTCACGGTTGGGATTTATTTTGATTTCGGCTGGATGTGCCATTGGCTTGGGGAATGTGTGGCGGTTTCCCTATATTACAGGGAGAATACGGTGGTGCAGCGTTTGTGCTGTTGTACCTGCTGTTTTTGCTTATTTTTGGTTTGCCGATCATGGTCATGGAGTTTGCGGTTGGGCGTGCCAGCCAAAAATCCGCAGCCAAAAGCTTCCATGTATTGGAGCCGAAAGGTACAAAATGGCATCTTCATGCATATACCGCAATGGCAGGCAACTATCTTTTGATGATGTTTTATACCACGGTTTGTGGTTGGATGATCGCCTATTTTTCAAAAATGCTGACGGGCGAATTTGTAAGCAAAACGCCTGAACAGGTGGGAGCGGTATTTAATGATATGCTCTCTCAGCCTTTGTACATGACATTTTGGATGCTTGTCAGTGTGATGTTGGGGTTTGGTGTGTGCAGTATGGGTCTGCAAAAGGGCGTTGAGCGCATCACCAAAGCAATGATGTCTTGCTTATTCATTATTATGTTGGTGCTGTGTGTGCGTAGCGTTACATTGCCGGGAGCGTCGGAAGGTCTGCGCTTTTACCTTTTGCCCGATTTTTCCCGTATGGCACAGGCGGGTATTGGTAATGCTGTGTTTGCAGCAATGGGACAATCTTTCTTCACCCTGAGTATCGGCATTGGTGCGATGGCGATTTTTGGAAGCTATATCGGAAAAGAACGCCGCCTGATGGGCGAGGCAGTGAATATTGCTTTGCTCGATACCAGCGTCGCATTGATGGCAGGTCTGATTATTTTTCCGGCTTGCAGTGCTTTCGGCGTAGACACCGGCGAAGGTCCTGGACTTGTATTCGTGACACTGCCCAATGTTTTCAATCAAATGCCCGGTGGTCGGGTGTGGGGCGCATTGTTCTTTGTATTTATGAGTTTTGCGGCTCTTTCTACGGTCATCGCTGTTTTCGAAAATATCATCAGCTTTGCAATGGATCTGTGGGGTTGGAGCCGTAAAAAAGCTGTTTTGCTTAATGGTGTGCTGATCGCCGTCTTGAGTATGCCGTGTGTGCTGGGGTTCAATGTGTGGAGCGATTTCCGCCCCTTTGGCGGTACCAGTACCATTCAGGATCTGGAAGACTTTATCGTTTCCAATAATTTGTTGCCGCTTGGCAGTTTGGTATATCTTTTGTTCTGCGTGTCTCGCTACGGTTGGGGCTGGGAGAATTTTTTGAGAGAAGCAGATACAGGTGAGGGCATCGCCTACCCCAAAAAGCTGCATTTTTACATCACTTGGATCGTGCCTGTTATCATTTTGGTCATCTTTGTGATGGGCTATTGGGATAAATTTGTAAAATAAAATTGGTGGGCAATGCGGTTGCATTGCCGATTTTTTCCTTTTTTAACGAAAAAAATGCCTTTTAGTTCGAAAAGTTTAGATGCGAACTGCATACTTTTTTTAAAAAACCTCTTTTCAAATCATACTAATTTGATATAATTAGAAAATGAGAGAGTTTGGTACAGATGATACATCACCTGCGGGGCTTCCTGCGGGTGCTTTTTGACGGGAGGGCAGTATGAGCGAACCGATTTTACAACTGAAACAAGTGCAAAAAACATTTGCGGATACCAACGTATTGAACGGCATTGACCTATCCATTGCACAGGGCGAATTTATCACCTTGCTGGGTGCATCGGGATGTGGAAAAACAACGACGCTTCGCATCATCGCCGGACTGGAACAGCCCGACAGCGGCAGAGTTTTGCTTGGCGGAAACGACGTGACCGACCTGCCACCGGAAAAGCGAAACGTGAATACAGTCTTTCAAAACTATGCGCTGTTTCCTCATATGACGGTGAGCGAAAACATCGCTTATGGGCTGAAATTAAAAAAGAAGTCGAAAGCAGAGATTCGCCAAACGGTACAGGAGATGCTTTCTCTGGTACAGTTGGAGGGTTACCAAGACCGTCGCCCCAGCGAGCTTTCCGGCGGGCAAAAACAGCGGCTCGCCATTGCCCGTGCGCTGGCGGTAAAGCCGCAGATTTTGCTTTTGGACGAGCCTTTGGGTGCGCTGGATCTTCAACTGCGCCGTCAAATGCAATTTGAATTGAAGCGTTTGCAAAAGCAGTTGGGCATTACCTTTATTTATATCACCCACGACCAAGAAGAAGCCTTGAATATGTCCGACCGCATCGCAGTGATGCGCCAAGGCAGGTTCGAGCAGATCGGCACACCAAACGAAGTGTACGACTCTCCCAAAACAGACTACGTTGCCCGTTTTGTCGGTGAGGCGAACATTCTTCGGGGAACGGTTTGTAAGGTGGGAGATCCCTTGTTGCTGCAAACAGACGCCGGTATTTGTGCAGTGGCTTGCAGTGGCTGTGGGCTGAAGCAAGGGGACACCGCTTGTATCGCCGTTCGCAGCGAGCAGGTACAGTTTTCTCCTTACCGTGAGGGAGAGCAAGGCTTGCGGGCAACCATCACCGAGAAAAACTTTGCGGGCGGAATGCTACGCATCCTGCTCACCTTTGCCGATGGGCAGACAGTAGTGGCGAGCCGCCATGGCATCGACCTGCCTGCGCAAGTAGGGGAGGAGATGCTGGTACACTGGCAGCCGGAGCATGCCATCCTTGTGCAGCAAAGCGAGGAGGCAGACCGATGAACACCCGAAAAAAGAAACAGGGCTACTGGCTCACCTTGCTTCCGCTGTATCTGTTCACCATTGTATTTGTGGGCGCACCATTGGTGTATGTAGTAGTACTTAGCTTTTTGCAAAGGGCGGAAACATGGGGCGTCACCGGACAGTTTACCTTGCAAAATTACAGGCAGATTTTTCAGCCGGTGTATCTGCAAACCTTTGTCGATTCTTTAAAACTGGCATTTCTTTCTACCGCCCTCATTACATTGATTGGGTATCCATTCGGCTATTTCATGGCAAAGCTTTCGCCAAAAGGCAAAAAGCGGATGACCCTGGCATTGATGATTCCGTTCTGGACAAATTCGTTGATTCGGTTATATGGGTGGATCATCATTTTTCGTGCAAATGGGCCGCTCGACCAGCTGCTGATAGCGTTGCGCATTGTCGACCAGCCGTTAAAATTGCTGTATACCTATCCGGCAGTAGTGGTGGGCATGGTCTATGCACTGCTGCAATTTATGATTTTTGCGGTCTACTCCAGTGCCGAAAAAATGGATTGGAGCCTTGTGGAAGCTGCCCGTGATTTGGGTGCTTCGCCAATCACGGCATTCTTTACCGTCACACTGAAACAAACTCTGCCCGGTCTGCTGTCCGGTATCATCCTCACCTTTATCCCCTCGATGGGTCTGTTTTTCATTGCAGATATTCTGGGTGGAAATAAGGTGGTTCTGGTGGGCAGCCTGATTCAGGATCAGCTGGTAAAAGCCCATAATACCCCCTTTGCGGCGGCACTTGCAGTGGTGCTGATGTTGATGACTACCTTGCTGATTGCGCTCTACCGCAAAATCGCAGGGGGAAAAGAATTGGAGGGCTTGGTATGAAACGTAAAAAAATTCGACCCTCCCATCTGTTTCTGGCGTTGGTGCTTGCCCTGATGTATTTGCCGATTTTGCTGCTTGTGATTTATTCGTTTAACGAAAGCAAGATCAGCTCGGTTTGGGGCGGTTTTTCGCTGAAATGGTATCAGCAACTGTTGGCAGATGAAAAAATGTTTGAGGCATTGGCGAACAGTATTCTGCTGGGGATAAGCAGCAGTGTGTGTGCTGCGATTATCGGCACATTGGGGGCATTTGGTATGTCAAAAGTGCAAAGTCGAGCCAACACCGCCGTGGAATACCTTGCAACCTTGCCCATTATGATTCCCGAAATTATTTTGGCGATGGTGTTCCTTGCTTTCTTTTCGCTGCTGGGACTGCCATTTGGCATGACGACGCTCATTTTGGGGCATACTGCGTTTTGTATCCCGTATATCTTCATGCTGGTAAAAGCGAGGTTGGTAGGTATGGACCCCTCGCTGACCGAAGCAGCAAAAGACTTAGGTGCAAGCGAAGTACGGGTATTTTTTGATATTACCTTGCCTTTGATCACACCGGCGATTGCTTCGGGCATGGTACTTAGCTTTGCAATGAGCTTTGATGATGTTCTTATCAGCCTGTTTGTGACCGGTGTCAACGTGAATACATTGCCCATCTTGGTCTATACGCAGATAAAAACAGGTGTAACGCCCGAAATCAATGCACTTTGTACTCTTATGCTGGCAGCAACATTGCTGTTGGTGCTTGTGTCCGCTTGGCTCGGACGAGAAAAACAACATTCGATTGAAACCAAAGGAGAATAAAAATGAAAAAATTACTGGCATTTGCATTGGCTGGCAGCATGGCTGCCACTCTTTTTACCGGTTGCAGCAGTGCAGCATCTCAGCCCGAAAGCAAGGGCGAACTGAATCTGTTTACATGGATGGGAATGTTCCCCGACGAAGTTTTGAAAGGCTTTGAGGAAGAAACCGGTATCACCGTTAACTATTCCAACTTCGATACCGACGAAACCATGCTGCAAAAGCTGATTCAGGCAGAGGGTGGCTCTTACGATTTGATCATTGCAGATGATTACATCATTCAAACTGCGATCGAGCAAGGTCTGGTGGCAGAACTGGACAAAAGCAAGCTGAGCAATTTGGGCAATGTCAACCCCATTTATCAGGGACAGTTCTTCGACCCCGAAGATGCGTATACCGTTCCCTACGGCGCAGGTGTGCAAACCATCGTTTACGATCCCAATACCGTAAATGTAGAGATCAACGGCTATGCCGATTTGTGGGATGCAGCATTACAGGATAACCTCGCAATCATTGGTAACTATCGTGTTATCAACGGTATGGCTTTGAAAGTGATGGGCGAAAGCTACAACACTACCGATGTTGCCACCATTCAGGCAGCCGGCGAAAAGCTGTTGGAGCTTGCCCCCAATATCCGTTTGATCAAAGACGAAAACTTGCAGGACGATTTGCTGTCCGGCGAAGTAGGTGCAGCAGTCATGTATACCAGTCAGGTAACACTGGCAAAATTGGCAAATCCTGACCTGAAAGTGGTATTCCCTGAGGAGGGTATCGGTTTGGGCATCATGGCACAGTTCATTCCTGCAAAAGCTCCCAATGCCGATGCAGCATACCAGTTCATCGACTACATTTTGCAGCCCGAAATCGCAAAACAGTGCTTTGAACATTTGGGTTACTACTGCACCAATCAGGCAGCAGATGAGCTGATCGAAGAAGAATATCGTGAATTTTTGACCTTGCCGGAAGGTTTTTCTGCCGATGCCACCGAAATGATCGCCCCCATCTCCGCCGAAGCAGAGGAGGCACACGTACAGGTGTGGACCGAGTTTAAGAACGCCTGTGGACAATAACACCGATTACACAAAATAGAGGATTGCCCGATGCGCTATTTTTGGCGTATCGGGCATTTTTTTGCATTCTTTTTGCAAAATATCTAAAAAATTTGAGATTTTCGACCAATTCTTGCTAGAAAATACAGACAGATTTCCCCTTGATTTTCGGCAGAGTTTCTGTTAAAATTATCTCAAACATTTTAATTAAAATAATTTAACTAAATTGTTTTAGTAGTTTAAAGATGCGACAAATTGCTTTAAAAGGAGAAACCAACCATGTTTGAGAAAGTACGTGACATTATTGTAGAAACCCTCAGCTGCTCTGCTGATGACGTTACCATGACTGCGACCCTCGCAGAGGATCTGGGTGCCGATTCTTTGGATGCAGTAGAGCTGAACATGGCTCTGGAGGACGCTCTGGGCGTTTCCATCCCCGACGAAGAGCTGGCAGCAATGAAAACTGTTGGCGACATCGTTGCTTATCTAGAGGCAAACAACTAATTTTTGTTTCCTATAAAAAGCCCTGCTTTCCGGCACTGCTCCCTTTCGGACAGCGGAAAGCAGGGCTGTCTTTCATCAAAAACGAAGGAGTAACCTTTTATGCAACTCGAACAGATTCAGGCTTTATTACAAGCCTTTGATAATAGTCAGGCAGTATCACTGGTGTGGCAGGAGGGCGAGCAAAAGCTTTCTCTGAAAAAAGCACCGGCATTTGCCCAATCCGTTGCTGTGCCGATGGCACCGCCTGCTCCGATCGCTCCGGCTGTGCTTGCTGCACCGGCTGCACCTGCGACCGAACAACCGCAACAGCCTGCTCAGCCTGTAGGCGAAACCATCAATGCCCCATTGGTAGGTACGTTTTATGCTGCTTCCGCTCCCGGAAAACCTGTTTTTGCAGCAGTGGGCGACACGGTGAAAAAAGGGCAGACCGTGTGCCTGATCGAAGCAATGAAGATGATGAGCGAGGTTCCCGCCCCGTTCGATTGTGTGATAGAAGAAGTTCTGATTGCAGACGGCGAGCTTGCTGCATTTGGCGCACCGCTGTTCCGCATCACCCGCTTGTAAGGAGATTACTATGTTCAAACGGATCCTGATTGCAAACCGTGGCGAGATCGCCGTTCGTATTTTGCGCTGCTGCCGTGAAATGGAGATTGAAACGGTCGCAGTTTATTCTGAAGCCGACCGCACTGCACTGCACGTACAGCTGGCAACACAAGCTGTATGCATCGGGCCTGCAAAAGCAGCCGACAGCTATCTGAATGCGCAGGCAATTTTGACCGCAGCCCTCAAGACCGGCTGCGATGCCATCCATCCCGGCTTTGGCTTTTTAAGCGAAAACAGCGAGTTTGCACGGCTGTGTCAGGAATGTGGCATCGTATTTATCGGCCCTCGTCCGGAGGTCATTGATATGATGGGCAACAAATCGGCAGCCCGTCGCCTGATGCAGCAGCACAATGTCCCTGTCGTGCCGGGAAGCAGCGGCAGTCTTGATACCGCTGAACAGGCAAAAGAGCTTGCCGACCAGATTGGTTATCCTGTTTTGCTCAAAGCCGCAGCAGGTGGCGGCGGACGAGGAATGCGCCGTGTGTTTACTACCGAAGAACTTATCCCCAATTTCGAGGCAGCCCGTGCCGAGGCGGTGGCTTGCTTTGGGGATGGGGAGATGTATTTGGAGAAATTGGTGCTGAATCCTCGTCATGTCGAGTTTCAAATCATGGCAGACGAGCATGGAAATACCGTACATTTGGGCGAGCGTGACTGCTCAATTCAGCGTAAAAACCAAAAGTTGATGGAGGAAAGCCCTTGTAAGGCTCTTTCACCTGCACTGCGCAAACAGATGGGCGATGCCGCTGTAAACGCTGCAAAAGCCGCCGGTTATACCGGTGCGGGTACGGTCGAATTTGTACTTAGCCCCGAGGGAGAATTTTATTTTATCGAAATGAACACCCGCATTCAAGTAGAGCATCCTGTTACCGAGATGATCACCGGTATCGACCTCATTCGTGAACAGCTTCGTGTGGCAGCCCACCTGCCACTGGGCTTTACACAGGAGGAGATCCAGTTTTCCGGTCATGCGATCGAATGCCGTATCAATGCCGAAAATCCCGCAAAGGGCTTTTTGCCCTGCCCCGGCAAGGTGAACTTTTTGCATCTGCCCGGTGGCTGTGGTGTGCGGGTCGATACTGCGTTGTATCAAGGATATGAAACGAGCCCGTTCTACGATTCTATGGTGGCAAAAATCATCGTACACGCCCCCAATCGTTTGCAGGCGATCCGTCGAATGCGCCGTGCATTGGAAGAACTTGTTATCGACGGCATCGACACAGGTGCCGAACTGGCACATCTGATTTTATATCATCCCGATTTTATGAAAGGCAACTACAACACCGCCTTTATCGAGCAGAATTTAGACCAGCTTCTCAGTTGGCACGAGCAAGCGAAAGGAGATGACGCATCATGCACAGCCCGTTTCAACAACGCCGTCAACTCTTCACAGCATTAAAAGAAAAACGACAGAAACCACAAACGGTGTCGGTCGAAAGAACTTCCGAGCATCCGATGCCGTTTGTGGCGTGTGCAGCCTGCAATACAGCCATCCCTCGCCAACAGCTTGCCGATTATTTTCAGGTTTGCCCGCATTGCGGACATCATCACCCGATGACGGCTCCCGCACGGCTTGCAATGCTGTTCGATGAGGGAAGTGCAAAGACCCTCACCGTCAAACAATGCTATAAAAACGACCCCTTGAAATTTGCAGGATATGCCGAAAAAATTGCTTTGTTGCGAAAAAAGACCAATCTTACCGACGCAGTTCTCAGTGCTGTTGGTAAAATCGGCGGTCAAAAAGCGGTCGTCTGCGTGATGGACAGCCGTTTTTTGATGGGCAGCATGGGCAGTGCTGTCGGTGAGGCGATCACGCAGGCGGTCGAGTACGCCGGAAAAAATCGCTTGCCCATCATCATCTTCTGCGCAAGCGGTGGTGCCAGAATGCAGGAAGGTGCTGTTTCGCTGATGCAGATGGCAAAAACCAGTGCTGCCATCAAACGCTTGTCGGATGCAGGG
>CALWZD010000147.1 GCA_944385945.1 uncultured Anaerofilum sp. | reverse complement strand
TGCAGGAAAAATTCAAACTGACCTATCTGTTTATCTCGCACAATCTAAACGTCGTATCGTATATGTCCGACCGCATCGGGGTGATGTATCTGGGTTCTATCGTCGAACTGGGCGACGCCGTCACCCTGTCCCAAAATCCGCTGCACCCGTATACCAAAATGCTGTTTTCCTCCTCGATAAACGTGGGTGGCTCGGACAGCGAAAAAGTGCAGATCAAAGGCGAACTGCCCAGCCCGTCCAATCCGCCCAGTGGCTGCACCTTCCACACTCGCTGCCCCTACTGCACCGAAATGTGTTCTTCGGCACGTCCCACCGAGCAGATTTTGCCGGACGGCAGACAGATCGCCTGCCACTACGCAGAAAAATTTTATAAACAATCAATGGAGAAAAACCTATGAAAATCGGCGTAATATCGGACATTCATCTCGACATCAACCAAGACTTTGACGTTTTGGCAAGCCTTGACCGCATCGCAAACCAAGAGGGCTGCGATTTGGTTTTGATTGCAGGCGACATTCACAGCAACGCCCACGAAACCATTCGGGCAATGGCACAGCTGAACCAACAGAGCAAAGTGAACTATAAGTACGTCCCCGGCAATCACGACCTGTGGAACGACCATATCGACCTCGACGACACCAACGAGATCTACAAGCTGTTTTTGCAGGACGAAAACTGTTTGTGCGAACGTCCGCTCGTGCTGGGCGATTGGGTCGTGGTGGGGGACATCGGCTGGTATGACTATTCTTTTGGCAACAAAGAAAAATTCTCTTTTGCCGACTTCGAAAAAATGCAGCTGGACGGCCGTGTTTGGCAGGACAGCATCAAAAATCAATGGACTGTCGACAACGCAAAGCGCACCGAGCAGTCGCTGCAACAGGTGGAAGCACTGTTTGCCGAATACGGCGACAAGAAAAAAATCCTGGTCACACACATGATTCCCGTGCATGAATTTTGCGTGGACGAAAGCAAAGCAAACTGGGCATATTTCAACGCATTTTTGGGCAGCGAGCGTTATGGACTTTATCGAGGTGCAACATAGATATGTCGACCTTCTTTATTTCCGACACCCATTTTGGCGACGAGCGCATTTTGCGCTATGAAAGCAGACCTTTTGAAACGGTGCAGCAGATGGACGATGCCCTGATCGAAAACTGGAATCGAGTTGTCGGAGACACCGATACTGTTTTTCATCTTGGTGATGTTTCCGCCTACGATTTCCAAAAAACACAGCAGATTTTGTCCGCCCTGAACGGCAAAAAAATAAAAGACGTCAGCCGTCAAAGTGCCTGCGTGTGCGTGGAGCGCATCGACTACACCCCCATCGAGTGGGAAACTTTGCGGCAAAAGATGTTGCAGCTGCCCTGAAAGCACCCCAAAAAGTCCATATCTATCATAAATCAGGAAAATTCTTTTGAAAAAAGAAACGGCTGCGATAACACTTTTCTGTGCCAAAAAAGGGGCGGAGATTCCGACAAAGTTTGTCGGAATCTCCGCCCCTCTTTTGGCAGATAAAAGTTTTCGTCCACCTTTTTCAAAAGGTGGCGGATTCCAAAGGCAGAGCCCTTTGGGGAGGGATTAGTCGTATATGGATTCGGATTCCCACTCCAAAATCGCACCGCTGTATGCGTCGATGGTGAACTCATATTCCATGTTGTTGTATACGATCTTTCCTTCGTAGGTCTGGCGTCCGTCGTCAAAATCCATGTTCATGCGAATGTGCTGGGAAGTCGCTCCCGGTACCTTTGCAAGTGCAATCGACTGGATCTCTGCTTCCGACTTCGCCGAACCCGTCTGGGGTGCCGTGTAGCCCTCGGCATCGTGGTCAACACTGCGAATATTGCCGGTCTGTGCATCAATCTCGTAATCGTATTCAGTACCGTTCGCATAGAATTCTACATCGTATACCTTTACACCGTCATCATAGTCTTGCTTGACCACCAGATACGAGGTGCTGCTTTCGGCTACCCTTGCATCGGTCAGCGCAATTTCTTTTGCTCGGCTCTCGTCGATGCTGGTGGTGCTTACAGCTGTACTGCTCGATGCAGCTGCACTGTTCGCCGTGCTGCTGACCGCATTGCCGGCTGCGCCATTGGCAGCAGACGCCGTGCTACTGTTTGGGGTGTAGCCCTCAATGTCTTGGTCTTTGCTGCGGATGGCACCACTTTGTGCGTCGATTTCATAATCATACTCTGTATTGGTCGCAGGTACGTAAAATTCTACATCGTATACCGCTACCCCGTCATCGGTGTCCGGCTTTACCACCAGATACGAAGCATCGGTTTCCATTACTCCTGCATCGGTCAGCGCAATGTCTTTCGCCTGTGTTTCGTCGCTGGCGACCGAGAAATTCACCGCAGACGGCTGCTGTGAAGCAACACTGCTGCTGTCGGCAACTTCTTTTTTGCTTTCGATGATAACGCCGGTCAGCGCATCCACATCATAGTCATACTCGGTCGTTCCGTCCGAAAACTTCAACTCGTAATAAGCAGTTCCGTTTTCTTCTTCCAGTTTGGCAGTGCGGAACACCGCAGAGTCCATGACTACACCGGCGTCGGTGAGGGCAGTGTTTTTGGCTGCGTCCATGCCGACATATTCAGGAGCATGGCTTTGGGCAGAATTTGCACAAGCAGTAAGCGCAACGGTAAGTGCAGCAGCAATAGCGAGAGTCCATTTCTTTTTCATAAAAGCACATCCTTTCGTGATGGGGGGTTCTTTGTTTTCCTTGGCTATAAGATACCCCCAAAACATTAAAACAACATTAAAAAAACACACTTTTTGAAAAAAAACTCATCCGTCACGTTGCACGTGACAGCTTCCCCCCAGGGGGAAGCCTTTTTACTGCGCAGCCGTTTGACAGACGGGAAACCGCAAGGTGAAACAGCTGCCTTCGCCGAGGGTGCTTTCTACCGTCACTTGCCCCCCGTGCAGCTGGGCGATTTGCTGCACCATGGTCAGCCCCAGCCCCGTTCCGCTACTGCTGCGAGAGGCGTCTGCCTGATAAAACCTTGTAAAAATCTTATCGAGCGCATCTTCGGCAATGCCACAACCGTCGTCCCGCACACTCAGCAAAATCTGCCCGTCTATCCGCTGCAAGGTCACCCAAATATTTCCGTCGCTGCGCCCGTAGCGAATGGCGTTGCTCAGCAGGTTCTGCACCAGACGGCTCATCAGCACCACGTCAAACTCCGCCGTCACTTCGGGCTGGATATTTTGGTGCAGCGTCATGCTTGGCGGAAGTTCGGGCTGTTCTTCGCAAAGCACCGCCACCAGTTCGCTGATGTCGGCTCGTTCAAAACTCACCTGCTGGGTGCCTTGTTCGAGTCGTGTCATCTGCAACAACTGCTGCACCAATGCTTGCATTTTGCGGGCTTGGCGATCGATGACCTCCAAGTCACGGGCATATTCCTGCCGGGTGTGGTGGTGTGCTGCTTCTCCGCACTGCGCCAAAATGACGGCGATAGGAGTCCGCAGCTCGTGGGAGGCGTCGGAAGTGAACTGCTTTTCCGCCTCGAACGAACGCTCCAAACGGGCAAACATCGAGTCGAACGCACCTGCCAGA
>CALWZD010000146.1 GCA_944385945.1 uncultured Anaerofilum sp. | reverse complement strand
GTCTTTGCCATCATTGTATCATAAAAAACCACACAAATATAGCCCCGATAAAGATATGTTTTTTGTACAAACATCCACCGTTATTCCTTTGTTTTTGACTTCAAGGTGATTTCATGTCCTGAAAGATTAAAGAAATGGTTAAAAAACGCACAAAGAACTTTACAAAATCGGTCAAAAAAGGGTATAATATTACAAGAAAAGCCGATTGTGCAAATCGCTGTTATTCGACACACCCGTTTAAAAGTATCCATCGGGTGTGCCACCATTAAAAGGAGTACCTACCATGGCATATGTAGCCACCAATCTTCAACGTCCCATTCAAATCCAAGAAGTCGTTACCGTGCACTATTTCGAATATTCCAGCAACTACGCTTTCGTAGGTGAAAGCCATGACTTTTGGGAGTTCGTTTATGTGGACAAAGGCGAGATCGTAGTGACTGCTCAAGACAGTGAGATCGTTTTGAAAAAAGGTGAGATGGTTTTTCATCGTCCGGGCGAATTCCACAGTCTGCGAGCCAACGGTGTAGTAGCCCCGAACATTGTCATCGCCAGCTTTCACTGCAACAGCCCTGCAATGAGTTTCTTCGAACATAAAATTTTGAACATGGGCGACAAAGAACGCACTTTGCTGGCAAAGATGCTGGAAGAAGCTGCCGATGCTTTCGCCTCGCCACTGGATGACCCTTTGCTTCAGCAGATGGAGCGCAACCAGTCGGCAAAATTTGCTGCCGAAGAAATGGTAGGGCTTACCTTGGAGTGGCTGATGATCGAACTTTTGCGCCGTGGCGATGCTTATGCGCCCGAAAAACCGTCCAGCCTGATTCGAGAAAAAAGCCAGACCGAATTTATCGACCGTGTATGTGCTTATCTTGAGGAAAATATCAGCAAACGCCTTACCTTAAGCGACGTCTGTCGTGATAACCTTGTAGGCAGAAGTTATTTGCAGAAGATTTTCCGTGAAAAGACCGGCGGCGGTGCCATGGAATATTTTGGAGTGTTGAAAATCAAGAAAGCACAGGAAATGATCCGTGAAGGCAGCCGCAATTTTACCGAGATCTCGTCTTTTTTGGGCTATAATTCCATTCATTATTTTTCTCGCCACTTCAAAAAAGTTACCGGTATGACCCCTTCCGAATACGCTTCATCGGTAAAAATTTTGGCATTGAAGAACGGAGAAAAGTAATTGGCAGAACAGCGGAAAGCACAATAGTGCAAACCAAACCGCTAAATGTCTATTGATGCAGCCCGCAAGGAACTGTAAAATGAAGATAGAAACCGATCGCCCGACAGCATACCGGCAGTTGGGTGTATTGATACGATCATCAAGGAGTGTGACAAAATATGTCGATTTTGGTTTGTGGCGGTGCCGGTTATATCGGCAGCCATACTTGTGTAGAACTGTTAAACGCCGGCTACGAGATCGTCGTTGCCGACAACCTGTACAATTCCTGTGAAGAAGCACTGCGCCGTGTAAAAGAAATTACCGGTAAAGACTTCACCTTTGTAAACATCGACCTCACCGATCGTGCGGCTACTGAAAAGTTGTTCGACGAACATCCCGACATTGAAACCGTTATCCAGTTTGCCGCCTACAAAGCAGTTGGCGAAAGTGTTTCCAAGCCGATCGAATACTACACCAACAATCTGAACACCACTCTGGTGATTTTGGATGCAATGCGTCATCACGGCGTACATAATATCGTCTTTTCTTCTTCGGCAACCGTTTACGGCGATCCTGCCACTGTACCCATTACCGAGGACTTCCCCGTTGGCGGCGACCGTACCACCAATCCCTACGGAACCAGTAAAGCATTCAACGAGCGCATTTTGTCCGATTGCTGCATCGCTGACCCTGAGCTGAATGTTGCACTTCTGCGTTATTTCAATCCCATCGGTGCCCATAAGAGCGGCTTGATCGGTGAAGATCCCAACGGCATCCCCAACAATCTGGTCCCCTACATTGCAAAGGTAGCCGTCGGCAGCCTGAAAGAAGTTCACGTGTTCGGCAACGATTATCCCACTCCCGACGGAACCGGTGTGCGTGATTATATCCACGTTGTCGATTTGGCACGTGGTCACGTAGCTGCCATTAAAAAGTTGGAAACCAAACCCGGTCTGTTTGTATGCAATCTGGGTACCGGTCATGGTTACAGCGTTTTGGACGTTATCAAAGCATACAGCAATGCCTGCGGAAAGGAACTTCCTTACGTGATTGATCCTCGTCGTCCGGGCGATATTGCAGAGTGCTATGCAAACCCCACAAAAGCAAAAGAGGAGCTTGGCTGGGAAGCTGAGTACGGCATCGAGGATATGTGTGCCGACAGCTGGAACTGGCAAAGCAAAAACCCCAACGGATATAAAGGCTAATCGTAAGGCAACAATATTAAAAACCGGTATGCTGCACAGCATACCGGTTTTTGCTTCGTTATAACGATTTTATTTACTCCCACCAGAAATACCAGTTGGTCGAGCGAGATAATGTATCTGCCAACGTTCCAATGGTTCCATCCTCGGTTCCCTGATCGACAATCTCGGTACACAGCGCATAGTGTTGCTGTGCAAGCTGCATTGCCTTTTCCTTTTGCACAGGGGCAGCCAGTACAAATTCCAACGAATCATGGCTGATGACTGCCGGAACCGCACCATACTGCTCAAACCAAAGTTTTGCAGCAGCCATCAATACAGGAGTGTCGGGGCATCCGTTCCAACCGCCAAACGGCAAATAGGCAAATACCTGCCACACTTTTTGTACCGGAATCTTAGCCAACAGCATCGGCATCGTATGCTCGGTATCATAATTCCAGTAACTCAAAAAGCGGTCGATCTCCTCGCCTTCCGAAACCTCACCCAAAACTTCTTCTTCCCAATGGACTCCCTGCTGCTCCAAATCTGCACGTTTGCTTTGCAGCAATTCTGCCAACTGCGCTTCG
The DNA here is from genome assembly GCA_944385945.1 of uncultured Anaerofilum sp. Taxonomy (GTDB): domain Bacteria; phylum Bacillota; class Clostridia; order Oscillospirales; family Ruminococcaceae; genus Anaerofilum. Next base: position 677 of record CALWZD010000146.1, on the reverse strand, counting down.
GCATTTTCCATTCCCTGTGCGCACATTTCGTGACGGTAAGAAGCAACCTTACGCTGTTCGAACGCATACCCCTCTTTGCCGTCACTTTCAGGGTCAGAATTGATGATGATGCATTCCCACAAGGAATCATCCACCGGAACCAAAACAGGCACATAGCCCTCGCTCTCACCTTGCAGGCGAGCTGCACGAAAGGCATCCATGATGGGGTCATCGTCCAACATCGGTGCGAAATACTCACAGGGACAGCCTAAATAGTTCATGATCGCAGTTGCCACTGCCGGCATCTGCTGCGTTGTGCAACAAGCAGTTTCTTTCTCCATTTGTTCCTCCTAAACGAATCAAAAGCGCATTGCTTCGATTTCAATTCTCATTTATCCCAGGCAATCATCTGCCACTCTTGGCACTTTACCCTGTCATTATAGCACATTCCAAAAGGCAAGAAAACCGTTTCGACAAAATCTTTACAATCGTTGTTCAATCTCTATAGATTCGAACTGATTCAAAAAAGAAAAAGGATCTGCCTTGCACAAAGCAAGAACAGACCCTTTTATTGGAGGTTCCGGGCGGATTTGAACCGCCGCATAAAGGTTTTGCAGACCTCTGCCTTACCGCTTGGCTACGGAACCATATGGTGGAAGTTACAGGGCTCGAACCTGTGACCCTCTGCTTGTAAGGCA
>CALWZD010000145.1 GCA_944385945.1 uncultured Anaerofilum sp. | reverse complement strand
ATTTTGATGGTGTCATAGATAAAAAATTGCAGCGCACCGCCAAAAGTGCTTGTTGTATCAAGTCCCGCTGTTTCAAGAATTGCCTGAATGGTTCGGTTTAACCATTTCATTGCCAGAATCTCATTTTGAAAAAAATCCCATATCGCTGTAATTTGATGCATTTGTGTACTACCTACTTCCTTTCAATATATCTATTTTTTTCGATGTGTATATTATACTTAACAAATCGAAAAAAATCAATATGTTTTTTCTAACTCATATGATTGAAGAATGTCTTTTGTCCACTTCTTATTTTTCTCCTCTGTCACTCCGCTATATACACACATTCCGACAGCTTTTTTATGCTGCATACGCTACACTAAAGTTAATGCATCTGCACCAACTGTGTGCAGCGGTTTTACACTTTGGGAGGGGTTACTGTGAAAACCGTGATTTATCTTGATCTTTTATTAGGGGTGAATCTGCTTATCGCTTGGTGTATGCTTCGGGCGACGGCATGGCTCACCGCTGCTCCGATACGCTGGCTTCGGGTAAGTTTGGCAAGCATTTTGGCTTCGCTTTCCACCCTTTCCCTACTTGCTCCAACCATGCCACCCTGGCTGCAAATCTGCACAAAATTGGGCAGTGCTGTCTGCATCGTTGCTGTCGCTTTTCCGCACAATGGTCCACTCGCATTTGCACAACGTGCGCTTTGGTATTTTCTACTGAATCTTCTGCTTGCCGGCTGCGTAATCTGTTTTGCGATTTTATTGGACTCGCCTAACATGGAAAGCAACAACCTTTCTGTTTACCTCAGCATTTCGCCACAGCTGCTGGTTGCATCGGTGCTTGGAGTTTGGCTGCTGCTAAAAATTGCCGAAATCGCTTTTACGCCTCCGTTTAGTGCCGCTCCCGTAGAACTGCAAATGCTTGTACAAAACAAAGTCGTTCATTTGGAAGCTTTGGGGGACAGCGGCTGCCGTATTCAAGATCCGCTTACCGGGCAAAAAGTTGTGTTGATCAGCCTGCCTGCCGCACGTTCGCAACTGCCTGACCAAGTTACATATGCTGTACAACAATATTTTGACGGTCAGCTTCCCCCCGGCTCGACCGGTCTGCGCCTGCTAAGTTGTACGACTGCCGGGGGAAACGCCCTGCTACCCGCTTTTTCGGCACAAAAATTGGTTTTAAAGCGAGGAAGTAAAACGATTACCGAGCCAAACGTAACGGTTGGCATCACAAAAGAGTCTTTCCAACCGGGACAGCTACCTGCACTTGTAGGGGCTGACTGGTTAGAACGATTTGGGTAAAATTGCTCTTGCTAAAAGGAGAACGATTCTATGAAAAAATACTGGAATAAAATCAAGAGTTTTTTTCAAACCGTTGTGCAATTCTTTCAACGAAAAAACGGATTCTATTATATCAACGGTCCTGAAACGCTTCCTCCACCGCTTACTGCCGAGGAGGAACAAGCCGTATTCGATGGATTGGCGCAGGGCAGAAAAAACTGTCGGGATATTTTGATCACACACAATCTCCGTCTGGTCGTTTACATCGCCAAAAAGTTTGAATCGTGTGCTGTCCCTCTGGAAGATATTATTTCGATCGGCACCATCGGACTAATCAAAGCGGTAAACACCTTTGTGCCGGAAAAGAAAATCAAACTTGCAACCTACGCCAGTCGATGCATCGAAAACGAAATTCTAATGTATTTGCGAAAAAGCAGCAATCGCCGTCAGGAAGCCAGTATTGACGAACCTTTGAACACCGATGCCGACGGAAACGAACTATTGCTTTCCGACATATTGGGCAGTGACGAAAACGAAATCAGCAGCCGACTGGAAGAAGATGCCGAACGGCAAGTTTTGATGCAAGCCGTGACGAATCTCCCTGCACGGGAGTGTCAAATCATGTGTATGCGTTTTGGGCTGAACGGGCAACGAGAACACACCCAGAAAGAGGTCGCCGACCAGTTAGGCATCTCGCAAAGTTATATCTCTCGGTTGGAAAAACGCATCATCCGTCGGCTTCGCCAGCAACTGGAACAAACCATATGAAAATACCGCATATACAAATTTGTATATGCGGTATTTCTTTGTTGGGCTTATTCTGCCAGCAAATAGTTTTCCAAATCGCTCAGCATTAGATCCAATGCGGTAATGCCACCCTCAGCTGTGTACCATACAGCTGGATGATCCAAATAAACGATATTTCCGTTTTTATAGGCATCGGTGCCCATTACCAGTTCGTTTTCGATAATTTCCTTTGCCAATTTTGCACCCTCGGTGGTAATCGCAGCATCACGGTCGAGAACAAAAATATAGTTTGGATTTTTCTCTACGATATACTCGAACGAAGCCTCGTTGCCATGGGTGGAAGTGTCGAGGTTGGCATCTACACCGATGTTTTCAAAACCGATTTCTTTACCAATCATCGAGCAGCGACCGTCGTTGCCCAGCACGTTAAAGCTTCCGCTGGTTGTCATGCCAACGATTGCATTTTTGCCTTGTGCAAACTCTTGCAACGCTGCAATGCGAGCGTCAAAATCGCTCATCAGCTGGTCTACTTCCTCTTGCAAACCAAACATTTCGGCAATGTTTTCTGCGTTTGCACGAACGCTTTCCACGACGCCCAATTCGGTATCGACCGCTACATGAACGACCGGTGCGATCTCGCTGAGGGCATCGTACGAACTTGCAAGACGACCGCCAATAAAGATGACATCCGGCTCACACGCCATTACAGCTTCCAAGTCTGCCTCTTTGATGGTTCCCAAGTTTTCAACGCTCTCGTTGGTTACGTAACTCTGAAGATAATCCAAAGAAGTGCTTGCACTGCCTACAATGCGGTCACCTACCCCCAGTGCATCCAAAATATCCATCGACGCCATATCCAAAATGGCGATGCGCTGCGGGTCGTAAGGTACTTCTACCTCTACGGTTTCTTTATTTGCATTCAGGGTCTTTACAGTAACTGTTTCCGGCGTATCTGTTCCAGACGCAGCTTCCGTGACGGTGCTGGCAGAACTACTGCTTTCGACATCTTTCGTACTGGAAGAAACAGCATCATTAGATGCGCCACAAGCTGCAAAAGATACAGCCATAGCAGCAGTTAGTGCAAGGTAAGTAATTTTCTTCATCATTGTAGATTTCTCCTTTTTTTTAAAAGTACTGAAAAATAGTGGCATCTTTTCTTAAATAAGCAAAATCGAAACAATCAAAAAGTGCAAAAACTGTACGTTTTCGTCAATCACTAATCGACCAAAGGCACAGTGCCGCGGCTTTGCTTTTTCAAAAAATTTCGACATTTGCTTTTCAAGGCAACTTTTAGTAGTAGATCGAAAGTGGTTTTCCCTCGATCTCCATAATTTCAAACTCTACATTATATATCTCAGAAAGAG
>CALWZD010000144.1 GCA_944385945.1 uncultured Anaerofilum sp. | reverse complement strand
ACAGCTTGTTTTAGCAATTCTTCTTCCACCATATCCAATGCATCTGCTGCACAAGCTTCATCCAAAACCAACAAGTCTGCCGGTTCGCAAAGAACCTGTTTCAACAATCGAGTATAACACGCTTTCGCCGTTTGCTTTTCCTGTTCACTCATTTGAAAAACAAATTTTGTGATACTCTCCTCACGATAGATCTTTGCCCCCAGCTTGCTAAGCAGAGCAACTTCACCCGTAGGAATTCCTTTTAAAAATTGCAAAATCACCACACGCTTTTCATTGCCTAAAGCCCGCAATGCCAACCCCATTGCAGCGGTCGTTTTCCCTTTCCCGTCGCCTGCATACAGATGCACAAGCCCTTGTTGCATATCTTTCTTCCTTTCAGAGAGCTGTTCCTAGCGTTGTTTACAATACAGTAGAATCTTTGCCAAAAATCCTCTGCCGAAACATCGACAGAGGATCTTCTCACATTTTATACATCTTGCAGTTCGTTGCGGCTTGCGGCTTTCAAATATGCATTGATGAAACCGTCCAAATCGCCGTCCATCACCGCCTGTACATTTCCGCTTTCATAGCCGGTGCGGTGGTCTTTTACCATTGTGTAGGGCATAAAGACATAGCTGCGGATCTGATGTCCCCATGCGATTTCTTTTTGTACGCCCTTAATATCGCTGATTTTGTCCAGATGCTCCTGTTCTTTGATTTGGTATAGTTTGGATGCCAGCATTTTCATCGCTGTTTCACGGTTTTGGAACTGGCTTCGCTCGGTCTGGCAGGATACCACGATGCCTGTCGGTTTGTGAATCAGACGAACCGCCGAGGAGGTTTTGTTGATGTGCTGTCCACCTGCACCGGAAGAACGGAACACCTGCATCTCGACATCTTCGGGGCGAATATCGACCTGAATGCTGTCGTCCATTTCGGGCATGACCTCCAAAGAGGCAAAGCTGGTTTGACGACGTCCCGAGGCATCGAACGGAGAAACACGCACCAAACGGTGAACACCGTTTTCACTGCGCAGCAAACCGTAAGCGTTCTGCCCCTCTACCAAGATGCTGGCACTTTTCAAGCCTGCCTCGTCGCCATCGAGGTAATCCAATGTCTGTACTTTAAAGCCATGTGCAGTTCCCCAACGGTTGTACATACGGAACAGCATCTCTGCCCAGTCTTGTGCTTCGGTTCCGCCTGCACCTGCATGGAAAGTGATGATGGCATTGTTCTTATCGTACTGACCCGACAGCAAGGTAATCATGCGCAGTTCTTCCACCGAAGCGACAGCGGCTTGCACTTCCTGCTCTGCTTCTTCAGCGATTTCCTGATCGTCTGTTTCTTCGCACATTTCAATCAAAGTTTCTGCGTCCTCCAGCTGACCGATCAGCTTTGCATAGCGTTCCAAACGATCACGCAGGGCACTCATCTCAGCAAACACCTTTTGGCTTTTCTCCTGGTCATCGTAAAAACCAGGCTGGCTGCTTTGATGCTCCAGTTCTGCCAAACGCTTTTGACTGGGTTCGATCGCAAGTGCATCGCCCAAATCTTTTGCTTCGGGAACCAGCTCGTTCAGCTTGCGTTTTACTTCATCAAGAATGACCATAAAATCTATATTCCTTTCGTATTAATATCATAATATACCAGTATTATATTATAAACAATCACCTGCGCATTGTAAAGCTTTTTTTGCTTTTTCCAACGCTGTTTTTTCCGGATATATCCATATGTGTTGCCGAATTATGTTCGTTTGATGCTTTTAGGCAAAAACCTTTGCTTTTTTGCTGCATTTGCGCTACAATATTATACATACTTTATACCTGTTGCGCCGTTTTCGAAAGAAACCGCACGAATATTCCATATTGGAGGCATCCATGACCAAATATCAAGGCTGTAATTGCCCGATCTGCCAAAAAACTTTTACCAAAGATGACGACATCGTTGTGTGCCCTGAATGCGGTGCACCGTATCATCGTGCCTGTTGGAAAGAACACGGTGGCTGCGTGTTTGCCGACCGTCATGCAGAAGGATTTGAATATCGCCACCCCGACGAAGGTCCACGCCCTTTGGACAGCAACGGAACTGTGCGTTCCAACGAAGAACTCGCCTGCCCGATGTGCGGGGCAAAAAATCCCGACAGCAATATTTTTTGTGAAAGCTGTGGGGCGCCGATGCACGGGATGTCGGTAAATCCGCCCTCGCCTTTTGACGAGCCTTCTCCCCGCTTTGACAATAATTCCAAGGAAAGCTTTGCATCTGTCGGTATCTCTCCCGAACGGGAATTCGACGGCATCAAGGCAAGCGATTGGGCGACCTATCTGGGACGAAATGCTCCCTATTATCTAATGGTCTTCCAGCGTATGGACCAGAGCAAACGAAAGATATTCCCTTCTTTATCCGGCTTTTTGATCGGCCCGCTTTTCCTCTTGTATCGAAAGGTCTGGAGTTGGGGTATCGCCTCGGCAGCACTCTCTCTGCTGTGTTCGGTTCCTACACTGCTCATTATCATTCTGGCGTCACACAACCCGTCGGCGAATCCCGCTGAATTTTTGTTGCTTGCACAGCAAGTCTGTTCGTTTGTAAGCCTTGCCGTTCAGATCCTTTTGTTTTTGTTCTCGTTTTACCTCATCCGTATCAATGGGGCAAAGAAGATTCAAAAACTAAAGCAACAGGCTTCCTCTGCGGAGGAGTTCCAGCAACTGCTTCGAAAAAAATCCACCCCGAGTTGGGTTGGTATCGGGATTTTTTTCCTTGTTGTGATTGCGATCAGCATTGCACTGGTTCCGTTCTTCGGTCCCTATCTTTCGCAGATTGTCGAGGGGCAATGGCTGCTTTTTTAAACTGAAACACCCTGCACTTTTTGTGCGGTGTTTATAAAATCAATGCAAACCCCGATTCGGCTTGCAAAACCATATTTGGAGGAGTTCTTTTATGATACCTAACGCTGCTTATCAAATCGAACGTCTTTTGTTGTTTGCTGAACAAAAAGGACTGGTAAAAGGGCTGGACGTGATCGTTGCCCGCAACCAGCTTTTGGATCTGTTCCATCTGGACGCTCCCTATGAGGGAGAGCTGCCCAACGAGGCGCTGACCTATCCGACCGAACTTTTGGAGGCATTGCTGGACATCGCTGCCGAGCAGGGATTGTTTGACAATGAAGTACATACTTTCCGTGTCAATTTCGAGGCTCGCATCATGGGTGCATTGATGCCTCGTGCAAGCGAAGTTGCAGCGACCTTTGAACAGTTGCGACAGACGCAGGGCATCCAGGCTGCGACCGATTATTTTTATAAACTGTGCATTGACTCCAACTATATCCGCACCGCACAGATCGCCAAAAATATCAAATGGGACGTTGCAACCGATTATGGTTATTTGGAGATCACCATCAATCTGACCAAGCCGGAAAAAGACCCCAAGACCATCGCTTTGGAAAAATTGCAGCCACAGGCAGGCTATCCCAAGTGTATGCTTTGTACCGAAAATATCGGCTATGCAGGACGTGTTAACTTTCCTGCCCGCCAAAACCACCGTATCGTTCCGCTGAACTTGTGCAACGAAACATGGTACTTGCAGTATAGCCCCTATGTTTACTATAACGAACACTGCATCATCTTTTGCGGTGAGCATAAGCCGATGGAGATGGATCGCCACACACTGGAGCTGATTTTTGACTTTGTAAGTCAGTTCCCGCACTACACCTGCGGTTCTAATGCAAACCTGCCCATCGTAGGCGGTTCCATTTTGAGCCATAGCCATTTCCAAGGCGGCAACTACGTATTCCCCATGCAAAAGGCTGCTGCACTTGCACAATACCGTATGGAGGATCTGCCCGACGTTTCGCTGAGCATTCTGAACTGGCCGGTATCTACTGTACGCTGTATCGGAAAAGATGTCAAGCAGGTACTGGAGGCAGGTGTTCGCTTGATGGAACACTGGCAAAACTGGAGCGACGAGAGTGTCGACATCTTCTCGCACACGGGCGACACTCCGCACAACACCGTCACCCCCATTTTGCATTACGATGAAGCCCAAGGCTATGTGCTGGACATCACTCCTCGCAACAATCGCACCAGTGAACAGCATCCCGATGGTATCTTCCATCCCCACAAAGAACTGCACCACATTAAAAAGGAAAATATCGGTTTGATTGAGGTTATGGGTCTGGCGATTCTGCCTGCCCGCTTGAAACAGCAAAGTGCAGACATCTGCGATATTTTGTGTGGTAAAGTTTCGGCAGAAACTGCACGTCAGCCCGAAAGCCCCCTCTTTATCCATGCCGACTGGATCGACGACCTGTGTAAAACCTACGGCACAAACCTCACCGCTGAACAGGCACAGGAATGTGTACGCAAAGAGATCGGCTTGAAATTTGCAAAAGTTCTTGAGTGCGCCGGTGTATTCAAGATGAATCCCGAAGGCATCGCTGCTTTTGACCGTTTTCTGTGCGCAGCAGGCTGCAAAAAAGCCTAAATCGTTTTATAAACTCAATTTCCCCGCCCATTTCGGCGGGGATTTTTATATCGACCTGATTTTTTTGTGTTTTTTCAAAAACCTGTTGACAAAGGTTCCTTTAAGGTGCTATAATAGCACTGCTGTGTATGCACACGGCATCCTTGCTCCGTTTCAACGGGGCCATAAGTCCAAAAGGAGGTGCTACAAAATGGCAAAATACGAGACTATGCTGGTTACCAGTGCTACTCTGGATGAGGAAGCTACCACCGCTTTGGTTGGCAAGTTCAAGTCTTTGATTGAAGCAAACGGTACTATCGAGGCTGTTGACGAGTGGGGCAAACGCCGTCTGGCTTACCCCATCAACGACGAGGTTGAAGGCATCTACACTCTGATCACCTTCACCTGCGCACATGACTTCCCCGCTGAGCTGGATCGTGTATACAAGATCACCGACGGTGTTCTGCGTACCATGATCATCGCTAAGGCTGAGTAAGGAGGCGTTCCTATGTTGAATGTCGTCGCACTGATGGGTCGCCTTGTGGCTGATCCCGAATTGCGCCGCACTCCTCAGGGTGTGAGCGTTACTACTTTCACCATCGCTGTTGACCGCAGCTTTGCAAAGCAAGGCACCGAGCGTCAGACCGATTTTATCGACATCGTCGCTTGGCGCAGCACCGCAGAGTTTATTTGCAAATATTTCCAAAAAGGTCGTATGATCGCTGTCGATGGCAGCATCCAGACCCGTACCTATCAGGACAAAAACGGAAATAACCGCAAGGCATTCGAGATTGTGGTAAACAATGCAAATTTTGTTGGCAGCAAAAGTGAGAGCGGCGGTTTTTCAAACTACGCCCCGTCTGCCCCGGAGTATCCTCAACAGGCACCTGTGGAGCCTGTTCCCGCCTATTCGGTCGGGGAGCCTGATGACTTTGCTGTTATTGATGGCGACGAGGACTTACCGTTTTAACCAATCTTAAAGGAGGATTTGAACCATGGCTTTTGAGCGTCAAGAAGGTCGTGCTGGCGGTCGCCCTCAGCGCCGCAGCCGCAAAAAGGTTTGCAGCTTCTGTGTTGACCGTGTAGATCACATTGATTACAAGGACGTTCCTCGTCTGCGTAAATACATCAGCGAGCGTGCGAAGATTATTCCTCGCCGTGTTACCGGCACCTGTGCATTCCATCAGCGTGAGCTGACTGTTGCAATCAAGCGTGCTCGTCACGTTGCTCTGCTGCCCTATGTGAGCGACTAATTGCAAACATTCGCCCCTTTCCCTTGCGGAGAGGGGTTTTCTTTATCTTCACATAAAAATACAGCCCAAGAAAACGAATGCTTGTTTTCTTGGGCTTTTCATTTTTAAATACTTCTATTCAACGGCTTGTGCAGAAAAAGTAACGGTCACCGCTAATCCTGCTTCACAATCTATATTTCGAAAATCGTCCAGAACCATACTCAATCCGTTCTTGTCCGTACCTGCTTTCACCCACAAAGCAATCTCTTGCTCGGGCACGATTTCGGTTTCTTGGGCAAGTTTACTGGTTCCAATCATTTGTTCCGAGGTGAATCCCCCATCTACTGTATAGCTTGATTTTGAAGAACCGGTATCGGTGAATTCAATCATCGCAAAATCGCCATCGTTATAAGAGATGCCAAGCCTTCCCTGCTGCGTCGAAAGATTGCCATAAACGGAACCATTGCTTTCCCAGCCGCTTTCTTCCAGTTTCCACAGCTCTAAGCGAAACGATTTGATAGAGGTATCCACTCTATAATCGAACAACACTACATCGGAAGAAATCACGTTCAAAATCGTTTCGGTTTCTTCCTCTAACTGTGCAGGGGCAATGGTATTCATCAGTTCTGATTGTTTTCCACAACCGCAAAATGCCAACAGCAAGCACACAAGCAGTGCAAGTTTTTTCATTTTATCCCTCCTCGCCTTTATGATAGCATACCGCTTTGACCACCGTCAAGCTGTTCCAGTTACTTTAAATAGTGATATGGCGTATCTCCGTATTTTTTGACCAGTACAACCGCCACCAAAAAGGTGAGAAATTCTGCTGTGGGGATCGAAAGCCAGATGCCATTCAGACCGATCAAAGACGGCAACAGTAAAATCGCTCCTACTACAAATACCAAGGTGCGCAAAAACGAAATCAACGCCGATACCGCTCCGTTGGAAAAGGCAGTAAACAACGCAGACGAAAAAATATTGAAGCCTGCAAATAAAAAGTTCCAGATAAACAGCATATATCCGCTATAAGCCATTGCATACACCGCTGTTTCGGTTGGGGTAAACAAAGAAATCAGCGGTTTTGCAAAAACGATAGACGCTACCAACATACATACTGTGGCAACTGCAATGATGCCGATACAACTGCGAAACAATCTCTGCAAATACCGTCGGTTTTCTTTTCCGTAGTGAAAACTGATAATAGGGGCTGCACTGGTGGAAAATCCAAGATACACCGCTGTATACACAAATTGGGTGTACAGCACGATCGTCATAGCGGCTACGCCGTCCTCTCCTGCAATTTCGATCATTGCAAGGTTAAACAGCAAGGTCGTTACCCCAACTGCCAGATTGGAAACCATCTCGGACGAACCGTTTCCAATGGTTTTTAGTAAAACAGCACTGTCCCACCGTGGGCGGCAAAAAGAAAGCATTCCCCTGTCTTTCATAAAATAAATCAACGGAAATACTCCGCCTAAGATTCGTCCGGCAACGGTTCCCCATGCCGCACCTGCCATTCCCATTTGCAAAGGTACGATAAGAAGATAGTCCAGCACCAAATTCATTACACCGCTCGCCGTTGTAAGCAACATTGCAAGGCGTGATTTTCCGGCAGTGATGAACAATGCCTGATACATTACCTGAATCACCGTAAATACCGAGCCGCCAAACAAAATATATCCGTATTGCATACAGTAGCCCATCAATCTCTCGGTGGCACCCAAACGCATCACCAACGGCTGAAAAAACACCGTCAGCAATAATCCCGTTACCAACGCTGCAATGGTCACAAGGGTAAAGTTTTCTTTTGCTTCTTGGTTTTTGCCCTGTCCTAGCTTTCTGCCTACGATGGCACTTGCACCGGTTCCAAACATGATGGATACCGCATAGGCAAGTGTATCTAACGGCAACATGATATTGATGGCAGAAAGCGCATCACTGCCCACATAACGGGCAATAAAAATTCCGTCCACCGCCGTATACAGCGAACTGACTAGCAGCATGACGATTGCCGGAAAAGAAAAGCAAAACAGTTGGATAGGGGTAAACTCGTGTGAAATCTCACGTTTCATTGGTATGATCTCCTTGCATTCATTTCGATCTTGCTGTATACTATTGTAAACTATGGAGTAACCCACGAGTCAAGGGGGAAACGATGCGCACGATCTATAAAATCAGCGAATTTGCAGCAATGTGCGGAATCTCACGTGATACGCTGTTATATTACGACAAAATCGGCATTTTGAAGCCCTCTTTTGTTGCAGAAAACGGATACCGCTACTATACAGCCGGGCAATTTTGTACCGTCGACATTATTTCTATTTTAAAGGAAAGTGGTTCCAGCCTGAAAGAAATCGAAGAATACCTTGCTAATCCTGCACCATCCGTCAGTCTTTCTATTTTGAAACAGCGATTGCAGGCGTTGAAAGACCAAGAACAGCATTTGCAGGAGATGCAACGCTCCCTTGCGCAAACGATTGATTCTTTGCTGGAGGGGATGCGGTGTGTGTGCGGTGTTCTGCACATCTGCAAGCTGCCACAGCAATATCTTATCGCAACCCAAACGCATTTTTCCGCTCCCCCTACCGAACGCCAATTTACCGACGTATTGCGTGACCATTTTTCCTACTGCGAAAAACGGGGGTTTTGCGCCCGCTTTCAAACGGGTGAAATCATTTTAAAAGAGAACGCCCTGCGACAAAATTTTGTAGAGAGCTATTATTTTAACCCCATCGACCAACCGGTTCCCGACGAACGTTTGTTTATTAAGCCAGACGGAGAATATGCCGTTTATTATCAGCAAGGAAACTACGAGCAACTTTCTGAAATGTATAGCATCTTTCTGGAAATGTTGCAAAAAGAGGGCTACGAACTGGACGGCGACCTTTTTGAAGACGATGTGATCGACTACTTTTCAGCAGCCGACCCAGACAAATATATTTTCAAACTTTCGGCAAAGGTTCGCCCCATCGGTTTGAGTTCTTGACATTCGTTTGAAATATTAGTATTCTATTATTGTACCACATTATGAAAAGAGGTCTTTCCTTTGATTGAACGCAGTGCTGCACGTTGTATCGGAAAACTTTCCAATCAAATTCGACGAAAACTGGAAGCTTTTTCCTGCCGCAGCGATTTTAGCGGGGCGCAGGGCAAGGTGCTTCATTTCTTGCTTGCGCAGCCACACGATGTTTTTCAGAAAGATGTGGAACAAGTATACGGAATGCGTGCATCGACTGCTACCGAATTGTTGAAACAAATGGAAAAGAACGGCTTGATTTTTCGAGAGCCTGCCGAACACGATAATCGCCTAAAACGCATCGTGCTCACCGAAAAAGCACTGCTATATAAAGATCAGGTAATTGACAACTTGAATGGCTTAGAAAATACCCTCACAAACGGTATTTCCAAACAGGAGATGGAAATTTTCTTTTCTGTGATTGAAAAAATGACCGAGAATCTTTCCCGCTAGCTGCGGGAGCGATCCTCGGTCTTTTTGTTGCCTTTAGGCGATGCTATCCAACTGTTTTTATCCGTCAGTAAGTGCGAATAATTTCTGTTGCAATTTCACGCTTTGAAATGCACCGATCCATCGCTTGTTTTTCGATATAGCGATGTGCGTCCGGCTCTGTCATTTTCAACTGCTCGATCAGCACCCACTTCGCCCGATTCACCAGACGGATCTCCTCCATTTTTTCTTCAATCGTCACTGTTTTGTTTTCCAGTTTTCGCAACCGTTCTCTTGCACAAATCATCCAGTCCAATGCTTGCAGCAGGCTTTGTCTGGAAGTAGGCTTTGGCAATACAAACACTCCCTGCCGTGCCGCACGGGGGTACACTTCGCTGTACAGTTCGTTGCGTACAAGTAAAAGCACGATGGTTCCCCGTCCGCTGCTTGCGTCAGTTGCAAAACGAACGCCCACATCGTTACACACCGGACTGTTTACAATCACAAAATCATACGCCCGTTCCAATATCATCCGCCTTGCCTGCGACACGCTTTGTGCAGTTTCGATTTTTTCAAACGATGCACTTGGCAAAAAGCCTTGCAAGGAACTGGTGAACGTTGCCGCCGATGACACGATCAGCAAATGGTACATACGTTCTTCAAGGCTCATCGTTTCCACCCCAATGATTTTTTCTTTTCCCAAAACGTCCCTTTCTTCCCCGCTCATTTACAAGTTGGCTTTTTGATAATACCCCTGTGCAATCAATTCAGGCAAACAATTTTTTACAAAGTCACTTTGTTTTGCAAATGTACATGCTGTCTGTAAGGTGCGTGGCAATAATTCAAATTTGGCACGCACCGAGGCGGGCGCAGTATACAGATTGATGTTTGCCGGCTGCGGGAGGGGCAGGTTTTGCTCGATGCCATACATTCCCGCATAAATCAAAAGTCCAAATGCCAAATACGGATTCGCACACGGGTCGGGCGAACGCAGTTCTGCACGGCAATATTCGCCGATCGCAGCAGGAATACGCACCAACTGCGAACGATTTTCGCTTGACCACGAGATATATTTTGGAGCTTTATCGCTGCCAAAACGCTGATACGATTCTTCGCAGCTATTTAAAAATAAGGTAATTTCTTTTACTTTTTCCAGTATTCCGGCAATTACACAATTCATTTTGTCTGTGCCGTCTTGCAGTTTTACCGAAAGATTGATATGGAACCCATTGCCCGGTTTATCTTGCAGCGGTTTGGGAGAAAAATCGGCAAATAATCCATTGCGTTGTGCTACTGTTTTAACAACCGTTTGAAAAATCATTGCATTATCGGCAGCAGACAGCGGATCGGAATAGCGAAAGTCGATCTCGTTTTGTCCGGGACCTTCTTCGTGGTGCGAACTTTCGGGCTGGATGCCCATTTGCTCCAAGGTCAGGCAAATTTCTCTGCGCACATTTTCTCCACGGTCTTCGGGAGCGATGTCCAGATAGCCTGCTTGATCGTAAGGAAGCTTGGTCGGGTTTCCGCATTCATCCAGTCGAAAGAGGTAAAATTCCATCTCCGAGCCAAAGGCAAACTGTGCCCCTTTTTGTCGGGCATACTCTACTGCTTGCTGTAAAAAGCGACGGCAATCCCCTTCGAACGGTGTTCCGTCGGAAGCAAAAATATTGCAAGCCATACGTACCACACTGCCATGTTCCGGTCGCCACGGAAGGACCGTAAGCGTGGACGGGTCGGGACGCAAAAGCAGGTCGGAGTGGGCTTCATCACCAAATCCTTCGATGGCAGAAGCGTCAATTGCGATACCATATTCAAACGCTCTGCGCAGTTCGGTGGGCATAATGGAGATATTTTTTTGTCTTCCGAACACATCGCAAAAAGCCAGACGAATAAACTTTACATCTTCTTCTTGGATATATTGGATTACCTCGTTTGCAGAATATTTCATTGCGCTGCCTACTTTCTTTTAATTTGCCACATACATCTGCTTATAGGGGTTTTTGCTGTCGGGGGTAACGATGGTGAACGGCGCATCTATTACCGTTTGCAGATCTAAGCCGAACAATTCGCAATATTCCTGTAAATCGTTTCGAATTTCTTCGAGTTCTTCTTTGGTTGCAACGTGGACAGAAACCTGTTCGGGAAAGCGCACCCCTTTGCAATCGGAACGCAAAAACATTTTTCCGCCATGCATTCCGGTACAAGGGAAATTGCCAACGATGCGCTTTTGTCCAATATTCAAGCCCAATACCACGATACGCCCACCGGCTTGGTATTCACCCAAAAAGCTGCCTGCACGTCCGCCTATAATCATCGTGGGCGTTTTTGCCTGATACTCTTTCATATGCACTCCTGCACGGTACCCGGCATCTCCTTTGACGAAGATTTTTCCGCCACGCATCGCATATCCGGCAGCATCTCCGATATTTCCTTCGACGATGATCGTGCCATCGTTCATCGTGTCGCCCACTGCATCTTGTGCATTTCCTTTTACAACGATCAGCGCACCGTTGAGATATGCACCCAATGCATTGCCTGCAATTCCCTCTACAACGATTTTATGTTTTTCCAAACTAACCGCCAAAAAGCGATGCCCTAAGCAGTTTTGAACCACGCAATCCTGCTGTTGCATTTTCAACTGTCGGTTTAGCTGGTCATATTCCAAATCTGCGGCATTGATGGTAGTCATATTATATCACACCTTTTCTGTAAATGTTGAAATCGAACCAAACTTTTTGAATTTATTCGCCGGCATGTGCAATGCCCAGAATCTCCAGTTCCTTTTCGCTTAGCCCAATTCCTCGCAGCATCAGGCGGTTGCCTCGCAATGTTTCGATGGAGTTGATGCCCATTCCACCCATAAGTTCTTTGATCTCATGTTTCCATGCGGTAAGAAGATTGACCAGACGCTGCGTCCCCATATTGGGATCTAGCCGTTTTACAAGTTCGGGCTTTTGGGTAGCGATTCCCCAGTTGCATTTACCGCTTTGACAGCTACGGCAGAGATGGCACCCCATTGCCATCATTGCTGCTGTGCCGATGTAGCAGGCATCTGCGCCCAGTGCGACTGCCTTTACCACGTCGGACGCACTGCGAATACTTCCCCCGACAATCAGTGAAACCTGATTGCGGATACCTTCATCTCTCAAACGCTGGTCGACCGCTGCAAGTGCCAACTCGATGGGGATGCCTACATTGTCACGAATACGGGTAGGAGCAGCACCCGTACCGCCACGGTAGCCGTCAATGGCAATCATATCAGCACCGCTGCGAGCGATTCCGCTGGCGATGGCTGCAATATTGTGTACCGCTGCCACTTTCACAATGATCGGCTTTTGATAGTCTGTTGCCTCTTTCAGCGAATAGACCAACTGACGCAAATCTTCGATGGAATAAATGTCGTGGTGCGGTGCAGGAGAAATTGCGTCTGAGCCTTCGGGAATCATACGGGTACGGGAAACGTCGCTGTTGATTTTATTGCCCGGAAGATGTCCACCAATGCCGGGTTTTGCGCCTTGCCCCATTTTAATTTCGATGCCTTTTGCAGCCTCTAAATACTGCTTATGTACACCAAAGCGTCCCGATGCGACCTGTACGATGGTGTTTTCTCCATAGCAATAAAAATCTTCGTGCAGACCGCCCTCACCTGTATTGTAAAAAATCCCCAGTTCTTTCGCAGCCCGTGCCAAGCTTTCGTGGGCATTGTAGCTGATGGAACCGTAGCTCATTGCCGAAAACATGACCGGCATCGAAAGTTCCAACTGCGGTGGTGTTTCACAAACTAGGTTTCCGTTTTGGTCACGGCGAATGGTATCCGGTTTTTTGCCCAAAAAAGTGCGTGTTTCCATCGGCTCACGCAAAGGGTCGATGGGCGGATTGGTCACCTGCGATGCGTTGATAAGAATCTTATCCCAATACACCGGCAGCGAAGTCGGGCTGCCCATAGAGGAAAGCAAAACACCGCCACTGGATGCCTGCTTATAGATTTCCTGAATGGTGCTGGTTTTCCAGTTCTCATTCTCACGCAATACGCTGTCGCTCTTTGTGATTTTCAACGCACGTGTGGGACAAAATGCTACACATCGCTGGCAGTTGACGCATTTTGCATCGTCGATTTTCAGTAT
>CALWZD010000143.1 GCA_944385945.1 uncultured Anaerofilum sp. | reverse complement strand
TGTTAAGTCGATGCCGGTATGTTCGATCATTTCGATGCACCCAGCCGGCGTACAGGGCAAAAAGCATTCTTCCCCGATCATCATCTTGCCCACGTTGATCGGTGTAAATCCGTCTACATCTTTTTCGGGCGGGATCGCCTCGATAACGGTCTGTGGGTCGATGTGTTTGGGCAAAGGCAGCTGCACCAGAATCCCGTGAATTTTACTGTCCTTCGCCATATCTTCCAACAGTTGCAGCAGCTCCGCTTGTGTCGTGCTTTCCGGCAAGCGATGGATGACCGAGCGAATCCCGCACTCGGCGCAATCCTTTTCCTTTCCGCCTACGTACACCTTGCTGGCAGGATTTTCCCCCACCAGTACCACTGCCAGACAAGGCTCGATGCCCTGCTTATTCAGTTCCTCTACCTGACGGCGAACGTCTTCCTTTACTGCCGCTGCCAGTTGTTTTCCCTGAATCAATGTTGCTCCCATTCTCTTTCCCTCTTTCCCATTCCATCTAAAATGCTAATTTGCAGATCACTCGTTTTCTTTGTCTTGTTCAGACAGCTCCGAGGTTTGCGAATCGCTTTGCTCTACCGATTCCGGCTGCTCGGTTTGCTCGGTAAGTTCAGTTTGTTCTTCTGTTGTTGATGCTTGCGCCTCGCCAGCCTGCGATTGTTCGCTCGCAATGACCAGCGGAACATTTTTGTATTTCTTCCGCAATACTACCCAAGCGATAGCCGCAGCAATGACGCTTACAGCTGCCAACGCCTGACTGACACGCACACCGCCCAGCATCAGCGAATCGGTTCGCAGCCCCTCTACTACTGCTCGCTCTGCACCATACCAGACGGCATACATCAATGCAATTTCGCCGTGAAATTTACGTTTTGGAATATACAACGCAAGCAATACGAAGCCCAGTAAACACCAGATGGATTCGTACAAAAAGGTAGGATGTACCGGCATCGAAGGATCTACCGTGATGCCCTGTTCAGCCAAAGTCTGTTGTACCGAGGACAGATAATTGTATGTTCCCTCGCTGTACATTCCCCATGGCAAAGTAGTGTTTGTGCCAAATGCTTCCTGATTGAAAAAATTGCCCCATCTACCGATTCCCTGACCAATCAGAAAACCGATGAGTGCCAAATCCAGCATCGGCAGCACCGGTACCTTACGCAGTTTACAGAAGACGACACCAAATACGACCGCTCCCAGTACACCGCCGTAAATTGCCAAACCGCCATCACGCAGGTTTATCATATCCCATAGCGATTGATATTCAAACGGCGCAAAAACGACATAGTAGGCTCTTGCGCAGATAATTGCACAAATGGTCGTAAGCAAAATGACGTCTACCATGCGATCGTCATTGATCCCAAAACGTTTCGCATTTGAAAACGCAAACACGATTGCCAGACAAAATCCGATAGAAATCAGCAATCCGTACCAGTAGATGTTGAATCCGCCAATCGAAAATGCCACACGGTCAATATCAAACTCCAGCCCCAGACCCGGAAAAGTTACATGATTGGTCATCTTCTTATTCCTCGCTTTCGGGTAAAATCACCACGCTGACACTGTTTTCTTCCAACAGCATGGTTTGCAGCATTTCGTTTACATCCTGCACGGTCAATTCGACCAAACAAGACATCTCATCGTAGAGCGTGTAGCCTTTCAAAGCTCCGCCACACAGCGCACATGCTGTGCCGGAGGTAGTATCCAACTCGCAGACCAGACCGCCGTACATTTGATTTTTGCACAAAGTAAACAATTCTTCGCTGATACCCTCTTTGCGCAAACGGTCAATTTCCTGCTGCAAAAGTGCATGAACCTGCTCGGGTTGGTCGGTTTCACCGCAGAACATCAGGCACAACGCATTTTCAATGCACAAAAATTCTCCGCTGAAGTCTGCCCCTGCCAAACCGCTGTCGTAGAGTTCACGATAGAACGGTGTCATCGCACCACAGACCAACTCACTCAGCATATCGCAAATCAAAGCCGTTTTCAGCTGATTCTCTTTTGTCGGCGGAACTTCCTTATAGCCTACGCCCAGCATCGGCTTGGAAACGCTCATGGTAAAGCGTTTTTCCTTGCATACGATTTCCGCCGGTTCTTCGATTGGAAGCTTTTTCACATTTGGCTTTTCGGTCGGAAGCTGCGCACGGTCGATGGCTTGCAAGACCTGCTCTTTCGTGATGTTTCCCGCAGCTGCAAGCACCAGATTTGCAGGGGAATAAAATGCTTTCACGCACTTATACAGCATCTCGGGGGTGATTTCTGCAATGCTTTCCACCGAGCCTGCAATATCTTCTTTGACCGGATGGTCATGATACATAGATTGCAGCAGTGCAAACATCAAACGCCACTCGGGGCTATCGTCATACATTTTGATCTCCTGCCCGATAATGCCTTGCTCTTTTTCCACTGTTTCCGGTGTGAAATAAGCCTTGCTTACCAAACGCAGAAGAATATCCAATGCCTGCTCGACCCCTGCCGTAGTAGAGAACAAATAACAAGTCTTATCAAAACTGGTATACGCATTGGCAGACACTCCCACCGCAGCATACTGCGCAAAAGCATCGCCTTCTTCGCTTTCAAACATTTTATGTTCCAGAAAATGTGCCACACCTGCCGGCAAATGCACCGTTTCTCCGTCCATCTCAAAGCCACAATCTGCCGAGCCAAAGCGAGTGCCGCAAATGACATGAACATCCCGATACCCTTGCATCAGTTTTACCAAAATGGTCATGCCATTGGGCAGTTGAATGGTTTCGCACTGTGCCGCTTCACGCAGTGCTGCGATCGCCTCATTCATCCTTCGAATCCTCCCTTGTCAACAAATATGCCAGCGAAAAGCGGAATTTCTGCATTGCCTGCTGCACCTGTTCTGCCGTTACCTCCAAGAGCTGCTGGTGTACCTGCTCGGGAGAATCGGTACAATCACGCCACAGCTGCCCGATATACCAGTTTTCCTGTGCAGAAATGCTGTCGCCAACCGCTGCCAAACTGTTTACGATGAATCGACGTGCATCTTCCATCTCTTTTTCGGTCGCAGGTGCTTCACACATCGCCTGCCACTCGTTCAAAATCGCCTGCTGTGCAGTTTCGGCGTTTTCCGGTTCGATACCGCTGTCAATGCACATCATACCGCCAAACGAATTGAAGCTTGCTGCGCAATAATAGCAAAGACTTTGTTTTTCACGTACATTCATAAACAGACGGCTGGTGGGACTTCCCCCTAAAATCGCCATTCCTAAGCGCATGGCAGACAGGTCTGCTTCGATGTCGAAATCTTCTACTGTAAACAGCAAGCAAAGCTTTGCCTGCACCATGTCCATCGTTTCGGTATACGTTTGCGCAGCGGTCACCGGCATTGCCTGTGCGTCGGGCAGTGGTACCGGCTGACGGTCAAGTTGCTGCAACTCTTTTTGAATCAGTTCGGCGGCTTTTTGTTCGTCCAGACCCGAACAGAATACTTCGACACACGCATT
>CALWZD010000142.1 GCA_944385945.1 uncultured Anaerofilum sp. | reverse complement strand
ATCGACGAATTACTTTATTTAGATACCGTTGCCAGCTTGTATGAGCGCAATAATTTGGGGGATATTTTGTCACATACGGCAGCAGACGTATTTATTCCCGTCACAGCAGGCGGTGGTCTGCGTACGGTGCAGGATGTAAATGCCGTGCTGAATGCAGGTGCGGATAAGGTGGCAGTGAACACGGCTGCACTGCGCCGACCGGAATTTTTGGCGGAGATCGCACAGGCATTTGGCAGGCAGTGTGTGGTTTTGAGTGTGCAAGCCAAGCGCAGAGATCCGCAAGACCCTTCCGCAGGCTGGGAAGCTTACTATGATAACGGGAGAGAACACTCCGGCAACGATGTTTTGGAATGGGTAAAACAGGCGCAGCAACTGGGTGCAGGAGAGATCCTGCTGCCCAGTGTCGATCGAGACGGCTTCCAAAAAGGCATGGATCTTCCTCTCATCGAAGCCGTTTGCAAACTTGCCGATGTTCCGGTGATTGCAGCAGGTGGAGCATCTTCGGCACAGGACGTTGTGCAGGCAGCCCAAACAGGCGCAGATGCGGTGGCAGTGGCAAGCATTTTACACTACGAAAAACGATCCATTCTTCAAATCAAGCAAGAGTTGGAACAAAGTGGAATCGAGGTGCGCAGATGAGTGTACAGGTAACCATCATCGACTATGGACGTAGCAACCTGTTGAGTGTACAGCGAGCGTTGGAGCATTGCGGGGCATCGGTTTCGTATGCGTCATCGCCCAGCCAAATCGAAACAGCCGAGCGGTTGATTTTGCCCGGGGTAGGTGCTTTTGCTGACGGGATGCAGCAGCTGCAAAATAATCATTTGGTGCAGCCGATTTGTCAAGCCGTACGCAAAGGAGTTCCACTGTTGGGCATTTGTTTGGGGATGCAGTTGCTGTTTGAAAGCAGCGAAGAAGGGGGTGTTCATGCAGGATTGGGTTTGATTGAGGGAAAGGTAACGGCGATTCCGACCGTCGACCTGCAAGGACAGCGACAAAAAGTGCCGCATATCGGTTGGGGAAAATTATTTTCGAACCAAATAGGATTCCAAAATAGTTTTTTACAAGGTTTGCCAGAGCGTTCAGAGTGCTATTTTGTACACAGTTTTCAGGCACAGGTGAAAGAGCAAAGCCGTCAAGTCGCCTACACAAAATACGGTTCAAGAGAAATTTGTGCAGCTGTGCAAAAAGGAAATCTCATGGGTACGCAATTTCATCCTGAGAAAAGCGGCGAGGCAGGATTGTATATTCTCCAAGCGTTTTGTAAAGCGTAATTATACCCCACAGAAAAATATCTGCACTTTCAGATTGTGAAAATTGCGAAAATAAAAAAACTTCCTGTAACGCTTTTTCCCTGCGTGGCGGTCTGTTATAATATTCACAAAATAAAAACCGCCCAAAACGCTGTATTGGAGGGGAAGATGAAATGAAAAAATTTTCAATTTCATTGAAACAGTTGGTGGAGGAGATTCATCTAGAAGTAGTATACACGCCTAAGCCATTGGAGGACATCCAGATTTGGTCGGCAGATGTCAACCGACCGGGGCTTTTGCTGACAGGGTACGACGAGTATTTCGACCACGAGCGCATCCAAATTTTAGGCAACGCCGAAAAAGGATATTTGATGACACTGCCACCCGAAGAATATACCAAACGGGTAGAAGTGCTATTTTCCAAAAAGCCGCCGGTCGTGCTTTATTCCCGCCAACTGGATATTGGTGACTATGGTATCGAGATGGCGCAAAAATACGAAGTGCCTATTTTGCGTTCACGGGAGAATACATCCATTTTGGTAAACAATCTGGTTTCGGTTCTAAGCGTTGCGCTTGCCCCCAGAATCACTCGGCACGGCGTAATGGTAGAGGTGTACGGCGAGGGTGTTTTTATTACCGGCGAAAGCGGAGTGGGAAAAAGTGAAACGGCGATCGAACTGTTGAAACGTGGGCATCGTCTGATTGCCGATGATGCCGTTGTTCTACGCAAAGTGTCCGATCGCAGTATCGTGGCTTCTTCGCCTGAAAATATCCGCCATTTTATCGAATTGCGTGGAGTTGGTATTCTGAACATCGCACGTACTTTCGGCACCGGTGCGGTCAAGGTGTCGGAAAAAGTGGACCTGGCAGTGCATTTGGAACATTGGAATCAGCAAAAGCACTATCAGGAGATTGGACTGGAAACGGAAACAACCGACATTATGGGTGTAGAAATTCCCTTGGCGGTACTGCCTGTGCATCCCGGACGCAATCTGGCGATCGTCATCGAAGCGGCTGCCATCAACAATCGTCAGCGTAAAATGGGATACAGCGCAGCAAATGATTTGATGGAACGGCTCGGGATGCGTTTTTAAGCCATCATTCCTTACCGTGTATAAGCCTTTTTTGTCGGATAACTTTTCTTTCTTATGCAGTTGTGCTATGATAAGAAACAGCCAAATTTATAAAATGCAGATATAACATCTGCAAAAGGAAAGAGGGAAAAGGATGGCATTGGAGAACGCAAAAATCGGTGGAGTCGTACCAAAAGGCTATGCTGCAGCTTGTTATGAAAAGGAAGGAAACACAAAATTCCGTGACCGTGTGACCGTATTTTTCGACGGGAAATTGGTATTCGAACGCTTTTGTTGGGGTGAGGCAGCCGGTTTGGTGTTTGCGGCATGG
>CALWZD010000141.1 GCA_944385945.1 uncultured Anaerofilum sp. | reverse complement strand
TGATGATGAAACCCGTGAGATGGCAAAGGAAATCGTTCGCTGCGACGGTCTGAATCGTGTACATATGGCTTTGGACTACTTCGATGCAAGCATTAACCGTGTTTCTGCTTTGGCAACCGGTTTCCGTAACTGGCAGAAAGCATTGCTGTTTGCTTTGTTGACCCCCAATGCAATGTTGAAAGAGCTGCAAGAGACCAATCAGTTGTCCAAATTGATGGTTATGCAGGAGGCTTGCAAGACTCTGCCTTTCGGTGAAGTTTGGGAAGAATATCTCAAACAAAGCGGTGTAGTTTCCGAGTTAGAATTCTTTGATGTTGTAGACGCATACGAAAACGACGTTTTGAAAAAACGTGCATAAAGAATCTGAAAAGATTGCTGGAAGAAAGGACTATCAAATTATGAAGTTTTTGGAAGCACAGTTTGTACAGAAATTTATCCGTATGGCGAACGACGGTTGGGAGCAGGGCTGGCATGAGCGCAATGGCGGAAACCTGTCCTATCGTGTAAAACCGGAAGAAGTTGAGAGTGTAAAAGAGTGCTTGAATGCAGGTGAGTGGCGTCCGATTGGAACGACCGTTCCCAGTTTGGCAAAGGAGTATTTCTTGGTAACCGGCAGTGGAAAGTATTTCCGCAATGTCATCATCGACCCCGAAGATTCCATTTGCCTGATTGAGCTAGATGACAAAGGCGAAAATTATCGCATCGTTTGGGGATTGGTAAATGGCGGTCGTCCCACTTCGGAACTTCCTTCGCACTTGATGAACCACGAAGTAAAGTTCCTGAAGAATGAAAAATATCGTGTTATCTACCATGCGCATACCACAAATATTATTGCGTTGACATTCGTTCTTCCTTTGGAAGACCGTGTATTCACTCGTGAACTGTGGGAGATGGCTACCGAATGCCCCGTAGTTTTCCCAGATGGCGTTGGTGTTGTGCCTTGGATGGTACCTGGCGGACGTGACATTGCAGTTGCGACTTCCGAACTGATGAAAAAGTATGATTTGGCAATTTGGGCACATCATGGAATGTTTGCAGCAGGTGAAGATTTCGATTTGACCTTCGGTTTGATGCATACCGCAGAAAAATCTGCTGAAATTCTGGTAAAAATGCTTTCTATGCGTCCCGATAAATTGCAAACAATCACCGCACAGAATTTCCGTGATTTGGCTGTTGACTTTAAAGTTACTTTGCCTGAGGAGTTCTTGTACGAAAAATAAATAGATATTCACTAAGGGGAATGGCAAATGACCATATCCCCTTAGTAAAAATTAGAAAGAGGTAATTGTTATGGCAAACAGATTTGTGTTGAACGAAACCGCTTATCATGGTGCAGGCGCAATCGCAGAGATTGCAACCGAAGCAAAAGGTCGTGGCTTCAAAAAGGCTTTGGTATGCTCTGATCCCGATTTGATCAAATTCGGAGTTACCAAAAAGGTTCTCGATGTGCTGGACAATGCAGGTTTGGCATACGAGGTATACTCTAACATCAAGCCCAATCCTACCATTGAGAATGTGCAGTCTGGCGTTGAAGCTTTCAAAGCAGCACAGGCTGATTACATCGTCGCAATCGGTGGTGGTTCTTCTATGGACACCGCAAAAGGCATCGGTATCATCATTGCAAACCCGGAATTTGCAGATGTTCGCAGCTTGGAGGGTGTTGCACCCACCAAGAATAAGTCTGTACCCATTTTTGCTGTTCCCACTACCGCAGGTACTGCTGCCGAGGTAACCATTAACTATGTTATCACCGATGCAGAGAAAAACCGTAAAATGGTATGTGTCGACCCCAAAGACATTCCTGTTGTTGCTTTCGTTGACCCTGAGATGATGGCTAGCATGCCCAAAGGCTTGACCGCAGCAACCGGTATGGATGCCTTGACCCATGCAATCGAGGGATACATCACTGGTGGTGCTTGGGAACTTTCGGATATGTTCCATCTGAAAGCGATCGAGATCATCGCTCGCAGCTTGCGTGCAGCAGTTGAGAATGAAGCATGGGCACGTGCAGATATGGCACTGGGTCAGTATGTTGCAGGTATGGGCTTCTCGAATGTAGGTTTGGGCATCGTACACTCGATGGCACATCCTCTGGGTGCTCTGTACGATACCCCTCACGGTGTTGCAAATGCAATTTTGCTGCCTGTCGGTATGGAGTTTAACGCTTGTGCAACCGGCGAGAAGTACCGTGAGATCGCACGTGCAATGGGCGTTTCCGATGTTGATGCAATGTCGCAGGAGGAGTACCGCCTGGCTGCTATCAATGCGGTGAAGAAGCTGTCTGCTGATGTGGGTATTCCCGCCGACCTGAAAGAAATCGTGAAAGAAAACGATCTGGACTTCCTTGCACAGTCTGCATACGACGACGCTTGCCGTCCGGGAAATCCCAGAGAAATCAATGTAGACCAGATCAAAGAACTGTATCGTTCTTTGCTGTAATAGCTTGTTTTGTACCGGCATCTAGTTTAGATGCCGGTATTTTTTTGTATTCGTACAAAAAACGAAATTGTTATTATTAAATATCGGCTCCGTAAAATCTGATTTTTTCTATTTGTTGAAAATACAGTTCCTATAAATGAAATCAATAGAGCTTGTGATAAATTTACAATTTTTTAGAAAAATATTATTAAAAAATGTTAATATGCAGAATTGATTCTTTTTCTATAAAAGATATTGAACTCATATTCAAAGTGTGTTAAACTTTTCTCATCGACAGTTTTCTGGAGAGCCTTGCAATATGTTTGTTGTGGAAAGACAATGCAAGCGCCGAAGGTGTACGGCAATCAAGGACAGGTTGCTAATCTCTCAGGCAAAAGGACAGAACGGCGTAACAACCAAAGATGTTCTTTTTTCCAGAAGGTCGTGCTGAATGCAGTACGACCGATTATTTTTTGGTGAAAAGGAGTCAATCGCATATGTTTACACAAATTGATGCATTTCTTAAATGGTTTGATGGAATCGTTTGGGGAGTTCCACTCATTCTGCTTATACTTTGTGGTGGAATCTACCTTACCTTTCGGTTAGGGCTGTTACAGCTTCGTAGATTGCCGTTGGCTTTGCGTTGGATGGTGAAAAACGAAGATGGTGGACAAGGTGAGGTTTCTTCCTTTGGTGCGCTGTGTACGGCACTTTCTGCTACGATCGGTACAGGCAATATCATTGGTGTTGCAACCGCAATTTGTGAGGGTGGTCCGGGTGCTTTGTTTTGGATGTGGTTGGCTGCCTTTTTTGGTATGGCAACGAAATATGCCGAAGGTGTTTTGGCGATCAAATATCGCAAGGTATCTTCCGATGGTCATGCATTGGGCGGACCGTTTTACTATATCGAGCACGGTATGGGAAAAAGTTGGAAGTGGATGGCGTGGCTGTTTGCCTTTTTCGGAGTGGGTGTTGGTTTGTTTGGAATAGGAACCTTCACACAAGTAAATGGAATCGCTTCCGCAATTCAAAACTTTTTTGACCCACAAAAGATATGGACGGTTTCGGTATTCGGTATTGGTGAATATTCGTGGTATGTAGTGGTAGCTTCGTTTATTTTGGCGATTTGTGTAGCATTGGTCGTTATCGGTGGTATTCAGAGAATTTCCAGTGTGGCACAGGTAGTCGTTCCTTTTATGGCGGTTTTATACATTGTGTTCTCGGTTTCTCTCGTCATATACAATTACAAGCTCGTTCCGCAGGCAGTGGCATTGATCGTACAAAGTGCATTCAATCCTTCAGCGTTTACAGGCGGTGTTGTAGGCACGATGATCGTTGCCATGCAAAAGGGAATTGCACGAGGTATTTTCTCCAACGAAGCCGGATTGGGTTCTGCACCCATCGCTGCAGCAGCTGCACAGACCAAAGAGCCGGTGCGCCAAGGGTTGGTTTCGATGACAGGTACCTTTATTGATACAATCGTAATTTGTACCCTTACCGGTTTGTCTATCGTTATTACCGGTGCATGGCAACAGCCCGGGCTGGAAGGTGTAGCAGTTACTACCTATGCATTCCAAAACGGTTTGCCGTTTTCCAATAGTATTACTGCGTTTGTTTTGATGCTTTGCCTTGTGTTTTTTGCTTTTACTACGATTTTGGGATGGGATTATTATTCGGAACGCTGCTTGGAATATCTTACAAACGGAAACCGAACGATTCTGACATCTTTCCGCTGGCTTTATATTTTGGCAGTTTTTATTGGACCTTACATGACAGTTTCGGCAGTATGGACGATTGCGGATATTTTTAATGCATTGATGGCACTTCCCAATATGATCGCTATTTTTGCGCTCAGTGGGGTAGTAGTGGCAGAAACCAAAGATTTTTTCGACCGCTACACCAATCGACTTTAAGTTAAAGCAATATGATATAAAACTCTTTTTAGTGTCCCTTAAAGAAATTTTACCTAAACTTATCAAAACTTTGATGGAATATTATATAAAATAAGCTGTATAATAGGAACAAAGAAAACAGATAAGTGAGGTGAAGGGGCAATGCTTAGGAGAGAAATACATCAAAGCGAATTGCTTGTAAGCAGAGTTTTTCTGTGTATACAGAAAACAATCCATGCCTGTACAGCCGATCGAAAATGGTTGAAATGAGTTGTGTTTCGACCATAGTTCGATTCGGCTGTTTTTTATTACTAAGCAAAAGGAGCGTATTACGATGTTACCATGTAAAACAGGTTGTTCTCATTATTGTGAAGGGTGCCACAAAACTTGTCCGCAATGGAAATCGTTTCTGCAATCTCAAAAAATTGAAAATCAAAAAAAGAAAGAATACCTCACTTTTCATAAAGAACGGTGTATGGCAATTATTCGCCAATGCTATCAACTTGTTCCGTATGCACCGCACACATAAGGCGCTACATTGACAAAACAAGCCGACAGTGCTATACTAACGTGGAAAATTATAGTAAATATTAAAACAAGAAGACTTCCGAAAGCAGTTTGTATGCTTGCGGAAGTCTTTTGTGCAGTATTTGCAAAGGGGGAAAATGAACGATATGCTGAAATGTCAAAATAATCTATATGATGTGGTAGCGATTGGCGAATTATTGGTTGATTTTGCAGCACGATCGGTGGATGAGCAGGGGTATCCCACAATGAAAGCAAATCCAGGAGGAGCACCGGGAAATTTTTTGGCTGCATTGAGTCGATACGGGGCAAAAACTGCAATGATAGGTAAGGTTGGTGCAGATGATTTCGGAAAGCTCCTGATTACAACATTGGCGCAGGTGGGAATTGAAACAAGTGCCATTGTAAGTGATGATAAAGTGTTTACAACATTAGCATTTGTTTCATTTGATGAAAAGGGAGAGCGTTCGTTCAATTTTGCAAGAAAGCCGGGGGCGGATATTTGCCTGACAAAAAAGGAAATTGATACTAATGTGATAGAACATTGCAAAATATTTCATTTTGGCAGCGTCAGCCTAACAGACGAACCGGTTCGCACCGCCACGCAGTATGCCGTGGAGTACGCAAAAAATAGTGGGAAGCTGATCACTTTCGACCCAAATCTTCGGCTGAATTTATGGGAAGATCCACAACAAGCGAAACAGCAGATTTTGTGGGGATTGAACTATACAGATATTGTAAAGATCAGCGATAATGAAGTGGAATTTTTATGGGGAATGTATGAAGTTTCAGCTGGGCAGAAGCTGATTCGAGAATACGGTGTTAAATTGGCAATGATCACATTAGGTGCAAGAGGAAGTTATCTTGTAAATTCAAAAGGCAGTGTTTATATCCCTTGTCCAAAGGTTGAACCGATTGACACCACCGGTGCGGGAGATATTTTTGGGGCAAGTGCAATCAGTCGTATTTTGGCTCAAAGCAAATCGGTAGAAAGCTTTACTGTGGATGAACTGCTTGAAATAGGAAAATTTGCAACCGTTGCTGCAAGTCTATCTACGCAAGCTTATGGAGGTATTCCAAGCATCGTTCCACTGGAGCAGGTTCAAAAAACGGTATGTGATTTGGATGAATCAAATGGATTTCAGACGATAAAAATCAACCGATTCGACGAATGATTTCCATTACACGGCGTGTAGCGGTGGTGTGATATTTGTTTTGATGAGATAAAATGTAATATCTTCGAAAAAGTAGGTTGCTGTCGGTTTTTATTACACGCAGGTGTCCTTCTTCGATAGGCTGCTGTACCAACGATTCGGGAAGGATTGCGATACCAACGCCAGACCGGACACAGTTTAGTAAACAAGCAGTGCTGATACTTTCCAAGACAGGACAAATTGTACAGCCAACCGCTTGGAAGGCAGCATCTACACTATTTCGAACACCGCTTCCGCTTTCCCGAACAAGCAGTTTTTGCTTCGCAAGTTCCGGCAACGTAAGCATATCAGGTGCAGGGAAATCTGTGGCACATACCACAAGGAGGGATTCGCTGTTCAGCGGTTCTGCAAGAAAGTGGTTGGAATGGGTCACATGGTCAGTCACAACAAAATCGAGACGGTTTTCTAAAACCATTTGCTCTATTTTTCGAGAGTTATTGCTATAAACACGGACATCGATCGGCGGGGTAGAGCGTGATACTTCTGCCAAAATCAAAGCAAGCTTTGTTTCGCCAAAACTTACGTGTACACCAAAATGGCAGCTTCCCATTGCTTGGTTGTCTTTTAGTATGCGCAGTGATTCTTCTCTCTGCGAAAGAATTGTTTGGGCATATTGCAAAAGAACTTTACCGCTTTCGGTGATATAGATACGACGATTCATTCGCTCAAACAATTTACAGCCGTAATATGCTTCTAGTTCTCGAATCGCCACGCTTACGGCAGGCTGTGCAATGTTTAGCGCATCGGCAGCCAATGTGAAGCTTTCTTTGGAACAAACTGTTGTAAAAATTTCAAAATGTCGAAATGTCAAGCGAACAGCACCACCTATTCTGATTCATAATGAAAATATTATAAATACTATTTTAATATAAGAATTGAAATATGCAAGTGCTTCGGCTATTATAGGATATAGATTTGAAATAGGAGAGGAGAATCCAAGTATTATGGCAGGTAATTTGAAACTGCTGGCGCAACTATTTACTTCGTTTGCAAAAATGGGCGTCATCACTTTTGGCGGCGGTATGGCGATGCTTCCGATTTTGCAGCGTGAATTGGTAGAAAATAAGCACTGGGCAACCGAGGAAGAACTGACAGATTATTATGCGATTGGGCAATGTACGCCGGGAATTATTGCAGTAAATACGGCAACCTTTGTGGGGCAAAAATGTGCCGGTACGGCGGGAGGAATCGTGGCAACATTGGGGCTGGTGTTTCCGTCGTTGGTTATAATTAGTGTACTGGCTGCTTTTATCAGCAATTTTGCAGATCTTGCATGGGTGAGAAATGCGTTCGCAGGTATACAGGTATGCAGCTGTGTGTTGATTTTCAATGCAGTGATAAAATTACTGAAAAGCTCTGTTGTCGATAAACAAACAGCAGTTATTTTTTTGATGGTAACTGTTTGCGGAATCCTTTTGAATGTGTCACCTGCGTGGTTCGTACCGGCTGCAATCATTGCCGGAATTGCACTGAAAGCAATGGAGGGCAAAAAATGATTTATTTACGGCTGTTTTGGGAGTTTTTTAAGACCGGATTATTTGCTGTTGGCGGGGGAATGGCTACTATTCCATTTTTGCAAAATATTGGTGACAGCACCGGTTGGTACACGTATACCGATTTAATGAATATGTTAGCGGTGTCGGAGTCCACCCCGGGTCCGATTGGAATCAATATGGCTACTTATGTGGGTTTTGTGGTTGCGGGCGTTCCGGGGGCGGTTGTTGCTACAGTTGGAGAAATCACCCCTTCCATCGTCGTCATTTTGTTGGTGGCAATGGCACTAAACAAATTTAAAGACAACAAGTATGTCGCAAACGCATTTTATGGTCTGCGTCCTGCATCAACAGGGCTAATTGCTGCGGCAGGGATAGGGGTTGCACTGGAAGTTTTGACCACCGTCACAACCATTTCTGGTAAAAACCAGTTGTTCAATCTGTTTGAAGTAGAGAGTATCACAGGTTTGTTCCGTTGGAAAGCGGTTATTTTGGCAATCGTTCTTATCCTGCTCAGCAACTGGGTAAAACCGATTAAAAAGCTGCATCCGGTCGTTTTGATAGCATTTTCGGCAGTAGTGGGGATTGTATTTCAATTTGCAAATATTTCATAAACGTATTATGTAAAAATTAGAATTTTACAGGGGCATTTCCAAACAGAAAAACCCTAGTTTAAATCGAGAAACTTCTTTGTAAAGTCTGTATAATGTCGGCACAGACTTTTACAAGGAAGTTTTTTCGTTTATGCACCAAATTTCCGCTCTTTTTCATTCAACTCAAAGTGGTAAAAGAAAATTTGAAAAAAGCTGTAACGTTTTTTTCACTCAATCGTCATAGAGATAAAGAGTAGTAAAAATCAAAAAGGGAAGTGAGGTGTTGGTGTGAAAGAGTTTGAAAAGGTATATTCGGATTATTACGATGTTGTTTTCCGGTATGTATTATCTCTTTGTAAAGAGGAGATATGGGCAGAAGAAATCACCCAAGAGGTTTTTTTCAAGGCACTGAAGCGGATTGATACCTTTCGGGGAGAATGTAAACTGAGTGTTTGGCTGTGCCAGATTGCAAAAAATACGTTCTATACGCAGGCAAAGCAACGGCAACGCAGAATCGACCAACCCTTAGATGCTGTATTCGAACATAAAAACATGGAAGATCGTTTGTTGGATAAAGAAAGTGCTTTCGAACTTCATAAATTACTTCATCGTTTGGATGAACCATATAAGGAAGTTTTCTGGATGCGCACATTTGGCGAATTGTCTTTTTTAGAAATCGGCAGCCTTTGGAATAAATCCGAAAGTTGGGCACGAGTTACTTACCACCGAGCAAAATTAAAACTTAAGGAGGGTATAACATGAAATACAAATGTAATTTGATACAAGACTTATTACCGCTGTATTATGACGGAGTGTGCAGCGAAGAAAGTAAGGAAATTATAGAAGATCATATATCGCAATGCTCAAATTGCAAAGAGTATTATCATTCTCTTTGTAAAGCAAACGAAGTTAATATTGTTCCTCAAAATTCCGATTTCGAGTCGCAAAAAGCAGCATCTTTTCGGGCAGTCAGAAAAAAGTTAAAAAGAGAACAGCTGCTTTTAGTTGCATTTGTGCTTGCATTATTGTTTAGTGTAGCATTTGCTTGCAAGACTTTTTTGAAGCATCAAAGCCATGTGCTGGAATGTGATGAAACTATCTCTGTGTCAATGATAGATGGAAACTTACTGGTAAGGCTGAAAGGCAATCAAGCAACTTATATTAGGCAAAAAAGGGTCGAGGCTGTAATTAACGAGGAAGAAAAGACGTGTTTGTTTTTTTATCTGTCCGGAACAACATGGGATGAGCTTTCCACAAGTAACGAGGTGTTTTCTGAATATGTTTTATGTGCATCGGACAAAGGAGCCGAAGAAATTGACGCTGTATATTATTTTGATGGGGATTACACAGGCATAGAGAATTTGGATGGAAACCAACTGCAACAGATCGTTGATATTTCAGTTTTACTGTGGAGTAAATGAACAGGTGTTAGTTTATTATGCGTAAGGGAAAAGAGGGGAAAGCGATGCTTCAACGATTAAAAAGAAGTTGTAGACTAACCACTTTGCTATTGATACTAGGATTTGCAATCTCTTTGATGGCTGTACTTATTGGAATCAGCGCAATGGATTCCATCTTACAGTCATTGGCAAACTCCGATTTAGACGCACCGATTATACTTACTATGCAAAATACAGGATTATCGTTGGCGTTTTCCGTCTATTTGTTCTCTATTGCAAATTGTCTTGTGGTCACAAATTACTGGGTCATTACAAAGCGACGGAACATAGCGATTTTCAAAGCATTTGGTTGGTCGAATTTTCAGCTTATTTGTTCAATAATTCAGGAAATGTCAAAAATACTTCTCATTGGTCTTTTTATAGGAATTAGCCTAAGCACAATCTTTTCTTTTATAACTGCCGGCATCATTTCTATAACGGTTACGCCGTTTTTTCTGTTGGGTACAGTTATACTTTTGACCTTTACATTAGCAGTATCGGTAATACTTCCAATTTGTTATATTTTAAATATTGCTCCCGCTGAGGTGATCGAATGAACTTGTTAAAACTTTCTTTGAGAGAAATCAGCAAGAAAAAGGGATGGTCACTGCTGACGTTTTTGGTTTGTATCATATCAATGCAAACAACACTATCTGCAATTACCAATTCAGTAGCTATGTCCTATCAAAAAAAGATGTTTGAAGATTATATCAATGTTGATATGGAACAGGTGCTGCACTTGGATTACCAATCTACAAAAGAATCTCCGGAATTTACACAGACAATTCAAGGGTATCTCAATTATATCGGGGAACTTTCGGGAGTGGAAGCAGTGGGACGATTTGATGCCACAGGAGTATACTTTTCGGAACTTCAATCTATGGAAGAATACAAAACGATCAATGGAAATTTGCTAAAAGGTAAAAAATATCAAAACTACCCTACAATTAGCCAAGTGTTATATATCGATGAAGAAATGTTGTCGTTTGTACAAGGAGGGCTCACAAAATATGTAAACACTCGCAGCGGTTTTTTGCCTTTGTATGCGAGTGATGTATTTAAAGATATTTTACCTGTCGGTACACACCTTACAGAGGAACCTACCGGAGAAAAATATCAAATAATCGGGTACACTCCCCATGGAGCAAAATGGGTTTCGGAAGATGATTTGATTCGCTTTCCAATGGTAGCATT
>CALWZD010000140.1 GCA_944385945.1 uncultured Anaerofilum sp. | reverse complement strand
AAGAGAATGGCCGCCGAAAGTTTGTCGTGCAGAAATCGGCTTTTGATGTATCCGCTTTGTGTTACTTTGGTACGAGGTTCTACACAAACGAAATCACCGGTGCCGATACCAAGTTCTTTCACCTGCTTTGCATCTTTTACATATTCGTCCAAAACGACTTCTACATTATCCCATGTGCGAAGCGTTTCTTTCAATTTTCCGTTTACGTGTACGGATGCATTCTCCAACTGGAATGTACCCTCGTAGGTTTTTCCGCTGCGTGTGTAGACTGTTACGGTTTCCGCTTCGGTATTGCTGGCGTCCAATCCACCGATAGGTGTTACACGAAGTCTTCCGTTCGACTTGACCGAACGAACCATTGCTCCCAAAGTATCCACATGAGAAGCCAACATCAATGCATTTTCGCCCTCACCGCCCAAGAAAACCTGTACAGCTCCTTTTCTTGTGCGAATCGGAGAATAGCCCATTTTAGACAAGGTATCCATTAGATATGCGGTCGCTTTTTCTGTATAACCCGAAGGACTGGGAACTGCCAATAATTCTTTAGCATATTCCACAGCTTTTTCTACAAATTGTTTTTCCATAATCGAATCCCTCTCAAGAATAAATATTTGTAAAAAGAGTAACACATTTTCCTTTTCAAAGCAACATTTTGTGCCATTCTTATTTTGTACGACATCAACGCATTTGGGCAATTTTAATAAAGCGTTGCCCTAAATCTTTTTGCCCCAAATCGCTTCGGTCAATTAAAACAACATCCATATCTTTTGCTCTAGCTGCCAGCACAGGATTATCCGATTTCACCGCACTTGCTGTGAGCAAAACTGTTTTTGCGGCATCGCCACCAAACTTTTTGCTCAGAACTTTGATTTCCGAAAGAGCAAGTGCCGTCGGCGCTCCCATTTTGCAACTTATAAATATGGGTATCGTACCTTTTAGCAAAAAAATGTCTACTTCGTTTCTTGTTCCGTTGCGTCTGTTTTCTCCGTCCCAATCAATCAGCAAACTTGTGCGAACATCATCAAACCATCCTGTTCGTTTGGCACACAGATAGCCGTACAATTCCAACCAAATCCCATGATTGCTCAGACATCGTTTTACAAGTTCATTTTTCACTGTAAAACGAACAAACTCGTCTTCCACTTCAAAATCGACTAAGATTCCGGCATCTGCTAACTTTTTCAGCATGGCAGTATCTGCCCTTGCAGATGTTTGTGATGATACACGAATTTTTTGGTGGACTTTGTAGCTAAGCCGATCTTCTTCCCCATTTCGAAACACCGCCTGAAAGTACCCTGCTACTCCACCCCAGCGGTGCGGTGCTTTCATGATGCATTCCCAAACCTGTTCTATATCCCGCTCAAATTCCTCATCAATCAGCGAAAGCGGAAAGTGTCCATACCCTAAAATTCCTGCACCGGCTGCCCCCAGCACATCTTCCGCTCGAAGCTGTGGCATTTCAAAGGTTTCCTGTATTTCTTCACATTTTTGAATTGGAATCAAGCGTCGATGATACACGTCGATATAGTAACACGGGATTTTATGACGCTCGCAAAATGCACCTGCGCACAAAAGTGCCAGATCTTTCCCACCCGTCAGGTCAAACACGCAGTCCTGCCAATCCCGTACAATTGCAGAAAACGCCCGTTGAATAGCAGAGGGGTTGGTTGTATCAACATAATAAAATCGTGGCAGAGTCTTCATCTTTCTGCGCTGAAGCAATTTATATACCGCTTGCTCTTTTCGCATGGAATGGTCATTGATGTCACACAGATAAACAACATTATCCGGCTCAAAAATACAGCTCGATATAATATTGTCAAGCGGTTCTTTGTCGTATAGTTCCACCAATGTTTTCATCCAACCGCCTCCTACTATGAATTGAAAATATTTAAAAGATGATTTATAATAATATATATTTAAAATGGAAACAGTCTTTTCTTTTATCATACCATAACCTTTAGACTTTGCCAATATTCACAGGCAATATGCCTGCCGGCTTTTTCTTATCATTTCGCCAATAAGAGATGAAAGATTTTTCTTGTTTAGTTCGTCTAATAGACAGAAACGGAGTTTTAAATGCTTGGTTTTTCCAACAATAATGTATCTACTCCTTTGGCATTGGATATGGAGCGAATCGTTGACGAATATTCAACCGCTTTGCTTCGGGTAGCCTTTCTTTATCTGAAAGACTTACAGCTTGCCGAAGATGCCGTTCAGGACACTTTTTTAAAAGTATACCGACATTATGGGCAATTCCAACAGGATTCGAACGAGCGCACATGGGTGATGCGTATTTGTATCAACGTGTGCAAAGATTATTTGCGTTGTGCGTGGAAAAAGCACGTAGTTCCCTTCGATGTTCTCCCTGACGTTC
The DNA here is from genome assembly GCA_944385945.1 of uncultured Anaerofilum sp. Lineage (GTDB taxonomy): Bacteria > Bacillota > Clostridia > Oscillospirales > Ruminococcaceae > Anaerofilum. The sequence goes on along the minus strand of CALWZD010000140.1, from coordinate 502 downwards.
CGGATGAAGGCTTCAAAATACCTGCTGAAGATAAGATTTTGGTAAAAGAGGTCATGCAACTAAAGCCCTGCTACAAAGAAGTATTGTTGCTTTATTACTATCAGGATTTTAAAATCAGCGAGATCGCACAAATTTTGCAAATTCCACAATCTACCGTTTCGGTTCGCTTAAAACGTGCCCGTGAACAGCTGAAAAAAAGAATAGAAGGATGGGATTTCGATTGAAATACGAACGATTCCAACAATCGATTGACCGATGTCTTTCTTCGGTCGAACTTCGCCCAGAGTTGCGAAGTGAAATTTTGAAAAAATGTTCTCTTGCAGCTGACCCTGCTCCCAAGAGAACATTTCGTAAAGTGATTTTTTTGCGCAAATTTGTTGCCTGTGTTGCAGTGCTTTGCATTGTTTTTGCAACAGGCTTGATTTGTGTTGCCTCTGGTCTGCCACTTCATCTTCCACTCATGCGCCTTGGAAGTGAGATTGCTATGATGCTCACCCCCATC
>CALWZD010000139.1 GCA_944385945.1 uncultured Anaerofilum sp. | reverse complement strand
GGCGCATCCAACTTTGCAAGGGGTTGTTTTATGCAACGTTGCAACATCCAATCCAATGTGTACTGACGTTCCAACACTCCATAAAAAACCGCACTTGCAAACGCTTTTTCTCGTGCATCTGTTTCGTTTCGCTTTAGCACCGCATCCAAAACCAAATTAGAATAGCCATCTTGTTCTTGTTTCATCAGCAGTTCTACTGCGATCATGCGTCCACTTTTTTGTTTTTTATCAATCATCGTTTCGATTCCCAAATAACAACACCAATCTCAACAGGTTTGCAACACTCACGATCAAAGCAGCAACATAGGTAAGTGCAGCTGCTGAAAGCACTTTTTTCACTCCTGTATGCTCCTGTCCCGTGACCATCCCATACCGATCGAGGGTGTCCAATGCTCGACTACTTGCATTAAACTCTACCGGAAGGGTGATAAGCTGGAACAGTGTGACCAACGAAAAAAGTAAAATACCAATACCGACCAGCGACGAGATACCCATAAGGTAGCCGATCAAAACCAGCGGTATGGAAAGTTGTGAACCGATATTCGTGATAGGAATAATAGCATTACGCAGTTGAAGCGGAGCATAACTCTGTGCGTGTTGGATCGCATGACCTGTTTCGTGCGCTGCCACGCCAACTGCTGCCACTGTGGCACTTCCATACACATCTGTGGAAAGGCGTACCACCTTTGCCGACGGATCATAATGGTCTGTCAGACTGCCTTGTATCGGTTCGATACGAACATCGCTCAATCCATTCGCATCCAAAATCCGCCGTGCTGCCTGTGCGCCGGTCAAACCACCCATCGTATGAATCCGACTGTATTTGGCGAACGTGCTTTTTACACGCATTTGCGCCCAAAGCGCAAGCAACATAGCAGGAATGACCAGAATAATATAGTATTTATCCGGCAAATAAAAAAATGGCATACTTTTTCTCCTTTGATACTTCTAAAATTTGAAACTCAGCGGAAATTACATTACAACCTAGTCTTATCAGTGTAGTATATCACCAAAATGTGACAAAATTATGCCCTCACGCCAAAACAACCAAAAAACAATCGCTTTCCTGTTCCGCTTTTTTCAGTATTCCAAACAACATCAAAGGCTATACCTTTATTGTTCGCTTTCACAGGATAATATGTTATCACCTACACAAAAACGACGACCTGCTGCCCATGCAGCACCTTCCATTGGTCGTTTTCCTTCCGGAACGACCTCTGCCAACTCCAATGCATTTTCTTGGCAAGCCACTACCAGCGGTTTCAGCGAAAGAATGGTACCTGCTTCTGCTTTCCCTTCCGCCAACCGACTGCGGGTCACCTTTACCTTTTTTCCTTCATGCACAAAGTATGCCATAGGCCACGGATTCATGCCACGCACAAGATTGTGCAATGTTTGTGCAGGCTGCGAGAAAGAAAATTCTGCCATTTCTTTTTTCAGCATCGGTGCAAACGTCGCCTGCGCATCGTCCTGCGGAGTTGCGACCGCAGTACCTGCTTCAATTTCGCAAATCGTTTCGATCAAAGTTTTTGCGCCGACTGCGGTGACTTTCTCAAACAATTCGCCGCTGGTTTCATTTTCGCCGATCTCTATCGATGCTACCTTCAAAATATCGCCGGTGTCCAGTCCCTCGTTCAAATACATGATCGACACACCGGTTTGCTTATCGCCGTTCAGCACTGCCCACTGGACAGGAGCACTGCCACGATATTTAGGCAGCAAGGACACGTGCAGGTTGATACAGCCATGCTTAGGGATGGAAAGGATCTGAGGCGGTAAAATTCGACCATACGCTACAACAACGCACAAGTCGGGCGCAAGCTGGCGAATGATCTCCTCTGCCTGTCCATCCCGCAGTGTAGCAGGTTGGTAAACCGGAATATCGTATTTTTGCGCTACCTGTTTTACCGGAGGAGCCGTCAAAACCTGTTTTCTTCCTACTGGTTTATCTGCACGGGTAAACACACCGCATATCTCATATTCTGCATCCAGCAGTTGCTGCAAGCAGAAAGCTGCGATGTCGGGGGTTCCCATAAAGAGAATTCGCATTATTCCTCGTCACCCTCCTCGGGATGTTCATCTTCATAGAAATGGGTCGCCAGATCCATAATGGTCACGCCGTCCAAGTGGTTGCTTTCGTGGCAGATGCAACGGGCAAGCATATCTTCTGCTTCGATGGTAAATACATTTCCGTAGCGATCCTGCGCACGTGCTTTTACTTTCTGGGGGCGTGTGATCGCACCGTTATGCCCGGGGAAAGACAAGCAGCCTTCATACAATGTCACCGAACCGGATTGTTCCAAAATCTCCGGATTGATAAACTCAATGAACTTCGGCTCCCAATCTGCCGGGATCTCCTCGTCTTCTCCAAACTCACGGTCATCCAAGCAAATAAAAACACGGCGCATAACGCCAACCTGCGGTCCAGCCAGACCCAGACCGTTTGCTTGCCACAAAGTTTCTTTCATATCTTCCAGCAGTTGTGCCAATTTGTCGTCAAAATTTGTCACCGGACGACAAACCTTTTTCAAAATAGGATCTCCGTCTTGTACAATCGTTCTCAATGCCATTTTTATTTCCTCCAATATATCATAATAGTATTGTTATATCATCATAAATCTGCATCTGAATGCATATCCAGCGCAACGGTCGCCTTTTGAGGCAGACCCTCTTTTGCGTACATCTCCAATACATTCCGCATCAAATCACGAAACTGTCGAACCGGTTTGCATTTGATCGTAAGTTTATAGCGATAGTGATGATTCACCATTGCTACCTGAAGCGGTGCAGGACCTAAAACACGCAGCGGAATCGCTGTTTGTTTTTGGGCAGCCAAAGCGATCAACTCTGAAAATCGCACCGCTGCCTGTACCACGCTTTGCTCTTTCCCTCCCGTAAAAAGCACCATACAAACGCCACAAAACGGTGGGTAAAGATTCAGTTTTCGAAAGCGTATCTCTTGCTCGTAGAATGCAGGATAATCTTGCCTTGATGCAAGCTGAAGCACGTGATTATCAGGGTCAATGGTTTGAATCAGCGCACGTCCCGGGAGTTGCGCTCTGCCACTTCGACCGACGACCTGCGTGACTAAGCTAAAAACCGTTTCATTCGCTCGATACCCTTGTGCAAACAGCATCTGGTCGATTCCCAACACTCCTACAAGCGATACTTTGGGAAAATCCAATCCTTTTGCCACCATCTGCGTACCAAGCAAAATATCATAGTTATCCTGCGAAAATTTACGAAACAGCATTTCATGCGCATCTTTTTTGGCAGTAGTATCCTGATCCATACGCAAAATCTTTGCCTGTGGAAATGCTTTCTCGAGTTCCTCCTCGATCTTCTGCGTACCAAATCCGGTATATCGCAACGCTCCCCCACACACGGGACAAACTTGCGGTGGTGGTGAAACCACTTTTCCGCAGTAATGACACAAAAGCTTTTCCTGGGCTTTGTGATAGACCATCGGCACACTGCACGAACCGCATTTCACTACCTCTTTGCATTCGGTACACATCGCCACGGTTTGGTAACCACGACGATTTAACAGCAAGATCGTCTGCTCGCCACGCTTCAAGTTTTCTGCGATTTCGACACGCATTCGATTGCTCAATTCGGTGGGATTGCCTTCCATCAGTTCTTGTCGCATATTTACAAGTTCGACACTCGGCAATGGTCGGTTGGAAAATCGCTCGGTCAGTTCGTACAGTTCATACCTACCATTTTTTGCAGCATAGTAACTTTCTACGCTTGGTGTGGCACTTGCCAACAACAAAAGCGCATTATGCGAAGCTGCCCGAAGTTTTGCAATTTCGTGGGCATGATAGCGTGGACTGGACTCGGAATGGTAGGTTCGCTCATGCTCCTCGTCAATAATAATCAGCCCGATATTACTAAGCGGTGCAAATACTGCACTGCGGGTACCGACTACAATGTTGGCTTTGCCTTTTTGTATTTCATTCCACTGGAGCAGTCGTTCGGTATGGCTCAATGCTGAATGTTGTATAGCTACATCGTTGCCGAACGCTGCTCTGAGTTGTTTGACCATCTGAGGCGTAAGTCCGATTTCCGGAACCAAAACAAGTGCCTGACGCCCCAAACGAAGCGTTTCTTGAATCAAGCGGATGAACACCACCGTTTTTCCGCTCGCTGTAACACCATGCAAGAGTGCTGCACAGGCAGTTTTGCTTTCTAAACGGTTTACTAATCCGTCAAACACCTGCTGCTGGTGAGAAGAAAGCATGAAGTCCGATTTCACAGGATCATTCGATGTCGACTCTATCGTACGGTCGACTTCTCTCTTAGATAGGTTCCCACGTTTGACCAGATTTTCCAGCACCGCTTTGCTGATTCCCTGTTCTTCCAAATAGCGCAGCCGTTGTGGTCCGTTTTGCAAAATTTTTTCTGCAGCCCGTTGCTTTTCGGTCGGTTTTGGTTTTTGCGGTAAAGTACAAACCAATGTATACTCGGTTTCTGTATGGCGAACGATCTGCTTTTGCAGCCGATACGTTCCCTCCTGCTGCACAGGTTTATACTGCGCCCCATACGGTATGATGGTTTTTACGGCATCGTACCATGTGCAAAAGGTGCGTTCTTTCAAAAATTCGACGATTTGAAGAAGTTCGGGGGTGAGCCGTGCTTGCTCCGGCGCAGCATCCAAAAGCTGTTTCAAGCCCTTGCTTTCTTCTTGCTGTTGCAGTTCCAGCACAATCCCCATTCGACAACGGTTGCCCTGCCCAAACGGAACCAAAACCATGCTGCCTATGTGTACCAACGAAATCAACCGCTGCGGAATTTCATAACTGTAAAGCTTATCGAAGTGTATGGTTGCATTCCCCACAGCCACCTGCGCTGTTTGAATCACACGCATTCTTCCCTTCGCATTATTTCAGTCGACTTTCGATGATCTCGAACATTTCCTGCGCACAGTTTTCCTTGACATCATTTATAATAATGTAGTCATAATCGACAGCGTATTCCATCTCCTCCACTGCACGAGCCAAACGGCGACGGATCGAGGTTTCATCTTCGGTACCACGCTTGCACAAGCGTTCTGCCAACTCCTCATAGCTTGGAGGACGAACGAAAATCGTTGTGCAATCGGGATACATACGTTTGATGTTCGTGGCTCCCTCTACTTCGATTACCAATATAACCGTGATTTCCTGAGAAATACGCTTGTCCACTTCGCTTTTTGGCGTGCCGTAATAATTTCCCAGATAATCTGTATACTCCAGAATTTCCCCGCTTTTGCACTTTTCTTCAAAGCACTCACGTGTCATGTAATAGTAATCTACCCCTTCTTTTTCACCTTCACGAGGCAGACGGCTTGTAGCAGAAACCGAAACTTCGATTTCGGGATGTTGCTTGCGCAGACATTTTACAACAGTATCTTTTCCGCAGCCACTGGGACCCGAAACTACCACCAAATGTCGTTCGTTATTCATCTTCTGTCTCCTTTTCTTCCAGTTCTTCCTCTGCCGTATCGCTCAAGCGGTTCGCCACAGTTTCGGGCTGAATCGCCGAAAGCACTACATGGTCGGAATCGGTAATCAGCACCGCACGGGTACGTCTTCCATACGTGGCGTCGATTAAACGACCGCTATCTCTGGCATCCTGCACAATACGCTTGATCGGTGCCGACTCAGGGCTTACCATTGCTACCAAACGGTTGGCATTCACCATGTTTCCAAAGCCAATATTGATCAGCTTCATTCGTCAACCTCCTTTCACAGCACTGTACCGATCTTTACTTTCAAGAACATCTGCATTCCAGAGCCGTTATTCGATGTTTTGAATCTGCTCACGAATTTTTTCGATCTCCGCTTTGATCTGCACCACACGTTTTGTAATTTCCAGATCCTGCGCTTTTGAACCGATCGTATTCGTTTCACGGTTCAGTTCTTGTGTCAAAAAGTCCAGCTTGCGTCCTACCGGCTCGTTCAACTCCAAAATTTCACGATACTGGGAAATATGACTGTGTAGCCGAACGGTTTCCTCGTCAATGGCGGTTTTATCGGCAAAAATAGCTGCTTCTGTCAAGATCCTTGCTTCGTCGATCGAAGTATCTTTCAAAACTTCCTGCAACCGTTGGTAAAGTTTATCGGTGTGCGCTTTCACTCTGCCTTCGCTTTGCTGCTCGATCTCTTTCGCTGTTGTTTCGATCAACAAAAGTCTTGTCAGCACATCCTCTTTCAATCGTTGGCCCTCGGTACGACGCATAGCACAAAAGCGTTCCAGTGCCTGCTCGCAAACAGTTGCGACGTCTGCGTAAAATTGTTCTTCGTCGATCTCAGCACGCTTTGTCGAAAGCACATCCGGAAATCTTGCGATTTCGTTCACCGTCACATGGACAGGTAATTCTAATGTTGCCGCAATTTCTTTCAATGCATCCAGATAGCTTTGCGCCAAGCCTGTGTTGACTTCCACCACTGTATCGGCACTTTCTACCGATTGAATCGTAAGGCTAAGCTCTACCTTTCCACGGGAAATTTTTGCATTCAACAGCCGTTTCAGCTTTTCATCCATAAACATACAGTTGCGGGGCATTCTTGAGGAATATTCAAAATAGCGTGAATTTACGCTGCGTATTTCCGCAATGATATTTCTTCCATGCAGCGACATATCTGCTCTGCCGTACCCTGTCATGCTCGAAACCATTTGCTTCACCCTTTCTCGTTTCACTTACAGATAGGTATACATTTATTAGTTTACACATTTCGCAACCGTATTTCTAGCAAATGAGCAAAAAAATCATCCCTGCATTTTCAAAAAATATTTTTTCGCTTTGCTTAGTCTACAACTTGATTTGAATTTCTTGACATTTTCCCCTTGCAAATGTAGACTATAACCAGTTATCTGAGGCGTTTCTGAATGAAATTTTTACAAACGCCCTACCTTGTATGGGAGGAATTGATATGTATTCACCATCTAATACACGCTACGAAAATATGCTTTATCGTCGCTGCGGAAAAAGCGGATTGAAGCTGCCGGCAGTATCGCTGGGTTTCTGGCACAATTTTGGAAGCAACGCCTGCATGGATACCATGAAAGCATTATGCTTTACCGCTTTTGACAATGGAATCACCCATTTTGACCTTGCAAATAATTATGGCCCGATTGCAGGAAGTGCCGAAGAAAATTTGGGAGTGATTTTAAAACAAGAGTTTGGAGCCTATCGTGACGAACTTATCATTAGTACAAAAGCGGGCTATACCATGTGGGATGGTCCATATGGCGATTGGGGCAGTCGAAAATATCTGCTTGCCAGCTTAGACCAAAGTTTGTGTCGATTGGGACTGGAGTATGTGGACATTTTTTATCACCACCGTATGGACCCCGAAACTCCGCTGGAAGAAACAATGGGCGCACTGGCACAGGCTGTGCAAAGCGGAAAAGCGTTGTATGTAGGGTTATCTAACTATAATGGAGAAACGTTACAAAAAGCGACAGAAATTTTAAACGAGTTGCACTGTCCTTTCGTCATCAACCAAAACAGATATTCTATTTTCGATCGAACCATCGAAAAAAATGGGTTGAAAGAAGCTTCTTCTTCCCTGTGTAAGGGAATTATTGCCTTTTCGCCGCTTGAGCAAGGATTGTTGACCAACCGTTATTTAAATGGCATTCCCGCAGATAGTCGTATTCGTACTGACGGACGTTTTTTGAAAGAATCCGCTCTTTCGCCTGAACGCTTGGCTCAAATTCGAGCGCTAAACGAAGTTGCACAAGCACGTGGACAAAGTCTGGCAGAAATGGCACTGGCATGGGTATTGCGTGACCAAGTAGTTACAAGCGTGATCGTAGGTGCATCCAAACCGGAACAGCTTTTGGATAATATCGCAGCCGTAAAAAATCTCGATTTCACTGTACAAGAATTGGCAGAAATCGACCGGATTTGTGGTGTATGATTTAAACAACTTATTTTTGCAAAACGCAGCCGACAACATTTCCATTGTGAAATATTGTCGGCTGTGTTTTGTTTTACCATTCGCACAAAGGCTTGTTCATCAACTGCATTGCCAGCTGCGCCATTTCTTTTGACGAATTAATGTAAGCACGTTTTTTCCAATCGAAAAACAATGCAAACAGACCATGTGTAAAAAAAGAAATCTTCATATACTGCACAAGTCGATCTTGTGAATGTTGAAACATTCTCCCCAGCCTGTCATGTTCGATTATTTGAGAAACGACCCACTCTATCACTTGGTGAGCCATGTTGTCACGCTGGAGGATCTCCCATAAGTCCGTCTGCTGCTTGTTAAAGGCAAAAAAATTTTCAAAATCTTTTTGCAATGCGCTGCATTGTTTGTTACAGTCTGAAGCGGAATAATTTTCGTACTGCATCAACAGATATTCACAAAGAAACAAAAAGACATCTTCTTTGCTTTCGAAATACCGATAAAAGGTTTTTCGGGGGATCGAAGCTTGCCTGCAAATATCTGTAACACTGATTTGTCGGTAAGGTTCTCGCTTCCATAGTTGAACCATGCATTCTGCAATGTATTTTTGTCGCTGTGCCGATTGTTCATTTTTACATATTTTATACATAAAGTCCTCTTAAAAGAATTTGTTCTATTATTAATATTATATTCATAGTATATCAGTTTTTATAAGAATTTACAATAAATTTGCAATATTTTGTTTTATTTTTTAGGTCATAACGCACATAGTTTTGGATAAATCATTAACATCATGTGTCACACTTAATGACATACTGTTACTCTTATTGCTTGCAAAATTCCTGTATAATAAACACATAGCAAGCATGTGCTTAGAGATTCTTTTAGAGGAGAAATTTTTAGTTTGGAGGATATGAATTATGGCTAGTAAATCCGCCACCGTACAAGACAAGTCCTTGCGCAAATTCGGTATGCTAGACAATCTGGCGTATGCCGCCGGTGACTTCGGCTGCAATATGTCGTTTGCTTTGAAGGGTACCCTTACCATCTTCTGGACCCAGTTTATGGGTATCGACGAGCTGCTTATGGCTTCGTTGCTGCTGATCGTTCAGGTGTGGGATGCGATCAATGACCCTGTCATCGGCGCATTGGTAGACGCTGATCGTCACACTTATAAGCGTGGAAAATTCCTTGCTTATATTTGGGCTGGTTCCATCGGACTTTTGGTTGCCGGTGCTTTGTGCTTTGTTCCTTGGGTAAGTGCTCCCTATGTTATCAAGTGCATTTTGTTCGTTGCAGGTTACATCATCTGGGATGCTTTCTATACTGTGGCAAACGTTCCTTACGGTTCTCTGCTTTCCTTGATCTCCAACCATCCTGAAGAACGTGCTCAGCTTTCTACTGCCCGTTCTATCGGTTCGATGGCCGGCACCATCTCTACACAGATGCTTTTGCCTGTGCTGATCTATGACGCTGCCAACGAACTGCGTGGTGAGCGTATCTTTATCATCGCCTTGATCATGGGCATCATTGGTTTTGTTGCATTCCAGTTTATGATTCGCAACACTGTTGTGCGTGTAAACACCGACATCCGTGTAAGTGAAGACAGACCAAAATTCAATCCGGTAGTTGCAATCGGCCATTTCCTGCGCAACCGTCCTGCTGTTGGTGCAACCTTGGCACCCGTTGGTATGTTTATCGGTATGTATGGCGCACAGGTCGCTTTGCAGATCATGTTCCAGTCCTACTTCCAGAACGCACGTATTTCCGGCGTTATTGGTATGATTTCCTATGTAGGTCTGTTCGTGTATTCTCCTTTTATCGGAAAAATCGCTGCTCGTTTTGGTAAAAAAGAAGCAATCACCTTTGGTTGTGGCGTAAGTGTTTTGGCATATGTACTGATGTTGATTCTTCCCATCACTCCCGACGGAACCGGTTTGGCTCTGTTTGTTGCGTGTCAGCTGCTGAACGCACTGGGTGCTGGCATCGGCTCTTGCTTGAGCTGGTCTTTGATGGCAGATGCTATGGACTATGAGGAATGGAAATTCGGTACCCGTAACGAAGGTACTACCTACGCTATGCACAGTTTCTTCCGTAAACTTGCACAGGGCATTGGACCTTCTTTGGGTCTGGTTTGCGCTACTGCTTTGGGTTATGACGCTGCTTTGAAAGCACAGCAAACTGCGGAGGTTGCTTTGAATATGCGTTATCTGACCGCTGGTGCTTATCTTCTGAGTGCTTTGTTGCAGCTCATCGCTTACGGTTTGATCTACAACTTGGATAAGAAGACCCTTGCAAAAATGGAGAGCGATTTGAAAGCTGCTCATGCCAAAAAGGGCTAATTGATTCACTAAGCACATCGCTATATAACAGGTTTTGCATCTGACCACTTTGTGGTCAGATGCTTTTTTGTTGGCGCCGAATAGGCAAGAAAAAACCGACAACTTCCATCGCAGAAAGTTGTCGGTTGTAAAAGGGCTATTCAATTATTTAATCCTTACTGCGTAACCCTTCAATGATTTTCATACGTGCCTGATGCGCTGTTTGCTTATCCGCACTGGGGACTCCTTCTAAAGGATAAGGAAGATCCAACGCTTTGTACTTTGAAAGTCCCATTGTGTGGTATGGTAGTACCTCTAAGCCTTTCAAATTGCGATACGCACGGAGTTCCTTGCCTAAACGATGAAGATGTTCATCTCCATCGGTAATGCCGGGAACCATAACGTGCCGAACGACCATCGGAATATTCGCACGGTTTAGTGCATCGGCAAACGCCCAAATATTTTTCTGGCTTTGTCCGGTAAGTTCTTTATGCTCCTCCTCGGTGCTGTGTTTGATATCCAACAGAACCAGGTCGGTGTAGCGGAACAATTCTTCAAACTCTTTTTCACGTGCCGGCGAATAGGCAATGCCTGAAGTGTCCAGACAGGTATGGATGCCTTTTTCCTTGGCGTGTTGAAAAAGGCAAGTCAAAAACGGCAGCTGCAACAAAGGTTCGCCACCTGTTGCCGTTAAGCCACCGTTTTTATAAAAGTTTTTGTTTTTTTCGTAAAGCTGCAAAATTTCTTCCACAGTCATTTGCTTTCCTGCGTCCACGCTCCATGTATCGGGATTGTGGCAGTATTTGCAACGCATAGGACAGCCCTGGAAAAACACTACAAAGCGGATTCCAGGGCCATCTACTGTACCAAAGCTTTCTGTGGAATGAATCCTGCCCTGATTACATTGCGTCATGGAAGGTACGCGAGATAACTTCGTCCTGCTGCTCTTTCGTCAGCTTGTTGAAGTTAACAGCGTAACCGGACACGCGAACGGTCAGCTGAGGATATTTTTCAGGATGTGCCTGTGCATCCAACAGGGTTTCTTTGGTGAAAACGTTTACATTCAGGTGGTGACCGCCTTTTTCTACATAGCCGTCCAACAAACCAACCAGATTGTCTACTTGAGCTTCGCTGATATTCATAGTGTTACACACTCCTTTTATATTGATATTATTCCCTATGCTGTACCAAAAAGTACAGCATAGGAGAATTTGCTTAGGAAATTACTCGCCATCTACGGGCAGGTTGGGCTCATTGCAAGCACAATCTGCGGGCAGATCGAACTCGATGTCGCCGAAGAATACAGCGTCATCTTTACCCAGTGCACCGGGAACGATAGAGAATGTATTCGAGATACCGTCCTGAGCATCCTTGAAGGGCAGCTTGGAAACAGAGCTCAAAGAAGCAACTGCGCCACAACGATCACGACGATGCATGGGGTTAGCACCGGGTGCAAATGCCTCGCCTGCCTTACGTCCGTCGGGGGTAGAACCGGTGTTCTTACCGTACACAACGTTGGAAGTGATGGTCAGGATGGAGGTGGTGGGCTTACCGCCACGATAGGTGTGGTTGCCTTTTACGTAGCTCATGAACTCATGAACGATGTCGTAAGCGATCTGGTCAACACGGTCATCATCGTTGCCGTATTTGGGGAAGTCGCCCTCGATTGCGTAGTCAACAACAACGCCGTTCTCGTCACGGATGGTCTTAACCTTTGCGTATTTGATTGCAGACAGAGAGTCAGCAACTACCGACAGACCAGCGATACCGGTTGCGAACCAACGGGTAACCTCTTTGTCGTGCAGAGCCATCTGAATGCGCTCGTAGCAGTATTTGTCATGCATATAGTGGATGATGTTCAGAGCGTTTACATATACGCCTGCCAGCCACTTCATCATATCAGAGAAACGAGCCTTTACCTCGTCGTACTCCAGATACTCGTCGGTGATAGGACGGTACTTGGGGCCAACCTGCTTTTTGGAGATCTCGTCTACACCGCCGTTGATAGCGTACAGCAGACATTTTGCCAGGTTTGCACGTGCGCCGAAGAACTGCATCTCTTTACCAACACGCATACTGGATACGCAGCAAGCGATTGCATAATCGTCGCCGTGGGTAACACGCATCAGGTCATCGTTCCCATACTGGCTGGAAGAAGAACGGATGGAAGTCTTTGCGCAGAAACGCTTGAAGTTCTCGGGCAGACGAGTGGACCACAGAACGGTCAGGTTGGGTTCCGGAGCAGTGCCCAGGTTCTCCAGAGTATGCAGGTAACGGAAAGACATCTTGGTAACCAGAGGACGACCGTCGATGCCTACACCACCGATAGACTCAGTAACCCAAGTGGGGTCGCCGGAGAACAGTGCATTGTACTCGGGAGTACGAGCAAACTTAACCAGACGCAACTTCATGATGAAGTGGTCAACCATCTCCTGGATTTCCTGCTCGGTGAAAGTACCGTTTGCCAGGTCACGCTCTGCGTAAATGTCGATGAAAGTAGAAGTACGACCCAAACTCATTGCAGCACCGTTCTGCTCTTTGATAGCAGCCAGGTAGCCCAGATACATCCACTGGATTGCTTCCTGAGTGTTAGCAGCGGGACGGGAAATATCGAAGCCGTAAATCTCGCCCAGCTTTTTCAGTTCTTTCAGAGCCTTGATCTGCTCGCTCAGTTCCTCACGCTCACGGGTAACGTCGGAGTACATGATGGTGCGAGTGCTGTTCTTCTGGTTCTCTTTGTCCTCAATCAGACGGTCGATACCGTACAGAGCTACACGACGGTAGTCGCCGATGATACGGCCACGACCATATGCGTCGGGTAGACCGGTGATGATATGGCTCGAACGGCAAGCACGCATTTCCGGAGTGTAAGCGTCGAACACGCCTTCGTTGTGGGTTTTGCGGTGCTTGGTGAAGAACTCAACGATCTGAGGATCAAC
>CALWZD010000138.1 GCA_944385945.1 uncultured Anaerofilum sp. | reverse complement strand
TAAAAGCGCATCGTTACTGCTGCGTTGATTTAAAATATCCAACACCTTTTGCTCGTCCAGTTGCAAAATCTGCGCCAATGCAGTTGCTGCCTGCGGAATGTCGTCCTCTGCCATTTCACGGGGTACTGCACGAATCGTCCATGCTGTGGCAGACACTGCCAACGGGTCGAGATTTGCATCGTAGATCGTACCACGGCTGGCGTTGATCGAGATGCCTCGCAGTTGCTGTCCGGCGGCTTTTTCGGCATAAAATTCACAGTCGATAAATTGAATGCGATACAGCTGTACCACCAATACCCCAAAGCAGCCGACCGCAAACAATGCCCCTACCACCTTTGCACGAAGTCGCAACGCTTTATTGGGGGCTGTTCCCAGTTCTTTGTCCATCTTCCCACCCCTCTCGTTTTTATCTTATGCGGTTTTAGGGGGCAGATATGTGCTTTTGCTTGCACAAGCCGAGCGCATCCGCTATAATAAAATGCAGCAAAAACGAAAGGAGCTGACAACTCTTGCCGAAAAGTATGTTTTTATGCCCTGTGTGTTCCGAGGGGCTATTTTTTACCGAGCAAGGTCTTGGCTGTAAGAACGGGCATCGGTTCGACCGCTCTGCTGCGGGGTACGTTCATCTTTTGCCGGCAAATAAAAAGCATTCCAAACAGCCCGGTGATGACAAAGCGATGTGCAGTGCCCGCAACCGCTTTTTGTCGGGTGGATTTTATGCACCTTTGTGTCAAAAGCTTGAACAGCTCACCCGCAAATACGCCCAGCCGAATATGCACATTCTGGACGCAGGCTGTGGCGAGGGGTATTATACTGCCGCTGTTTATCAAGCTGCGTGTGAGCAAGGTCGCTCGGCACAGCTTGCCGGCATTGATATTTCCAAATTTGCGCTGAAATACGCAGCCAAGCGATTGCCACAAGCGGAGTTTGCTGTTGCTTCGAGTTACCACCTGCCGCTGAAAAACGAGAGTGTCGACCTGATTTTGAACTGTTTTTCGCCGATGGCTTCACAGGAATTTCGACGTGTATTAAAATCGGGTGGACATCTTTTTTACGTTGTGCCGGCACCCATGCATTTGTGGGAACTGAAAGAGGCACTGTATTCCACGCCCTACCAAAACAAGCGACAGACCATTGAGTATGATGGATTTCGGCTTGAGGATGTGCAAACGGTGGAATCGACCATTCAACTGACCGATCCACAGCAGATTCAAGACTTGTTCACCATGACCCCCTATTTTTACAAGACCCCGAAAGAAGGGCAGCAGGCACTGGAACAACTGCAACAACTGACGGTACAAATTGCATTTGACATCCATATTTTTTCTCGCAGCTAAGCGAAAAAAGAACGGCTGTGGTATGGAGCCTATACGAAAAAACGCCTCGAAGATGCAACCATCTTCGGGGCGTTTTGGGCTATATTTGACTATTTTTCGTTAAAGAATGCCTTTTGTACTCCCAGCAAAACACCTGCACGGCTTGCTGCGAAGTTCAGACCGCCCTGCAAATAAGCGGTGTAAGGCGCACGTACCGGTGCATCACAGCTGAGTTCGATACTGCTGCCCAGTGTAAAGGCACCTGCTGCCATAATAACATCACTGGTGTATCCGGGCATTCCGTACGGTTCGGGGGTCACAAAGCTATCCACGGGGCTGCCCGCCTGAATACCTTGACACAGCGCACACAATGCCTGTTCGCTTTTGGTTTTGATGCTGGTGATGATGTCGTTGCGGTCAGCGGTATAATGAGGGGTCGCCTCATAGCCCATCAACTCAAACAGACAACTTGCATAAATGCTTGTTTTCAGTGCTTCCGCTGTTACACCGGGAGCGTAGTACAATCCCAGATACAACTGACGCAGTGTGTCCAAGGTGCAGCCCAGTTCTCTGCCGGTACCGGGGCAGGTCAAGCGATGGGAGCATTTCTCCACCAGTTCGTGTTTACCGGCGATGTATCCGCCGGTGGGTGCGATACCGCCACCGGGATTTTTGATCAAACTGCCCACGATCAGATCGGCTCCGACGCTTACCGGCTCGGCTTTCTGGGTAAATTCGCCGTTGCAGTTATCGACCATAACTACGATGGAGGGATTGGCTGTTTTTGCGGCTTCGATTACCTTTTTGATGGTTTCCAAGTCAAACGCTGCACGGTTGGAATAGCCACGGCTGCGCTGGATATGACAAACCGTTGCGTGAGGGGCTTTTTTAGCGATCAGGGCATAATCCGGCTCGCCCTGTGCGGTCAAAGGTGCCTCGTCGTAGTCGATGCCGTACTCCGCCAAGCTGCCATAGCCGTTTTTGTCGGTGCCGTTCAAACCGATGACACCTTCCAATGTATCGTAAGGCCGTCCCGTTGCCGCCAAAAGGGTATCGCCTGCTCGCAGCAGCCCAAACAGTGCAACCGTAAGTGCATGGGTCCCCGAAAGAAAATGGCTGCGACAAAGGGCATCTTCCGCCCCTACCACTGCTGCAAATACGGCGTCAAGCTTATCCCGCCCGGCATCGTCGTAACCATAACCGGTGCTGCCCACCAAATGAGTGGAGGAAACACCGCACTGAGTGAATGCTTTCAGCATTTTCAACTGGTTATACTGCTGGATTTGTTCGATTTTTTCAAATTCGGGTTTACAAAGCTCCATTGCTTTTTTATCGAACTCCATCAACTGGGGACAAATATCAAAAAATTCCTGAATCATGGTTGCTCCTTTTTTGTGTTTCGTAAATTTTGGGTAGTAGAAAATCCGAACGAGTGATACAGTGGTTCCAACGCAGGGGCACAGCGCAAAAATACCTTTCTTCCGCTTTGGTGCAGGTGGCTTGCCAGCGCAAAGCAAAGCGAGGATGCCAGTTTTTGCCGTCGAAAGTCAGGGTGAGTGACTACTCCGGCGATGTAAGCCTCGGATGGGGTCATCGCATACGCTCCCGCCGTACAAACAGGCTTTCCCTGCATTTGTACTGTCCATACCATTGCTTTGCCGTGGTTGCGTTTGGTGCAAAGTTCCGAATAAAAATTGTCGGCTGCATCGCCTGTGATGCCTTGAAATTCCATCAGGCGCAAAATATCGGCAGCCGACGGCTCGCAGCAAACATCAATTTGCGGAAACTGCACCGCATCAGACGACGCAACGAACTGCATCACGCTTGTGGGAGGAGCTTTGCTCCATCCTTGTGGTGTGGTGTTATAACTGGTGAGATGATAAATGCCCAAAAATTCCAGCAGACCGGCAAGTTCTTCGGCATCAGCTTCTCCCGCTAATGTCGCATTGCTGCCTTTTATCATCAACGCACCTTTTTCGCAAAGAAAAAACTGCATCAGTGCCTGCTTTTCCAAAAACAAACTGCTGTTCACCTGTAAGATCGTACCAAGTACGGGAACATCGTAGGTAAACTGCAAAAAACGGGAATAATTCTGGGGGGTAACTTGACAGATCACAGGCTGTTCACCAAGTCTTTGAAGTGTCTGCCACGCACTTCGAAGTTGGGGTATTTGTCGAAGCTTGCCGAAGCAGGAGAAAGCGAAACGATGTCGCCGCTTTGGGCGGTGCGATATGCGATCTCTACCGCTTGTTTCATGTCCTCGGCGTGTTCGATCACCAGTCCACTCTCTGCAAAGCCGTCACAGGCACGTACCGCCTTTTCGATGATGGGGCCTGTATCGCCCATCAAAATCAGCACTTTTACGTGTTGCAAAATTTCGGGCGCAAGCGGCTCGTAGGGGATATGCTTATCGTAACCGCCGGCAATGATGATGATCTTCTGTTCAAAGCTGCGCAATCCCGCAATGGTACGGGTAGGACTGGAGGCAATGGAATCGTTATACCACTGCACCCCATTCAGCAGACGGACAGGCTCGATGCGATGTTCCACACCTGCAAAGGTTTTTCCAACCTGTGCGATGTTTTCCACCGACACAAGCCCCCACACCGCTGCCGTTGCTGCAAGAAGATTTTCGATATTATGCAACCCACGCAGGCGAACCTCATCTTTGTGCAAAACAGGGGTCACTGTTCCGCCTTGCGCCATGCACAGCATTCCGTCGCTTCGCAAAAATGCGCCGTTGTCCACCTCGCTCAAACGGGTAAACCAACAAAATTCGCCCTTTACGTCCTGCTGCATCGCACGGGTAACATCGTTCTCATATCCCAGCACAGCTTTTCCGTCGGCGGTTTGATGGATAAGCAGATTGCGCTTGGCGTCGATATATTCCTGCATATCCTTGTGATGGTCGAGGTGGTTGGGGGTAACATTGGTCACCACAGCGATCTCGGGGCTTTGCTGCATACTAATGAGTTGGAAGCTGGACAGCTCCACCACTGCAACATCTTCGGGCTGTACCTGTTCGATGATAGGCAACAATGCACGACCGATGTTTCCGCCCAGATGCACCGTTTTGCCCTGTTGGGTCAGCATCGCTGCAATCAGGCTTGTGGTGGTGGTCTTTCCGTCCGAACCGGTCACCGCAATTTTTTTGCAGGGACAAAGCTGAAAAAACAGTTCCATCTCACTGGTGATGAACGTTCCCTGCTGCTTTGCCATTTGCAGCTGTGGAGTGAAATACTCAAAACCGGGTGTGCGCATGATGATGTCCTGTCCTGCGAAACCATCCATATAGTTTTCGCCCAAACTCAGCGCAATGTTCAGCTGTTTCAAAGTGTCTGCGTATTCGCCAAACTCATCCAAGCTTTTTTTCTTATCGCACAGAGTCACCTGTGCGCCCAATCTGCAAAACATCTCGATCAACTCTTTATGGCTGACACCTGCACCGATGAATGCGACACGTTTTCCCTCGATCATTTGTTGCAGCTGTAAAATCTGTTGTTGCATACGATACCCCCTGCGTTTTCCTGCCTTTCTTTTTGCTGCTGTTCAAGGCAGGATATTTTTGTCAGAGTTTATTATACTGCATCTTTACGGCAGTTGCAATGCACCGGCGAATTTCTGTTTTTGTCTGCTTTTTTCCACATTTTATTCTGGTGCATTGCTCTAATTTTTTTATAGAAAATACACGAAGTTTGGCACTTAGCCCACTTGTGTCAAGTTGCTGTGCATGATAAAATAACATATAAATGCTATTCTACGCATATACGCACCCAAAAAGAGGAGGAACGATTTTGAGCAGTAATGCAGAACATTTCGACCATTTTGGCTGTAACGCCTTCGACGACAGAGTAATGCGCCAGCGTCTTCCGCTGGATATTTACGAAAGCATCCGCCGTATTCGTGATGACGGCTGTGCTTGGGACCCAAAGGTCGCTGATGCGGTTGCTGACGCAATGAAAGATTGGGCGATCGAATTGGGTGCTACCCACTACATCCATTGGTTCAGCCCCATGACAGGCGTAGGCAGCGGTAAGCACGACAGCTTTATTGATGGCACCCGTGCCGGCAGCCCCATCATCAAGTTCAACGGAAAGATGCTTTCCAAAGGTGAAAGCGATGCTTCCAGTTTCCCCTCGGGCGGTCTGCGTGCGACCTTCGAAGCACGTGGCTACACCACTTGGGACCCCACTTCCCCCGCTTTTGTTCTGGGAACTACCTTGTATATCCCCACCGCTTTCTGTGCCTACACCGGCGAAGCGCTGGATCAGAAGACCCCTGTTTTGCGTTCGAATCAGGCATTGAACAAGCAGTGCTTGCGGATGCTGCGGGCTTTGGGCGATACCGATTCTGTTTCGGTACAGGCAACGGTCGGTGCCGAGCAGGAGTATTTCCTTGTGGACAAGGCACTGTTCGATCGTCGAATGGACCTGAAGATCGCAGGTCATACCCTGCTGGGCGCAAAGCCCCCCAAGGGACAAGAGATGGAAGACCACTACTATGGCTCCATCAACGAGCGTGTTCGTGCATTCATGCGTGAACTGGACGACGAGCTGTGGGCATTGGGCATTCCTGCCAAGACCGAGCACAACGAAGTTGCACCCGGTCAGTACGAATTGGCAAGCGTATACGCAACCGCCAACATCGCCTGCGACCACAACCAGATCATGATGGAGTTGCTGCGTAAAGTTGCACTGCGTCACGGTATGGCATGTCTGCTACACGAGAAGCCTTTTGCAGGCATCAACGGCAGCGGTAAGCACAACAACTGGAGCTTGGTGACTTCTACCGGCAAAAACCTGCTGGACCCCACCGACGAGCCGGCAGAAAATCTGCCTTTCCTTGTTTCGCTGTGTGCTGTTCTCACCGCTGTGGATGAATACGCCGATCTGCTGCGTCTTTCTGCAACCTGCCCCGGCAACGAGTACCGTCTGGGTGGCAATGAGGCTCCTCCTGCTATCATTTCGGTATTCTTGGGTGAACCGCTCGAACAGTTGATGGCTGGCATCGCTGAGGGTCATGCCCCCAACCGCAGCGAACGTGCGCCTTTGTTGACCGGCGTTAAGAGTCTGCCTTTGCTGATGCTGGACGACAACGACCGCAACCGCACCAGTCCCTTTGCATTTACCGGCAACAAGTTCGAGTTCCGTATGGTCGGTTCCAGCCAGAACATCGGTCTTTCCAACGCTGTGCTGGGTGCCGCTGTTGCAGACACCATGCGCAAATTTGCCGAGAAACTGGAAGCTGCCGAAGACAAGAGTGCCTGCGTATATGCGATCGTAAAAGAAACCTACGAGAACCACAAGCGTATCATCTTCAACGGCAACAACTACTCTTTCGAGTGGGCAAACGAAGCAAAGCGTCGTGGTCTGCCCAATCTGCCCACCATGGTGGACGCTGCCGAAGCATTCGTTGACCAGAAAAATATCGACCTGTTCGAGCGTACGCACGTATTTACCGCTGTTGAGTGCCGCAGCCGCCATGAGATCATGCTGGAAACCTACTCCAAAACCATCCACATTGATGCATCGGTCATGCTCGAGATGGTAGACCGCAGCATTCTTCCTGCTGCGATTGACGCACTGGGCAAAGCTGCCGAAACCGCAAAAAATCTGCGTCAACTGGAGATCTCCTGCACTGCTGCACTGGAAACAGTGAAAGAGCTTTCGGTTTTGATCGACCGTGTAAGAGAACTGTCGGCACAGCTGGCAAAGGCACTGGCAAACATTCCGCACAACGGCGATGTGCGTGAAACCGCTTGTGCATTCCGCAGCTTGGCGACCCACGAGATCAGCCGTCTGCGCTCGGCTGTTGACCAGTTGGAGGTCGCAATGCCCGAATCGGCATGGCCCATTCCCGGTTACACCGACCTGCTGTTCGACCTGTAAGCAAATTTTCCACAGTTCCTGAAACGATTGTTGAAATGCTCTGTGTAGAAAAATCGTTGTAAAATATACCGTACGGCGGAAGTCTACCGGCTTCCGCCGTGCTTTTGCATATCGGTGATGCATATACTAACAGTATCTTTACCCGAAAGGAGTCGACCCCGTGCGCCGCTTCATCTGTTTTTTTACTCTGCTCTGTATGCTGACACTTTTGCCTCTCTCCCTTACCGGTTGCGGAGGCAGCGAACTTGTCACCTTTACATGGCAGGTGGATTCCATGCCCAAAAGCTTAGATCCGCAGCTTTCCGAATCGGTCTGCGAACAGACCGCAGCCGAACATCTGTTTCGTGGGCTGATGATGTTGGATGATGCGGGGCAGCCTGTGGTCGATTGTGCCAAAAGTTATACCATCTCAGCTGATAAGCTTACCTACACCTTCGTTTTAAAAGATGGACTCTATTTTTACTCTTACGACGACGAGGTAGACCCCATCCCACTGACTGCGCAGGACTTTGTGTTCGGTATCACACGGGTATTTCTTCCGGAAACTTTCTCCCCCTATGCACAGCAGCTTTCCAGCATTGCCGGCAGTTCCGAAGTGCTGAACGGTGCAAGCGCAAGCTTATTGGGCATCTCTGCACCGGACGATAAAACGGTTGTGATTCGTCTTTCTGCACCGGACGAAACATTTTTGTACAAACTTTGCTGTGCAGGTGCTATGCCCTGCAACGAAGAATTTTTCCGCAGTACGAAAGGCTCGTATGGACTTTCGGACGAACAGATTTTGACCAACGGCGATTTTTATCTATATAACTGGACAAGTCAAGGAGTATTTTTACGGCGCAGCGATGCTCCTACCGGTGCGGTGAACAATCTTCGTTTGGTCTTACAGGATGCGACCAATCCCGCCGTTGGCTTGGAAGAACTTTCCGACGATACGGTAAGTGGCATCGAATATCGGGGCGTTGCACCCGAGGGATATGCTGCATATACGTTTCAAGATACTGTTTGGGCGGTGATTTTCAACTGTGAGCAGGAAGCTTTCGCCAATATTTCCATTCGGCAGGCGATCGCAGGGGTGTTATATGAATCTTTGCGCCAACCTCCGCTTTCCACCTTTCATTCTGCCAACGGGCTTTTGGTGCCTGCCTTACCGCTTCCAAACGGCGATACACACGACGATGACATTCTTCCCACCTTTGGGGATGGGCTTACATTGTATCAGCAAGGGCTTGCTGCGCTTGAACAAAGCAAACTGAGCGACATCACCGTATTACTTCCCGATGATGCTTCTATCGTTCATGCATTTGAAAACAGCAATCAACAGTTGCAAAAGCAGCTTTCCGCCTTTTTCTCTTTAAAAACCATGCCCGAATCCGAACTGAGTGAGCAGGTCGCAAAAGGAGAGTTTTCCATTGCGCTTGTTCCGCTTTCTCCCAAAAGCATCGACTGTGGTGAGTTTTTACAGCAGCTTGCTGCACTGGCTGGCTGCTCGGAAACCGATTCGATGTTGGATTTGCAGGACACCACCCTTTCTGCCACACAGCGTTCTCAGCTGGTATTGAAAAGCGAACAAGAACTTTTACAGCAGGCTGTTCTAGTCCCTGTTTGGTTTGAAGAACGCTGCTTTTTGACCAAGGAGGGCTGGAATGGCATCATTTATTCGCCATTTGGGCCACGGTTAAACTTACGCAACGCCGTATACGGATAAAAAAGAACCGATTCCTTTGGGAATCGGTTCTTTTGCTTTTAGTCTTTGATTTCGGCTGTTGCTACATCGCCCAATGTCTTTCCTTCGTCTACGTTGTATCCCAACTGGAACTCAACATCCGGCAACCCCAGCTGTTCGGGGCTGACGGTCACACCTTCCGGACGGAAATACTCATTTAAAATGCGAGCGGTATTTTCTTTTTCCACACCGTACAAAGCTGCTTTTTTGCCATCGTCACCGGTAATAGTGACCGAACCACCGCTGCATCGAACGATATAAATATCCTCCGGCTGCAACTCTTTCATCGAAAGATAGATCCCCACCAGATCCATCACAGACAGATCGGTATCGAGATACACCGCTGTATTTTTTGCTACCTGCAATGCATCTGCAATGGGGTACTGCTCCATAAAGGTACGGAATACCGCTGCATAAAAGCTTTGCTGCAATTCCAATCGCTCGTAATCACCCAAGCTGGTAGCACGGTTGCGCAGGATGATCTCCGCAGTATCGCCATTCACTTTCATATCCCCTGCTTCGAACAGAAGCGCACCGGTTTCCTTGTCGTGAATATCACGGGGAACATTCATCCAAATACCGCCCATGACATTCAGCATGGTGCGGAATCCC
The DNA here is from genome assembly GCA_944385945.1 of uncultured Anaerofilum sp. GTDB lineage: Bacteria > Bacillota > Clostridia > Oscillospirales > Ruminococcaceae > Anaerofilum. Next base: position 11,289 of record CALWZD010000138.1, on the reverse strand, counting down.
TCGACATCCAATACTGCGTAGTTATCCGCTTTTAAACCAAACAGTTCGTAAATTGCATTTGCTGTATTGGCGATCGGATTTTCCTTGTTTTCACCATTGCTGTACGCACCGTTGATGCGATGGTATACGCCACAATCGACACTAATGTCGCCCACATAGGTATCACGTGGAATTTGCAAGATATTCATTTTGTGGTTTTTGTTGTCCAAACGAACATACATCAAAACGTCGGTATTTTCACCGGTGCGGTCTTCTTCCTGCACACCCTTATCGGTGACAGCGACCAAAATGGTGTATACGTCTTTCTCGTTTACCTGTGACAGATCGACACCATTATCATCGGTCATGCTTTGATAGCTTTCGGGCAAATTGCCTGCTTTACCGGTATCGAGCAAGCCTTCCAGTTCCAGATACGTCTTTGCAAGATACCCCACTACCGCCAGCAATACTGTCGCAATCACAGCAATAACGATTACCCACCATTTTGGTTTCTTTTTTGATTTCATTGAATCCACTCCTACAATCCGGATTGCAAAATGTGGTCATCACCTTTTTGCAAGAATTTCTTGTAAACCTTTTGTAACCAGAGTATATGATACCAAAAAAAGCTATCCATTGCAAACAGATAGCTCTTTTTTTACAGGAATTTCAAATTTTTTCAGGGAAATCAATAAATTTTTCGCTTGTATTTTATGCAAAAAACAGATAAAAAACGATTTGTCGGCATTATTCATCTGCTATTGGTCGGCACTCGCAATCAGCGAGCGGAAGATGCAGCAACAACCGTCTGACCATATCCAACACCTTTTGTGTGGCAGAAAAACGAACGATCTCACGGCTGCGGTGTGCAACGACCATTCGATGAATCCAGACCGTTGTTCCGTCGGTCACGCTTACATATACCAATCCGACCGGTTTTTCCTCGCTGCCACCGTCAGGTCCTGCGATTCCGGTGATGCCCACTGCAAAATCTGCTTGGGAGATCGCCTGACAGCCTTTTGCCATATAGTAGGCTGTTTCGCTGCTTACTGCACCGTACAGGTTCAATACATCTTCTGGAACCCCCAAAATTGATTGCTTGATGCGGTTTGCATAGCTGCAAACACCACATTCAAACACTTTGCTGCTGCCAGCAACCGAAGTGATGCGCTGGCTGAGCAATCCACCTGTACAGCTTTCGGCGGTCGCAACGGTTTTCCCCTGCTCTGCCAGCAAGTTTACAACCGTTTGCTCCATCGGCTGCTCACCCTCAGCATAGACCGAACTGCCCAGAATTTGATAGAATTCCTGTGCGGTTTCATCACACATTTGGTCGGCACGTTGCTTGTTTTCGGCTTTTGCGGTGATACGTATCACTACTTCGGAAGTTTTTGCATACAAAGCAGCGGTGGGATTCTCTCGTTCCAAAAGATGGCTGACCATACCTTCCAAAACGCTCTCACCGATACCATACACACGCAATACCCGTGACACCAAAACACTGTTTTGCATCTGCTGTAAAATCGGCTGTACTTCCTGCTCGAACATCGGGACAAGTTCTTTGGGCGGGCCGGGCAGCAAAATGGCAATTTTTCCGTCTTGTTCAAACAACGCTCCCGGTGCCGTGCCGTTACGATTTTCCAGTGTTTTTCCGTTTGCGGGTACCATTGCCTGTTTGCGGTTGTTTTCACTCATCGGTTTATTGCAGGCTTTGAAATACTGTTCGATTTTTTCAAACTGAGCTGCATCAAACTGCATGGGATCGCCATAGGCAGCTGCGACGGTTTCTTTCGTCAAGTCATCGGCGGTAGGCCCAAGCCCACCGCTGTAAATAACGATGTCGCTGCGGTGCTTTGCTTGTTGTGCAAGTTGCTGCAACCGCTGTGGATTGTCGCCTACCACACTTTGGAAATGGACAGTAAAACCGAGGTCTGCCAATTTGCGGGAAAGATACTGCGCATTGGTGTTCAAAATATCGCCAAGCAAAAGTTCGGTGCCTACTGCAATGATTTCCGCTTTCATAAAAGGTGCCTTCTTTCTGTTAAATTTCGGCTGCAAGCGGTGGCAGTTCGCCCACACGCAGGCGAATCACTTCCACCTCGTCTGCTGCCTGCTGTTCCAACTGTGCCAATTCGGGCATTTTTTCTTCCGCTGCCAAAATCTCCTCCATCGTGGGACGTGTTTTGGGATGCGGCGGTGTAAAGATGGTGCAGCAATCTTCATAAGGCATGATACTGGTTTCGAAAGTGCCGATCTTACGGGCAATTTCGACGATCTCGGTCTTATCCATGCCGATCAGCGGACGCAATACCGGCAGATCCTGCGCCAAGTCGGTACACATCAGTGCTTTCAAGGTCTGGCTTGCTACTTGGGCAAGGCTTTCGCCGGTGACGATACCCTCACAACTGATCGCTTCGGCGATTTTGCGAGCGATACGCATCATGCTGCGACGCATAAGAACGGTGAACAGAACGTCGGGGGCGTTATCTCGGATATATTCCTGTGGTTTGGTGTAAGGCACGACATACAGATTACAGCCACCTGTATAGTCGGCCAACAGCTGCCCAAGGCTTTGTACTTTCAACTTTGCACGTTCACTGGTATAGGGTGGGCTTGCAAAGTGGATATGATGCAAGCTCAAGCCACGTTTTGCCATCATCCATGCTGCAACCGGACTGTCGATACCGCCCGAAAGCATGGTCAGCGCACGACCACTGGTCGATACCGGCAAGCCACCCGCACCGGGCTGCTTGGGGCCATGCACATATGCGCCAAAATCACGAATCTCGACATATACGATGGTATCGGGATTTTTTACATTTACCCGCAAATGGGGATGTTTGCGCAGCAGAAATGCGCCCAGTTCTTTGGAGATTTCAGGGCTTTTCATGGGGAAATGTTTATCGGCACGTCGTGCTTCTACCTTAAAGGTACGGCATCCACGCAGTTGTTGCCCCATGTATTCTTCCGCTGTTTCACAAATGGCATCGAAATCTTTTTCGCACACCGCTGCACGACAAAGAGCTGCAAACCCGAAAATGCGGTTCACCTTTTCGAATGCCGTTTCTACATCGGCAAATTCGTCTTTCGGTTCGATGTAGATGGTGCTTTGTGCTTTGTATACCTTGAAATCACCCACGTGCTCCAAACGGCGACGCAGCGTTTTCATCAAGGTGGATTCAAAGGTATTGCGGTTCAATCCTTTCAGAACCATTTCGCCCTGAAAAGCCATAATAATTTCGTTCATTCGGTCGTATTCCTCTCTTGTGATATAAAAACTGTCAGCGTTTTTGAATTTGTGCAATGCCGTCGGCAAGACCGCTGAGCAAAGCTTCGACATCTTGCGGCGTGTTTTGTTTGGAAAAGCTTACCCGCAGTGCGCTGTCGATCCGTTCGTTGGCAAGCCCCATTGCGCCTAGGGTATGGCTCGCTGCACCCTTGCTGCACGCAGAACCACTGGACACATACACCTGCGACTGCTCCAAAAAATGCAGCATCGTTTCGCTGCGGATTCCGTTGACGCTGAAGTTCAGCACCTCGGGTACCGCATCGTCAGGACTGTTTATCGTAATATCCGGCATTTGCAAAAGTGCGTTGCGCAGCGAACGGTTTAATTCGCTGATTTGCTTTTTACGGGCAGCCATGGTTTTGTGCATCATCTGGGCAGCCGCAGCCATACCGGCGATGTAAGGCAGGTTCTCGGTGCCGGGACGAATGCCTTTTTCCTGTCCTCCCCCACAAAAAGGCGGCAACAGGTTGCAGCCCTTGCGCAGGTAAAGCGCACCAATGCCTTTGGGCGCATGGATCTTATGCCCCGAAACCGAATAGCTGTCGATTTGGGTCGCCGAAAGCTTCAGCGGAAGACGCAACCATGCCTGTACGCCGTCGACATGAACCATCGTACGATTGTTGGCTTGTTTTACCAACTTGGCAAGCGTAGCAACGTCGATCACTGCACCTGTTTCGTTGTTTACCTGCATCGCTGCGACCAATGCAGTTTTCGATGTGACCTGTTTTGCAATTTCTTCGGGCGAAATCCTGCCGCCCGAATCCGGCATCACTCGGGTGACACGCCACCCCTGCTGTTCCAATCGTGCGATTGGATTTTCTACCGAAGGATGCTCGTAACCGGTACAAACGATGTGGTCTGCCCACTGGCTTCGTGCCTGCACAGCACCTAAAATAGCGATGTTATTGCTTTCGGTACCGCAGGCGGTAAAATACACTTCGCCCGCCGAGCATCCCATTGCAGTCGCTACTGCTGCACGGCTTTTGCGCAGCAGCAACTCGCTTTGCAGCCCCGGTTCATACAGCGATGACGGGTTTGCAAAACAAGTTTCCATCACCCGTGTAATTTCCTTTGCTACTTCGGGGGCTACTGCGGTAGTTGCAGCGTTGTCCAAATAATGCATGGTCTTTTCTCCGTTTCCTTTCAGCAAGTCCATTACACCGCAACAACGATGCCGCCATCGTTGGCATAGACGGTGGAAACACCGCCGGTGGGGACTAGAATAATTTCTTTCAGTGCAGGACAAGCTTTCAGCAAACTCTCTTTCAGCTGCAAAGCACGTTCGGGACAGTTGCAATGGCTGATGACCATCGTTTTGCTTGCCTGCTGCATTGCCTTCAGATGCTCGGCGATAATTTCGGTCAGGCGGTTCATGGCATTTTGTGTTCCACGCACCTTATCCAGCTGGATGATCTCACCTTTTCCGTTTTCACCCATAATGGGACGGATATTGAGCATCGTTCCCATCAGCCCTGCCACTTTTGAGATGCGTCCGTTTTTAACAAGGTTGGACAGATCTTCCAAAACGAAGTAGGTTTTCATGGTAGAAATAAATTCTTCCGCTTTATTCACAATGGAAGAAAAATCCATGCCGCCGTCGATCCACTCACGCAGCAACAAAGCAATGCGCAGTTCGCCTGCCGAAGCACTTTCCGAATCGAACACATGGATCTTTTTTTCGGGGGATTCTTCCAAAACCATCTCTTTTGCCACCATTGCTGCATTGTAGCTGCCCGACAACTTTGAGGACAATGTGACTACCACACTGCAATCGCTTTGCCGCATCAACTCCGCATAGCTTTCGGGAGAGGGACAGGCACTGGCAGCAGGTTCTTTTGTTGCTTTCATCGCCGCAAGCAACTGCTGCACAACGATTTCACCATCGTCCACAAAGCTCTTGCTTCCTGCACTTACCGTAAGGGGTGCAATATGAAATTTTAATGCGTTGCGCAACGCATGGGTGGTGTCACAGCAGCTGTCTACTATAATCTGGATACTCAATCCAAACGCCTCTCTTTCAAAAAACGCCCCCTTGATCGGTGGGCTGTGTGATTCTTTTGGCAAACCTCTGCCAAAAGAATCTGTGCAGTGTTGCCTACTAGGGGCTTTCTGAAAACAAAGAAACGCACAGATTTTCGCAAGAAGTGAGGGGCTGTAAGGCAACAAGCGCAGGAATCCTTTGTGGATTCCGAGCATTGGTAACGCCACAGACACCACTTCTTGTAGAAAAAGATGAAAATTTCGACTTTTCAGAAAGCCCCTAGTTATACTTATATTGATTATTGTACCTGTTTGTGCAAAAAAAGTAAAGCATTCGCCGCTTTCAGGGGTGGGAAATGTTTTGGGGAAAGTGATTTTTTGCATGGCAGTTTTCAAAAAAAGGCAGATGGGCTTGTAATTGCGCAGATGGAATGGTACTATTAAAAAGAAAAGGGCGATGCCACACGTTGGATGTGGCGTTGCCGTTGGTGTTTTTGGTGCTGGAATCGCTGCCAGCTACCGGATTGATAAGAGAAAGGATGATTCCCGATGAAATCTGATATTCAAATCGCTCAGGAAGCCACCCTTGCCCCTATTACAAGCGTTGCAGCAAAACTGGGGCTTAGCGAGGACGAGATTTCCCTGTACGGCAAATACAAAGCCAAAATCGACCATCGTTTGACCGCAAAAAAGCAGCCGAAAGGCAAGCTGATTTTGGTTACCGCTATCAGCCCCACCCCTGCCGGTGAGGGAAAGACCACGACCAGTGTTGGTTTGGCAGATGCACTGTGTGCGCTTGGAAAATCGACCATGCTTTGTCTGCGTGAGCCGAGCCTTGGACCGGTATTCGGTGTAAAAGGCGGTGCAGCGGGTGGTGGATATGCACAGGTTGTGCCGATGGAGGATATTAACCTGCATTTCACCGGCGACTTGCACGCCATCGGTGCTGCAAACAATCTACTGGCAGCTATGATCGACAATCATATTTTTCAGGGCAATGCGCTTGGCATCGACCCACGTCGCATCACATGGAAACGCTGTGTTGATATGAACGACCGTCAGCTGCGCTTTATCACCGACGGTCTGGGCGGAAAAGTGAACGGTACCCCCCGTGAAGACGGATTCGACATCACCGTTGCAAGCGAAGTGATGGCGGTTTTTTGTCTGGCGACCGATTTGGAAGATATGAAGCAGCGACTGGCAAAGATCGTTGTGGGATATACATACTCCGGCGAGCCTGTCACCGCCGGTCAGTTGAATGCTGCGGGTGCGATGACTGCATTGCTGAAAGATGCATTCGACCCCAATCTGGTACAGACATTGGAGGGCAATCCTGCTATCATCCACGGTGGCCCGTTTGCGAATATCGCACACGGCTGCAACAGTGCGATGGCAACCAAACTCAGCCTTGCACTGGCAGACTATGTAGTGACCGAGGCTGGCTTCGGTGCTGATTTGGGTGCGGAGAAATTTTTGGATATTAAATGCCGAAAAGCAGACATCGTTCCCGAAGCTGTCGTTTTGGTCGCAACGGTACGTGCATTGAAACATCACGGCGGATGTCCCAAAGAGGAGCTTTCGGTGCCCAGCGTAGAGTATCTGAAAAAGGGCAGTGATAATCTGGTACGTCACATCGAGAATATTCGGGACGTTTACAAGCTGCCCGTCTGTGTAGCCGTGAATGCATTCCCCACCGATTCGGCAGAAGAACACGCATATTTGACAGACTTGTGCAAGGAGATGGGTGTTCCCTGTGCATTGAGCGAAGTCTTTGCAAAAGGCTCCGAGGGTGGCAAAGAGCTGGCAAATGCAGTGCTGTCCATTATGGAAAAGCGTGAGTTGACCTGCGCTTATCCGCTGGAGGCATCGCTGACCGAGAAAATTGATGCCGTTTGCAAAAAGGTGTACCGTGCTGCAAAAGTAAGCTATGCACCTGCTGCTAAGAAAGCATTGGCAGAAATCGAGGCAATGGGCTACAAAGAGTTGCCGGTATGTATTGCAAAAACGCAGTATTCTTTCTCGGACAATGCCAAATTGTTGGCTGCGCCCGAGGGATTTGAAATGACGGTACGTGATGTTCGTCTGTCTGCCGGTGCAGGGTTTGTTGTTGTAATTATGGGCGCAATCATGACCATGCCCGGTCTGCCCAAAAAACCTGCTGCTGAGGGCATTGATGTAGACAAGGATGGACGGATCACGGGATTGTTTTAATCGAAAGTACGCTTTTTGAAAAAAGCGTGCAAAAACCCCACCTTTCGAAAAAGGTGGGCGAAAACTTTCAACTGCAAAGGGCAGGTCGTTCGACCTGCCCTTTTTGTATTCAATATAATTGGGGAATCCAAGTTTCCTGTTCGATGGTATAGGCGAATTCCCACAGCTTGTCCGATTCCATTACTTGCAGCAGTGCATCAAAGTCGGGTACGGTGTCCAGCTGTGCGATCTCGCTGCGCTTTACCCAACGCATTTCCCCCTCCTCGCTGGAAACCAACTCGCCGGAGAACTGATTGGTTTTAAACAAAAAGATGACATAGCGACCATTTTCAATGGGAAATTGCTTTACGCCGCACAGAACAGGGTTTTGGATGTCCAAACCGGTTTCTTCTTTCACCTCACGCACGACCGACTCCACCACCGACTCGCCCGGCTCTACATGACCACCGGGAAGTGTAAAGCCTTTCCAATCGTCCTTTGTGCGGTTTTGCATCAGGATTTTGTCCTCATCATATATAAGGCAGATATTTGCCAATTCTACCCGCTCGGTTCTGTCCATACTGCACCTCTGTTCCAAAAAATAAAATTCTCACCCATTCTATTTTTATTTTAAGAATTTTACAAAAAATGTCAATAGTTGGATTTTTATAGCAAATGCCCCCGAATGCAGACGCATTCGGGGGCGTTGTTTATTTTATTTGATACAAGCTAGAAAATTACAGTTTGGTGTCCCAACGACCGCACCATACATTTTCTTCGGGAGTACCTTTGAATTCGCTTTCACCGCACAATTTTGCAATCAGCTGGTCGATCACTTCTTCGTTATCCTGATAGCAGTTGATGTAGGTTCGGCTCATGGTCAGGTCGATCAGATAGTTGGGCAGATACAGGCTGATGAAGCAGGTGGGTACCTGACTTACATACCAAGGCTGCTGGATGGGCATACTCCACTTCACACGCATGGTGTTGTACTGTGCAAAGCCTACCTGATCCAAGAATACCAGAACAGCGTCGGTGCTTGCCATAAAGTCTTCCATCTTGCCCTTTGCGGTCTGTGCATCGCCGTCTACTACTTCAAAGCCTTTTGCGGTCAGCTTGTCGATAATCAGCTGTTTGGTCTTTGCACCGCTGTCGTCTTTCACCAGTTTGCCGGCGATAACACGACCGTCACCCTCCAAGAAGTGGATGCGGATGCGTTTTTTCTCGGCAGGATTCAGGGGCAGCATCTTCTGGGTGTCTTTTACCAGTGTGATGAATTTATCTGCGCACTCTGCTGCAATGGCTTTGTGCTCGGCACAGCCAACCACTGCGATGTTCTCTTTTGCCGGCATCAGCTTGCCCTCGGCAGCTTTTTTGTGTAGACCGATGCTTGCTTTTACGCCCAAGATACGGCGCAGTGCATCCTGCATACGCTCCTCGGTGATGATGCCGTTCTTATAACCAGCCATCATGTAACCGAAGTCTTCTTCCATATCGTTGAAGAACAGATACATATCACAACCTGCTGCGATCGCCTGAGGAACCTGCTGGCTGCGAGGCATTGCACCAAACATACCAATCATATGGGAAGCATCGGTAACGACCATGCCGTTGAAGCCCAGCTTGTCTTTCAGCAAGCCGTTGATCAGCTCGGGGCAAAGAGTAGCAGGCAGAATTTCGTGGTCGCTCAATTCTTTGCCTGCCAGTTTGCGCTGCCATGCGGGCTGTGCGATGTGACCTGCCATAATAGTCTTTACACCGGCGTCGATCAGTTCTTTGTATACCTTACCGAAACGATCCATCCACTCGTCACAGCTCAAATCGTTGATGCCCATCATCAAGTGCTGATCGTTCTCCTCGGTACCGTCGCCGGGGAAATGCTTGATGGTAGTAGCCATACCGCATTCCTCGGTGCCTTTGATGAAAGCTTTTGCATACTCGACAGTGCGGTCTGCATCTGCACAGAATGCACGGGTCTGCACGATGGTGTTGCGCCAGTTTTCCAAAAGGTCTACGATGGGGGCAAAGTTCCAGTTGGAGCCGATCGCCATTGCCTCGGTACCGCCGACTTTTGCTGCCTTATATGCAACGTCTGCATCACAGGAAGCTGCGGTCGCTGCACCACAGGAAACACCTGTACCACCGCCTACACCGCCGTTACCGCCGGCTTCGCAGTTACTTGCAACAAGCAGAGGAACCTTGCTGCACTGCTGGAAGGTGTTTACCATTTCCCATAGTTCTTCTGCCGATTTATTGTGGTAACGCAAAGCACCGGGATGGTAGGTATCTGCCACCTTTTTGATGCCTTCGGGTGTAAAATCGGTTACCATGTTGACAAACAGCTGACCTACTTTTTCTTCGTCAGTCATGTTTGCAATGGTATTTTCTACCCAAGCAATATCCTCGTCGGACAGGTAATAAGGTTTTTCTCTCAGATTGACCATTGTCGTTCGCCTCCTTAAATTTTTAAAACCGCAGCCGCATCATAGCCCATCATGGATATGCGACTGTTTTTTTATTCTTTGTTTTCATCATAGCACATCTGTTTTTATTTTACTAGCATCTTTTCTATTTTCGCAAGATTCTATCATCTTTGCGCAATATTTACCAACCCATCCACCGCAAAGGGTGCTGTTTTTTGCGCAAATTCGCCTATTCTGCCTTGACTTTGCCTGTGGTTGCATTATAATGTATATTGTATTGTTATCTGCTGTGACGGGCTTTCATTCGGCTCGAATTTTGCAGCAGGAAAGGAAGATGGATTCATGGAGAAAAGAAAATTTTACATCACCACCCCCATCTACTACCCCAGCGATAAACTGCACATTGGTCACAGCTACACCACTGTTGCCTGCGATGCGCTGGCTCGTTTTAAGCGGATGCAGGGATACGATGTGATGTTTCTGACCGGCACCGACGAGCATGGTCAGAAGATTCAGGATAAAGCTGCGGCAAAAGGTGTAACTCCGCAGCAATATGTAGACGAGATCGTTGCCGGCATTCAGGACCTGTGGAAGCTGATGAACATTTCCAACGACCGCTTTGTTCGCACCACCGATGCCTACCATGTAGAAACGGTGCAGAAAATCTTCAAAAAGCTTTACGAACAGGGCGATATTTATAAAGGTTGCTACAAAGGTCATTACTGCAAGCCCTGCGAAAGCTTTTGGACAGAAAGCCAGCTGAAAGACGGCAAATGTCCCGATTGCGGCGGCGATGTATACGAGGCTGAGGAGGAGGCTTACTTCTTCCGCACAGGCAACTATGCCGAGCGTCTGCTCAAGCTGTATAACGATGTGCCTGACTTTATCCAGCCAGAATCTCGCCGAAACGAGATGATCGCATTCATCAATCAGGGGCTTCAGGACACCTGCGTTTCCCGTACCAGCGTAAAATGGGGCATTCCCGTTGATTTCGACCCCAATCATACTGTTTATGTATGGGTCGATGCACTCTCAAACTATATCTCGGCGTTGGGCTATGAGAACGATGCATACAACGACTACGACAAATACTGGCCGGCAGACCTGCATATGGTGGGCAAGGAGATTTTGCGTTTCCACACTATCATCTGGCCTGCAATGCTGATGGCACTGGATCTTCCCCTGCCCAGCCGTGTATTTGGTCATGGTTGGCTGTTGCTGGACGGCGGTAAGATGAGCAAATCCAAGGGCAACGTTGTTGACCCCGTTGTTCTGTGCGACCGTTACGGTGTAGATGCCATCCGTTACTTCTTGCTGCGAGAGATCCCGTTTGGAAACGACGGTATTTTCTCCAACGAAGCACTTATCAACCGCATCAACGCCGACCTTGCAATCGATTTGGGCAACCTGCTTTCCCGTACCGTTTCG
>CALWZD010000137.1 GCA_944385945.1 uncultured Anaerofilum sp. | reverse complement strand
GCTTTTAAAGCGTCAGGTGGACAAAACAACGGTCGATGCACTCGAACAGTGGCTGACCGATACCCAAACAAAAGGAATTTTGATCGTACAAGACAGCAAGCGTTACTATCCCGAGGGGGATTTTGCCGGCAGTATTTTGGGCTTTACCAACGTTGACGGCGAGGGTGTGGCAGGCATCGAGTTGGAGTATAACGATACCCTCACCGGTGAAAACGGCACCTTGCTTTCAGCAAAAAATGCGTGGGGGTATCCGCTTCCGGATTTTTACGAAACGCTGCTGGTGCCACAGCAGGGAAATAGTCTGGTGCTTACCATTGACAAAACCATTCAAGGATTTTTGGAAAATTACCTCGAACGAGCGGTGGAAGAATACAATATCCAAGAGAGGGCAGTAGGGATCGTAATGGAGGTAGACACAGGAAAGATCCTTGCCATGAGTACAAAGCCGGATTATGACCCCAATCAGCCCCGCCTTATCAGCGACGAAACGCTTCGGGCAGAAATCGACGCCTTAGAGGGCGAAGAACGCAGTCAGGCATTGTCCCTTGCGCAGCAGACACAATGGCGTAACAAAGCGGTAAGCGACCTGTACGAACCGGGCTCGGTTTTTAAAATCGTGACAGCTTCGGCAGCACTGGACAGCGGTGCGGTCACTCGCAGCACTTTGTTTCAATGCAAAGGCAGTATCAACGTGGCAGGAACGACCTTTCGATGCGCAAACGGACACGTCCACGGAACGGTAAATATCGCTGATGCCCTTTTGAATTCCTGCAACCCGTCTTTTATCCAAATCGGCGCAGCACTTGGCAGCGAACGCTTTTTCAGCTATTTTGAGGCATTCGGGTTGACTGAAGCGACCGACATCGACCTGCCGGCAGAGCCGAAAAAAAGCGAGTTCTATACCGCAGAGCGAATGGGGCCGGTCGAGCTTGCCAGTTGTAGCTTTGGACAAAGCAGTAAAATCACTCCTATTCAGGTCATCACGGCAGTTTCGGCAGCAGTAAACGGCGGAAAGCTGATGCAGCCGTATCTGGTAAGTGCAGTGCTGGACGAAAACGGAAGTGTGATCGAAAACATCCAGCCGACCGTCAAACGGCAGGTCATCTCACAGCAGACCAGCGACATGATGCGGGAAATGCTCAAACGTACGGTCGATGTAGGCCCCGGTAAAAACGCATATGTGGCAGGGTATCGGGTAGGAGGAAAATCCGGAACCAGCCAGAAATTGGACTCGGAAGATAAATCTGCCCGCATCGCCAGTTTTGTAGGCATTGCACCGGCTGATGACCCCAAAATTGCGGTGTTGATCGTGTTGGATGAACCCAATACCTATACTACCTCAGGCGGAACCCTTGCAGCACCGGTGGTAGGCAAAGTGATTCGGGATACACTGCAATATCTAGAGGTGGAACCGATCTATACCGAGGAGGAGAAAGAAAAAATGGATGTTACCGTGCCAAACGTGGTGGGAAACAACCGATTTGATGCCAGCAACGAACTTGCATACAGTGGGTTGAACTGTAGCACACGAGGAAACGAGGAAACGGTGTTGAGCCAGTATCCACCGGCAGGCGAAGTGCTTCCACGGGGAAGTACGGTCGTGATGTATACCGAGGAAACAGATGCCGAAACAACGGTAGTACCTGTACTGGAGGGGTTGACGCCGGAACAGGCAGAACAGGTTTTGCGCACCGCAGGGCTGAATCTAACGGCACAAGGAGCTGCCGAACAGCAGCAGGTGACCGCTGTTTCGCAAAATGTACAGGCAGGAACCGTTTTACCACTGGGGAGCAATGTAACAGTGGAATTTTACGATACGACCATAACCGAGGATTGAATCAAGAATGTTCCAAACAAAAAGGCTTCCCTCTCAAAGGGAAGCCTTCGCTTGTATAAAAAACTATTTGTAACCTGCAAAGCAGCTGCTCCACCTCATCCGGCTGCTTACGCAGCCACCTTCCCCTCAAGGGGAAGGCATTTTGTTTGTCGCAATAGCGTTTGCTTTTTCGGCTTCCCTTTGGGGGGAAGCTGTCACGCAAAGCGTGACTGATGAGGGGTACAAATGAAAAAAATTGAAAGTAAAAAACTTTTCCTACAAACTATTTATCACAAAAAAGCATAGCTTTATTGTGTAGCGTCTGACTTTATAGGCAGTGTCTGGAACCAGAACACACTTCCTTTTCCGACGGTACTTTCTACGCCAAAATGGAATCCGTGGCTTTGCAAAATCGCTTTGGTGATGGAAAGTCCCAATCCGGTGCCGACCTTTCCTGCATCTTTGCGACTGCGGTAATATTTATCGAACAAATGGGGCAAGTCTTCTGCCGAAATGCCACAGCCGTGGTCTGCGACCTCTACCCGACAACTTCCATCCGGCATTGCAATGGCACGAAGCCCCATCCAGCCGTCTTCGCCGATGTGATGGAGTGCATTGCCCATCAAATTGTGCAGCACTCGCTCCAACATGGCAGGGTCGGCGTTGGTCATGCATACCTGTTCGGTTTCTACTTCCAGCGTGTATCCGTTGGTTTGACAGATATTTTCGTACCGCTCAGCAACTTCCTCGCACAGCAGAGCAAGGTCGAACACCACTTTCTGTGGCTTTTCGGTGCCACTGCCGATTTTGGAAAGCTCCATTACGCTGTTTACCAGTGTGCTCAACCGATCGGTTTCGTTTACGATAACGGTAAGCTGCTGATTGCGCTTTTCTGCGTCCGCTCCGGTCAGGTCACGAATCGTTTCAGCATATCCTTTGATCAAAGTCAGCGGTGTGCGAAGGTCGTGGCTGATGTTGGCAATCAAATCACGCTGCAACTGGGTAGAGCGGGCAACTTCATACGCCATAAAGTTGAAATCTTTTGCAAGGTCGGCGATCTCGTCATCTCCTTGGACATCTACCCGAACATCGTAGTTTCCGTGTGCCATCTCACGGGTCGCATCGGAAAGTTTGGTCAACTGCCGTGTGAACAAGGTGCTGAAGATCCACGCACCGCCCAAACTAACCGCCAACAGACCAAGTGCCACCCAGCTCATCTGCTCCGACAGTACAGAAGCTGCCTGTGGGATGCGGGCAAGGTCGGCACTCATCAACACAACGTAGTCGCCGTTTTCCGAAAGTTTTCCCATCGTGATCTGCTTGGAACCAGTGGTTGCATTTTCGAAAGTTTGGGTCACGTTCTTTTCTACGATGGTGCGCATACGCATCTGCTCTGCCAGTTCGGCATTGACAGAAAACGAGCCACTGTCTGAATTGGACACCAGACGTCCACGGTGCAGCAGACAGGTGCTGCTCATTGCTTCCAAATTCAAAATTTTAACTCCGTCTACGGTGGAAATCTCGATGCACCGTCCCGAAGTTTCCAGTTTTCCACTTTCCATCTGCTGATTGATCTCGCCGGCAAATTCAGGACTGATGTAAGGAATACCCAGCCAGTTGGTATTCGTGATTGGAAAATCCGCATTGTCGATGGTAGAAACAAGCTGGTCGAGCGAGTTTTTCAAATCTTCACGAATGCGCTTGTTATAGGTAGGTTCCAGCAAATAAATAGAAAGGCTATAAACGGTAAACAAAAGCAATGTACAAATCAGAAAAACAAACGCCATCAGTTTATAGCGGAAAGACCAGCGGAATTGATGTTTCATGTTCGCTCACCTTGAAAATTTAATAAAAAAACCGACACGCCTGCATAGAACAAAGCTGTCGGTCATACACAGATTACTTTGCTTCGGGATCAAACTTGTAGCCTACACCCCATACCGTAACGATGAAGTTGCGGTAGTTGCCCAAATGGCTGCGAAGCATCTTGATGTGGGTATCTACGGTACGGTCTTCGCCAAAATAGTCGTAGTTCCACACTTGCTGCAAGATTTTTTCACGGGAAAGTGCGATGCCTCGATTGTTTGCAAGGTACACCAAGAGGTCGAACTCTTTCGGGGTGAGCGGTGCTTCCTGTCCATCGACTTTTACCGAATGGCTGGGAACGTCGATGACAAGGTCGCCAAACGTGTAGGTCTGGTTGTCGGTAGCGGCACGGGGCATGGTTCGGGCAAGCACAGCCTTTACACGTGCAACCAGTTCCCGTGGGCTAAACGGCTTTACTACATAGTCATCAGCGCCGTTTTCCAATCCTGCCAGTTTGTCATATTCTTCGCCACGGGCAGTGAGCATGATGACAGGCGTGGAAATTTTGCGTGTGCGCATCTCACGCAGGCAGGTCATGCCGTCCACAAACGGCATCATAATATCCAAAATTACAAGGTCAATCCCGCCTTGCCCTAACCGTGCCAAAGCGGAAGAACCGTCGGCAGCCTCCAAGCAGGAAAAGCCCTCGTAAGACAGATGCTCTTTTATCAATTCTCGAATCAACGGTTCGTCGTCTACGATCAAAATGGTTGCCATAAGAAACCTCCCAATAAAATAAAACAAAGGCGATCTTTTGCGAATAATCCGCAGTCGAAAGCCGAATACTTGTGTTGTATCAGTGCTGCAAACATCCGCAATTCTATGTAGGCAGCAAAACCCTCTCTTTCTTACTATTATCCACAAAAATATGGCGGAAATGTGAAAAAGAATGAAAGATTAAAAGAATATTCGCTGTACGTTGTTGCATATTTTGGCTGTTTAGCGGTATTGACTTGAAAAATGAGATGGAATACAATCAAGATAGAACCAAAAGGATGTCGTTGGCAGAAAGGTAGAAATAGACAATGATATTAAATAAAGTAGGTCTAAAAATAATCAGTCTTGTTTTGGCAACTGCACTTTTCAGCAGCTGTTCTTTTTTGAAACAGCCTGTATCGGAACAGCCGCAGCAGCAAGAACAGCGCAAAACCATTCCTTATAGCCAAATGCAGGTAGGAAAATCCAATGCGCAACAAATCTATGACGCACTGGAGAATACCACTGAACAGCTAGAAAAAGGAATCGACATCGACCAGCTGATGGAGAGCGAAGAAACCATCGACGATCTGCTCGAACAATATTATACCACAGCATCGCTTGCGAATCTGGAGTGCTACCAGAACAGCGATGATGAACAGGCATGGCAGCGGTCGGACGAGCTTTCGGTGGAGGGTGAACAGGTTGACAGTGCCGTAATGGAATATCTTCGTGCAGTCGTTGAAAGCCCGCTGCAAGAAGAATATCGGCAGGAATTGGGTGAATATGCTTACGGTATCCTGCAAAAGCAGTTGCTCACCAACTCACCGCAGGCGGTTGAAATGCTGCAAAAGCGCACAGAACGAAACAATGAATACAACGAAACACTCAGTAATTTACGAGTGGAGTGGAAAGGCGAACAACTGCGGATGCAGGACGTTTTGAGCGATACGACCATCTCGCAGCAAGACCTTTACGACCTTATCGCCGAATATTATATCGGCAACTATGACTATTTTTCTCAACTTTATCTCGAGATGATCGCATACGACAAGCAGGCAGCGGCTGTTTGTGGCTATGACGACGCCGTACAGTGGAGATACGACCAATTTGGGCGTGAGTATACGCTGGAACAGGTTGAGCAACTGTTTGAAGACATCAAGACATATCTGGTACCGCTGCAAAGCGAGATTGGATACAGTGATGCAATGACAACACCGCTTTCGTATGAAACAGGCGTCGAAACTGTCGGGCAGCTATTCACTGATACTGCCGACGAACTGGCGGAAGTGTGGGCGTTTATGCAGCAGTACGAGTTGCTGTCGCTGCAAGCAGAGGAAAGCAAAATGTCGGGTGTAGCTTTCACTACAAATCTGATGCAATACGATGCACCGTTCATTTATATGTATTGGGGCGACACGGTGAACGATGCTTTCACCTTGATGCATGAGTTCGGCCATGCTACGGATAAGTACTTTCAATTCGGTAACGAGGAGTATGCACAGGATCTGGACAAAAGCGAAACCTTTTCGCAAGGTCTGGAGCAGGTGATGCAGATGCGTCTGGCAGAGCAGCTGGGCATGGATGGACAGGCACTGGAACAGGCAAAGCTGGCAGATATGCTTCAGATCATCTGTTATCAGGCAGCATTGGAGGAATTTCAGATCCGTGCTTATCGGTTAGATGACTCGGCAGACGGAATGGATCTGGCACAGTTGTACGCACAGGTGTTGCAGGAATATGGATATTACAGCATTTTTGGTGAATACGACCCCACATGGTTTGAAGTAACACACTTTTTTGACGCACCGTTTTATACCATCAGTTATGTTACCAGTGCTACAGCAGCGTTGGAACTTGGAAAAATGGAAAGTGAAAAAGGGGGGGTGGGCTTGCAAGCATGGCTTAATATGCTTACCACCAACCGTGACCAAAGTTTTGAGGATTTTTTGAACGAGGCAGGCATTGCATCGCCGTTTGAAAATGGACGCATCGAACAGTGCGCAGAGTTTTTACAACAGGAATTGTTAGATGGTTCAGTCCAAAATGCTGCATAAATTTTGAACAACTGCTGTACAGGCACCTTTTGCGGTGGAACTTGTACAGCAGTTGTTTTAAAAAATATCGCTTTATCGTTGTAAATTTGTTAGTTTTGATTTTTTTTTTAAAACTTTCAAAAAAGTGTTGACTTTTTTGCCCGAATGTAGTATCATGTTTCTTGCGACACCGGTTAGGATTTGCCAAGCGCCCGTAGCTCAGGTGGATAGAGCAACTGCCTTCTAAGCAGTGGGCCGGGGGTTCGAGTCCCTCCGGGCGCACCAGATATGTGGTGGCTATAGCGCAGTTGGCTAGCGCGCCAGATTGTGGCTCTGGAGGTCGTGGGTTCGATTCCCACTAGCCACCCCACTAAAAAGCGGATTCAAAAGAATTCGTTTTTTTTAATGATGGTCTGTCGTCAAGCGTTAAGACACTTGTTTTTGTTTTTTGCATGCGTAGGTTCGATTCCTGCTAGCTCTTTCAATTCGTTGTGTGTTTTTTTTTTTTTTTTTTTTTTGTTTTTTTTTGTTTT
>CALWZD010000136.1 GCA_944385945.1 uncultured Anaerofilum sp. | reverse complement strand
CCTTTTCTTCTTTCGGCTGTTTTGCTGCCTCTGCCAACTGATGCAGATAAGCAATGTTATGGGTCAGCTTATCCTTTGTTTGCTCATCGTTGGAGAAGTCCTCGATCGAAACTGTCCCGTCGTATCCTTTCAAATACATCACTTCAAACAGCTTTTTCAGGTTCGCCATACCTTTTTTCAGCGGAGTCCAGCTGCGTTTCCACTTGCAAGCACCCAGCTCATCCTCGCCGTCCAGTTCCAGAATACCGTTTTTGATATGGATATGTGCAATGTAGTCGCCAAGCAGTTCGAAGCTCTTTTGATACTCCTCAAAGCCCTCGTTTACCATGTTGCCCGGGTCGAAAATCAAGCCGTAATAGTTTGCATCCAGACCTTCCAACGCACGATATGCTGCACTGGGGCTTGCGATCATGGTATCCATATGGATCTCCAGCACCAGTTTTACGTCGTTTTCTTTCAAGTCAGCTTCCAGTGCTTTCAAATCCTCTCGCAACTGTGCGAACAGTTCCGGATAGGGCTTTTCTGCTTTTGCGGGATCATACGGAACCAGACCTGCCCGAACCTGATGACAACCGATCGCCTTTGCAGCTTTCAGCACAGTTTGCAGTTTCTCCCGTTCGCCAACTGCCAGATAGGTAGTCAGACCAAAAATCTCCAGTCCTGCCTCGTCACAAAGCTGCTTTGCCTTTTTTGCTTCGTTTTCGATGTCACGCAGTTCCAAGGTACTCTTATTGTATACCCAGTAACGCTGTGCAAAATCGACGGTTTCGGGTTCTTTTTCGGGCATTTCTGCAACACGCCATTCAACGCCCTGATACCCCAACTCTTTCAACAGTGCAACCGATTCTTCTACACCATATTCCGGCATACTTACCGAAAAAACGCCAAATTTCACAATTAACACTCCTTTACAGATGTCTGTTTACGCAGCCGTATCACTTCTAATTCGGCTTGCAGGATTTATAGATAGTATACACCTTTTGTGAAAAAAGCACAAGATTTTCCTGTAAAAAAGGCAGTGTAATTTGTCCATTCTTCTCAAATTACTTAGGAAACTGAATTTAATTGCTTAGGAACCTTGACATTTATTTTTTTTACCTTATAATATCTTTTGGAAGCGTTTTTTGTAGAATCATCGCTTCATTTCAGCCCTTTCGGGTTTGCCAACAGGCGATTTTTTATGTTGTGCTATCTGGCTTATTTAGGGATATTTTATTGTCCGGAAAAGAGGTGAAAAACGATCGAATCTGAAGAAATGCAGCAAATGCTGGCGATCATCCGTCAATTTCGCAGTGTGGGGCATTTTTTGCACTACAACATGGGTGGGTGCAGCGGAAGAAAACGGATCTTGACGATTCTGTTACATCACCCGCAAATGCTGCAAAAACAACTGCAAGAGATCTTGCAGATCCAATGTGGCTCGTTAAGCGAGATCGTGGCAAAGCTCGAATCCGAAGGTTTGGTTCAACGCCAAAAATGCATCTCTGACGCACGTCAAATGACCGTTTCTTTGACCGACGAAGGGCGAGAATCGGCACAGGCACTGTGGGAAGAATATCTTCTAAAGGTGCAACGGCTGATGAGTTGCTTTTCTGTGCAAGAGCAACAGCAGTTGAACAGCTATTTGGAACGAATGCTTGCCCACTGGTCGAGCAATGAGTTTTCGCATATGAACAAGATGTAAATTTTAGACAAAATTGCCGAGCGAACGATTTGCCGGCAAGATTCTAGAAAGGAAAGTTAGGGTATGATAAAACAACTTGCAAAAAGTGTTCGGGAGTACAAATCTGCCTCCCTTGTAACACCGTTCTTTGTTGCCCTTGAGGTCGTGATGGAATGTGCCATTCCGTTTATGATCGCCAATCTGGTAAACTCCATCAAAGCCGGTTGCGACATCAATCTGCTGCTGCGGGATGGTTTGCTGTTGGTCTTAATGGCTGTGTTGTCGCTGGTATTTGGTACCATTGCAGGCTTTACCAGTTCCAAAGCCTCTTGTGGTTTCGCAAAAAATCTGCGTAAAGATATGTTTTACGCCATTCAAAAATATTCGTTCGAAAACATCGACCATTTTCTTACTTCCTCGTTGGTGACCCGTATGACTACCGACGTTACCAACGTGCAAAACGCCTATATGATGTTGATTCGAATCGCCATCCGTGCCCCGCTGATGCTGATCTTCGCATTCACCATGGCATTTATCATGGGCGGAAAAATGGCTTGGATCTTTTTATTTGTTATTCCCGTGCTTGGTATCGGTCTGGGCTTGGTCATCTATAATGCAATGCCTTTGTTCCGCAAAGTATTTAAAAAGTATGACAAGCTGAACGCTTCCATTCAGGAAAACATCAAGGGTATGCGTGTTGTAAAATCGTTTGTGCGTGAAGATTACGAGCAGACCAAGTTCGACGCAGCTGCACAGGACGTTTGTGCCGATTTCACCCGTGCCGAGCGTATCCTTGCCTTCAACAACCCCCTTATGCAGTTCTGCATCTACACCGTTATGAGCTTTGTGCTGTCGTTCGGTTCGTATCTGGTCATCACCACAAACGGTCTGGCTTTGGACGTTGGTCAGATGTCCTCGCTCATTACATACAGCATGATGATGCTGATGAGCCTGATGATGCTTTCGATGGTATTCGTTATAATGGTTATGGCAGTAGAGTCGGGCAAGCGTATCGTTGAAATACTCACCGAGGAATCCACTTTGCACAACCCCGAAAATCCCATCCACGAAGTTCCCAATGGTTCCATCACCTTTGAAAACGTAAACTTCAGATATTCCGAAAATGCCGAACTGATGGCACTTTCCAACATCAATCTGGAAATCAAGTCGGGTGAAACCATCGGCATCATCGGCGGCACCGGTTCTTCCAAGTCCTCCTTGATCCAGCTTATCTCCCGTCTGTACGACGTGACCGAAGGAAGCGTAAAAGTAGGTGGGATCGACGTACGTCAATACGATGTAGAAAGCCTGCGCAATCAGGTCGCAGTTGTTTTGCAGAAGAACGTGCTGTTCTCGGGTACTATTAAAGAGAACTTGCGCTGGGGCAACAAGGAAGCCACCGACCAAGAGATGATCGACGCCTGCAAAATGGCTTGTGCTGACGAGTTTATTTCGCTTTTCCCCGAAAAATACGACACTTACATCGAACAAGGCGGCAGCAACGTATCCGGCGGTCAGAAACAGCGTTTGTGTATTGCCCGTGCGCTTTTGAAAAAGCCCAAAATTTTGATTTTGGACGATTCTACCAGTGCAGTTGATACAAAGACCGATGCCAAGATCCGCAAAGCATTGCAGTCCTATATTCCTGAAACCACCAAGATCATCATTGCACAGCGTACATCTTCGGTGCAGGATGCCGACAAGATCATCGTCATGGAGGGCGGTACCATCAATGCGGTAGGCACCCACGAGGAGTTGCTGAAAACCAACGAGATCTATCGTGAGATCTACACTTCCCAGAACAAGGCAGGTGACAATGATGAAAACTAATCGTGCAAAAAAAGGCACCGCTGGTCGAGTGATCAAAACCCTTTATCAGTTCTATCCGGTAATGCTTCCACTTACTATTGGCTGCATCATTTTCAGCGCAATCGTTGGTGCGATTCCCGCAGTATTTATGCAAAACATCATTGCCGTTGTGGAACAAAGCTGGCAAAGCGGTGATTGGAGCAGCGTAAGCGGAACGATTTTGCGTTACGTCGCTATTTTGGTAGGATTCTACGTTCTTTCGCTTATTTCTTCCCTTACCTACAACCAGCTGATGGCTGTGATCACGCAGGGTTCTTTGAAGAAGCTGCGTATCAAAATGTTTGGCGGAATGCAGCGTCTGCCCATCCGCTATTTCGACACCCACAACCACGGCGACATCATGAGCCATTACACCAACGACATCGACACACTGCGTCAGATGATTTCCCAAAGCTTTCCGCAGCTTTTGATCTCGGGTGTAACTGTCGTTACGATTTTTGCCATCATGGTCTATTACAGCATCTGGCTGATGCTGATTATCGTAATCGGTGTTGCTTTGATGACCTTCATCACCAAAAAGATCGGTGGTGGGTCGGCAAAATACTTTTTCCGTCAGCAAAACGCACTGGGTAAAGTAGAAGGTTACATCGAAGAAATGATGAACGGTCAGAAAGTGGTAAAGGTATTCTGCCATGAGCGTGAAAGCGAAGCAGACTTCGACCGTTTAAATGACCAATTATTTGAGGAAGCCTTTGTTGCTAACAAATACGCCAATATCCTTGGCCCCGTTTTGAATAACCTCGGCAACGTTTTATATGCCTTGGTTGCTTTGCTGGGTGGCTGCTTGTTGATTTACAACATCCCTAACCTGAGCATTTCCGGTATGGCACTCAGCATCAGTATCGTTGTTCCTTTCCTGAATATGACCAAACAGTTCGTGGGCAGTATCGGACAGGTTTCCCACCAAATCAACGCTATCGTTATGGGTCTTGCCGGTGCAGACCGTATCTTTGAACTGATGGATCAGGAGCCGGAGCAGGACGAAGGTTATGTTACTTTGGTAAACGTACACGAAAAAGAGGACGGCAGTTTGGTCGAATGCAAAGAGCGTACCGGCATTTGGGCATGGAAACATCCCCACAAAGCCGACGGCACTGTTACCTATACCAAACTTACCGGCGACGTACGTTTGCACAATGTCGACTTTGAGTATGTTCCCGGCAAGCCGGTTTTGCGAGATGTTTCTTTGTACGCAAAGCCCGGACAAAAAGTTGCTTTTGTTGGTGCGACCGGTGCCGGTAAAACGACCATTACCAACCTGCTGAATCGTTTCTATGATATTGCGGATGGTAAAATTCGCTACGACGGTATCAACATCAATAAAATCAAAAAAGAAGACCTGCGTCGTGCATTGGGCATCGTTTTGCAGGATACCAACCTGTTCACAGGAAGTGTCATGGATAATATCCGTTATGGTAAACTGGACGCATCCGATGAAGAATGTATCGCAGCAGCCAAATTGGCAGGTGCGCACGACTTCATTTCCCGTCTGCCGGAAGGCTACAACACCATGCTTTTGGAAAATGGCTCGAACCTGTCGCAAGGACAGCGTCAGCTGATTTCCATTGCCCGTGCAGCAGTTGCAGACCCGCCTGTTATGATTATGGACGAAGCAACTTCTTCCATTGATACCCGCACCGAAGCCATCGTACAGCGTGGTATGGACGCATTGATGCACGGCAGAAGCGTATTCGTTATCGCTCACCGCCTGTCGACCGTTAAAAACTCGAACGTCATCATCGTTTTGGATCACGGTCGTATCATTGAACGTGGCGACCACGAAAGCTTGCTGGCACAAAAGGGACAGTACTACCAGTTGTATACAGGTGCTTTCGAGCTCGAATAAAAATTCAAATAAAAAATCCGATCGCACAGAGATGCGGTCGGATTTTTTATTTGATAAAATCACTTGCAAAAACGAAAAATACTTTCAGTCTGTAGAGAAAGCCCGTTTATGTCTTGCAAGACGGTTCGTCCACCTCATCCGGCTGCTGCGCAGCCACCTTCCCCTCGAGGGGAAGGCTTTCTATTTGACGAAAGAGTGTTTCTTTTTGGCTTCCCCCTAGGGGGAAGCTGTCACGCACAGTGTGACTGATGAGGGGATTTCCTGCACAAGCAAGAATTTTTGAAAGCAAAAAATACTTTTTTGACAGCCTCTATAATTTTTCTTTTGATTTCAAAATCAAATCGTGTTCAAACGGTCTACCGTAATGATTGCACGACAAACGTCTTCGGGAGTAACTGTAAACGGCATATTCGCCATCGTATTTTTAGCCGAACAAGCCTTTTCTGCTGCCAACAACAGCAGTTCCTCCCCTAACCCTGCACAGCCCAGTGTTTCCAAACTGGTAGGAAGTCCAACTGCTTTGCAGAAGTTAAACACGTTGAGCAACTCTGCTTGATTTTTTTCCATCGCCAGCTGCACCAAAGTGCCGAACGCCACCAACTCGCCATGCATTGCAGAGGGACACGCCCCCAACTCGGCAAATCCGTTACAAACTGCGTGAGCTGCTGCAAGTCCACCGCTTTCAAAGCCCAATCCGCTTAGATAGAGATTGACTTCGATCACCTGCTCTACTGCATTGGTCAATCGACCTGCCCGCACATCTTCCAGCGCCTTTTCTCCGCTTGTGAACAAGATGTCACGGCATCCACGTGCCAGTGCTAACGCTGCTGCGCCACAGGTTCCACCGGCACCGCTTTGTGCGCCGGACAACATACAAGCTTTTGCTTCGTACCATGTAGACAGCGCATCCCCCATGCCTGCAACCAGCAAGCGAGGCGGTGCTTCGGCGATCACAGCACTGTCGGCAAGAACGAGCTGCGGATTTTGTTCCAGTGGCAAATAGCGGTCAAGCTTTCCGTCATCGGTATACAGCACCGAAAGTGCGCTGCAAGGGGCGTCGCTGGAGGCTGCGGTGGGTGCAACTGCTACGGGACACTGTGCAAAATGTGCCACCGCTTTTGCGGTATCCAACACCTTTCCGCCACCAATGCCGACCACCATTGCACAGTGCGTTTTTATAAAGACATTGCGCAATCGGGCAATCTCGCTGTTGCTGCATTCACCGCCAAACGGCTCCAGTTCCGCCAAAAGTCCACTGCGGGTAAAGCCCGCTTTGATGGCAGCAGATTGCTCCTTTAACACATGGGGTGCGCAGATCACCAACACGCTTCCGTTTTGGCACAACGGTTTGCACCACTTTCCCAGTTCTCGCAGCAAAGCCGGCTTTTGAATATACCTCGTAGGGGCTGCGTTGACGATCACCCGTTTTGAATCCATTTTTCCAAATCCTCTCTAAAACGGGAAAGCCTTGCCCGCTTTTTGATTTTTACATATTAAAAAGTACTCAATCGACCTGCGCAATGGCACGGACGACCTCAGCCGCCAACATCAAACCGGCACAGCCCGGCACAAAAGATACACTGCCCGGTGTGCTTTTTTTGGGTGTACCTGTTCGCAGAGAATTGTTTTGCTGCTGCATCGTATCCCCTTGGTGTCGGATAGGGGGTTCGGTAGAGTACACGACTTTCACATTCTTTAAGCCACGCTGTTTGCACTCTCTGCGCATCACCCGTGCAAGCGGACACCCTTGGGTCTGCTCAATGGTGGTAACGCACAGTTTTTCAGGGTGCAGCTTGTTTCCGGTTCCCATACAACTGATGACAGGCACTCCTGCCTGCTTTGCCCTTTGCAAAATCTCCAATTTTGCACTTACCGTATCCACTGCGTCGATTACATAATCGTAGCCCTCAAATGCAATTTGGTCTGCTGTTTCGGGGGTGTAGAATAGCGAGATCGTCGTAACTTGACACTCTGGAGAAATGTCTGCGATGCGCTGCTTTGCTACCTCGGTCTTGTGCATTCCCAACGTGCTGTGCAACGCTACCAGCTGACGGTTGAGATTGCTTTCCGACACAACATCATCGTCCACCAAAGTCAGCCGTCCCACTCCGCTGCGGGCAAGTGCTTCGGCGGTATAACTGCCTACACCGCCAAGACCAAACAACAACACGTTTGCATTTTTCAGCCGTAAAATTCCTTCTTCGCCCAACAACAGGGCGGTGCGCTCGGTCATGCTCATATCAGCGCACAAAGGTCATGTCCAGATGGGTCGACCAGCTTTCGCCTGCTTTCAAAGCGGCTGCACAAGGCTTGTCTTCCCACTTTCCGCTGGCATCTACACGGTCGGGCAGCGAATGCCACGGCTCGATGCAAACGAATTGCAGTTTCGGGGTAGATGCGCTCCATACCAACACGCAGGGGAAGCCCTCGATCGACACTTCTACCTTGCGTCCGGTTCCCTTTTCTACCAAAGAGAGGGTTTTAGCGGTCAGCTGGGTCAGGCAGATCGAGTCGCTTTGGAACAGCTGGTCGGTGACCTGGATCACGTCGCTGTTTTCCATATATACGCAGGTTTCGCCACACAATCCACCGGGAGTCTTTTGCTCGACGGGAGTTTGCGGAATATCAAAACGTAATTCGTAGTCTTCCGTGGTGTGGCTGGAATCGAACGGACACAAAAAGCCGGGATGATACCCAAATCCAAAACGCATCTCCTTATCACCAGCATTTACGACCTCCACTGCATGGCGGACAGTGTTGCCCATCAGTGTGTAGGTGGTGCGGAAGATAAACTCGAACGGGAAGCGGGTACGGGTAAATTCGTTTGCAGTAACCTCGAACGTGATGCTTTCTGCAGATTTTTCAACAACGGTATGCTCTAAATCACGCACGAATCCGTGTTGATTGGATGTGTACTGCTTGCCATCCACTGTGTAGGTGTGGTCTTTCAAACGACCGGTATGCGGGAACAGCATCGGTGCATGGCGATTCCACGCTTCGCCTGCCGTCCACAGCATTTGCTCACCGGTCACTTTGTGGATCAGCTCTACCATCTCGGCACCGTGGGTATCTACCGTTAATTTCAAATCCTGATTTTCAATCGTATACTGCATTTTTTTACCTCCAGTACGATATTCTTTTGCCATAAAGCGGCGAAAAGATGATATATGTTTCATTATAATGCAAAAGCGACCGCTTGCCAAGACCATTCTTGTTGTCACCATTTTTCGATGCTTGGAATATTGTAACGGAAAGCAGACCCTGCTTTTATATTGCTTATGAAAAAGGAGGACTTTTTATGGCACAAGCATCTACTTGTCCCACACCCCGCACCGGACAGGGAATTCTTCGCCTGCGCAGTTTCGCTGCCCGTCAAGCAGGTGCCGTGGGAAATGTCAGCATCCGCATCACCGGCGACGGCATCAACCGAACCGTCAGCACAGATGCCGACGGTATCGGACCCGACATTCCCATTTCTGCACCTGCTGCCAGCTACTCGCTGAACCCCGACAACACCACCGTAAGACCGTATTCAACCGTCGATTTGAAAGCCACTGTGGAGGGGTACTATCCCATCACCATGCTTGGTGTACAGATCTTCGATACCCAAACCACTTTGGTGGAATTGCAGCTGATCCCCATCGACGAAAACGACCCTCTCCCCGCCGACACCGGTGAGGTGATCACTCCACCGCACCACCTGTTCAGTGCCGACAATGGGGGAAGCGGTCCCCAGCCCATTACTGTGTGCCAGCCCCGTGTACTGGAACAGCCTATCATTCCCGAATATATCACAGTCCATCTTGGCAAGCCTTCTTCTTCGGCACAGAAC
Organism: uncultured Anaerofilum sp.; assembly: GCA_944385945.1. Lineage (GTDB taxonomy): Bacteria > Bacillota > Clostridia > Oscillospirales > Ruminococcaceae > Anaerofilum. The sequence continues at coordinate 6,215 of CALWZD010000136.1, read as the reverse complement.
GTAACCGTAAGTTTTCGTGAGTACATTGCAAACGTGGCATCCAGCGAGGTATACCCCACATGGCCCGAACAGGCACTGCGTGCCAACATTCATGCACAAATCAGCCTTGCGCTGAACCGTGTATTCACTGAATGGTACCCCAGCAAAGGTTACTCGTTCAACATCACCAACTCCACCAGCTACGACCAGTATTTTGTAAAAGGGCGTGAGATTTTTGAAGTGATGCAGAACATCACCGACGATATTTTCAACACGTATGTTCGCCGTTTCGGCACCATCGACCCCTACTATACCGAATACTGCGACGGTAAAAGTGTAACCTGTGCAGGTATGAAGCAATGGGGAACCGTCACTTTGGCAGAAGACGGACTGGATGCACTGCAAATTCTGCGGTTCTATTACGGCGACGATATTGAGATCGTCCGCACGAACCGAATCGAAGCTATCCCCGAAAGCTATCCTGGCACACCGCTGCGAGTCGGCAGCACCGGCACCGCTGTGCGTACCCTCCAGCGACAACTCAACCGTATTGCTCAGGCTTACCCCTTCTTTGGCAAACTGACGGTAGACGGCGTATTTGGTGCCGCAACCGAAGAAGTAGTTAAAAAATTTCAAAAACAGTTTAGTCTGACAGTAGACGGTGTTGTGGGACGTGCAACATGGTACAAAATCTCGTATATCTACGTTTCGGTCACAAAGCTTGCTGAACTTAGCAGCGAAGGTGTACCCAACGACGGCTCTCCCGTAGACGGTGTATATCCCGGCACATCGCTGCGAGTCGGCAGCACAGGTGCAGCAGTCGAGCAGATTCAATTCTGGCTGAGCGAGATCGCCAAATTCGACAGCTCTATCCCCGCCCCTGCTGTGGACGGTATCTTCGGCGCAGGTACCGAGGCCGCTGTGCGGGCATTCCAGCAAAAATTCGGGTTAACTGTTGACGGCATCGTTGGCAGGGATACTTGGAACGAGATCTTCTCGCAATACAGCTCCATCGAAGAAGACATTGGCAACGGTGACAGTGCCGGCACCTATCCCGGTACGCCGCTGCGTCGTGGTGATACAGGCTCGTACGTACGCATGGCACAATTCTATCTGCGAGTGATCGCAACCAACTATTCTGCGATTCCTGTCATCACGGTAGACGGCATTTTTGGCTCCGGCACCGAAGCTGCCGTACGTGCATTCCAAAGTTACTTTGGATTGAGTGTAGACGGTGTGATTGGAAAGCATACATGGAACAAGTTGTTTGAGGTATACACCGACGTGACCAATGACTTGATGGCACCCAACCAGTTGCCCGGCACCTACCCCGGCACACCGCTGCGACAAGGTTCCACGGGTAAGTCGGTACGTGAGATGCAGTATTATCTCTATCTGCTTTCTGCATACTACAATGAAATTCCCGAAATCGCATTTGACGGCATTTTTGGACCTAACACGACGCTGGCTGTACGGGCTTTCCAATCTTTGTTTGGTCTGACCGTTGATGGCATCGTCGGCCCTGCCACTTGGAATGCGATCTATCAACAATACCAGAAACTGCGCTCCACCAGTGGCCCTGTCGGAAAATATGACCTCTCTCGTTGGGCAGGACAGGTGCTGTCGTTGGGCAGCAGCGGAAAAGACGTGGCATATATCCAACTCCTGCTGCAATATATCGGTTTCTTCTTCCCATCGGTAGAACCGCCCACCGACATCAGTGGCATCTACGACGAAGCCACGGTTATCGGCACAAAAAGCTTCCAGCAGCTGGTCGGTTTGCCTGTGACAGGAACCGTGGACGAAGACACATGGAACGCTTTGATCGTGGTTTATCTCAGCCTTGCTGCCGGAAGTCCCGCTGCACGTGCCAACACACAGGGCGAATATCCGGGCTTCGTCATGGTACTTGGCAGTGCGGGTCCCGCCGTGCTGGAATTGCAGCAGTACATGAATCGTATTGCTTCGCTGTACTGCCCCGGTCGTTTTGTTCCCGAAACGGGCGTCTTTGACGAAAGCACACAATCCGGCGTGAAACTGTTCCAGCAGGGGCTTGACCTTCCCGAAACCGGTGCAGTCGATCGTGAAACTTGGGACGAGATCTTTGCACTGGGCGAGATCCTGCCTATAACTACAAGCGAAACTGCTTCCGGTACTCCCTGTAATTGTAGAAAGGAGAGATGAGTATGGCACGTGTTTTGGTGTACAACGAATATAACAACCGTATGCTTACCTACAACCTGAACGAAAGCGACGTAATGCCTTATGCATACGGTACGACCTTACGGGTGCGAGAATTTCGTGGCAGCAGCAGCTCCCCCACCCTGTGGACGACCATCCGTGCGATGGAAGCATGGAATCTGACACGCCGCACCTATGGCAAAGCGATTTATGTCGGGTATGCTTTCAAACGAATTTGGGAAGGCGGACATGGCACCGCCAGCCAGCACTATGCCGGTGTCGCTTTTGATGTAGGACAGAACGTTTCTGCAACCGAACGCCGACAAATTTGGAATGCTGCCAACAACAGCGGGGTATGGGGATACGTAGAACCGCTGAACCTTACCCCCACATGGGTCCACTTCGACCGTCGCTATTTCACCCCTGCCTGCCCCAATACCACCAGCGGTTACCCCACCTTGCGTTCCGGTTCGGTATCGACCTACGTGTTGATTTTGCAAGACGCATTGAATGCCTTGGGCTACACGACCTACACCTTGGACGGAAAATTCGGCCCCAACACATTGCGGGCAGTAAGGGCTTTTCAGGCAGATATGAATCTGTCGGTAGACGGCATCGTTGGGTGCAACACATGGAAAAAGCTGACCGCCGCTACCGTCGGCATCGGCAGAACACAAAGTGTCATCGACTAGGGACTTTTCATATCATTAAACCTCCTTACTTTTTCTATAAAGAATAAAGTCTAGGGAAACAAAAAATGCTTTGACCAGCAAAAATGGTCAAAGCATTTTTTGTTTTTAAATTTCTACGGGCTGGATCATTCCATCCGCACCGAACGTGATTTCTGCAAGGCACACCTCACGGTGATACCCTTTTCCCTCGGGGTATTTCTTTACCGGCGTTGCAAACCGGTGATACGCAATTAGATAGCGGTCTTGATCGGGCATTTTTGTGATACAATGATGCCCTGTACCGAACATCTGCTTTTCGGGTCGTTTTTCCAAAATCGGGTAGTGGAACTCGATAGGGCCACAGAGAGAATCGGATGTTCCGTAGTTTACATGATAATCTTCGCTGCCGGTATCGTCGCACGACCATGTGAAATGATACACTCCGTTGCGTTTGAATACCGTGATGGCTTCTCGGAAATCATAAGCACCCTCCAGATTTTGCATCGTTTCGGGCAAAATGTTCAGCATATCGTCGGTAAGCTGTACGATGGCAGGGTGACTGTTTCCGAACAACAACCACACTTTATCCCCCTCTTTGTAAATAGATGGGTCGATGGTCTGCCCCATTTTGATTCCCCGCTGTTTCATCAATTCCATCGTCAAAATCGGTTCCGGCTGAGCTGTGAAAGGTCCCTCAGGTGCATCCGCCACCGCAACACCGATAGCAGACGTTTGATTTTGCATTTTTCCGCAGAAGTAGAAATAATATTTTCCATTTTTCTCAGCAATACAGGGTGCCCATGCACTTCCGATCGCCCATGGTACCTGCTCACTCGCAAGATCCAAAATTCGATTTTCACGTGTATAATACTTTCCGTCCTGCGAAGAAAAAACGTAAAACTCCGTTCCCGACCATTGATCGAATCCGTCGGTCGTGGGGTATAGATATACCTTACCATTGAAAAATGCCAGATCGGGGTCGGCATACTGCCCCTCCAAAATCTGCCCGTCCAGTGTATAGGCATTCCACAAACGCATATATTCTTCATCGGTCAGTCGCAACACGCCGCCATGACGTTTTTGCGTTTGCCCCATGTCATACTCTGCATCGGCTGCGATTCGAAATTCACCGCTTTGCAGATTGCTGCACAGCAAGGGCAGGTAGCCTTTGTGTTCGGCAAAGCGGTCTGCGATCAGGCACCATGTTTTTTCGTCGGGCAGCAGATACATTTCCGGCCCCTCTACCCCCTCCAACTGTTCTAATGCAACACTGCGGATCTGCTCAAAATCGCCTGTAATGGCAGTTCCTTTTTCCAAAATCAACCGCTTTGTCGTTTCATCTTTCGTTACACGGTAATACCATCCATTTTCATATATCATGGTCGTGTCGATGAGGTGGTTTTCACGTTCCATATAGAGAAAAGGCGTGGAAAAGGTTCGAAAATCGGTGGTATAGCTGGCATAAATACGCTGTTTGGGCTGTTCATCCCCTTGCATCTGCACCATAGATGCCCAAAATACAAAAAAGGCATTTTTTTCATGGTCGAAGATGGCTTCCGGTGCCCACACACAGCCTGCACCCTCTATTCCCACTGTACAGTTGCGTGGCTCGCTCCAATGTACCAAATCGTTGGATTCCCACACGATCAAGTCCCGACTGCCGGCATACTGCGCCACCTGCCAGCCCTTGCCTTGGTGGATACAAAGGTCGGTCGCAATCAGATAGTACTTGTTGTTTTTTTCGTCACGTACCAAAAAAGGATCACGCACACCCTTTTCTCCCTTATCCCACTGCAAGACGGGCTTGCCGTTATTCAAGTCTTTCCAGTACATACCATCTCTGCTGAGCGAAAAATATACCTGCTCGCCTTGTTCGCCCTCGCCAATAAAATGGACAAATAAATATCCTGCCATTTCCCTCTCTCCTTAGCTGTTTTCGCATTCACTTTGCGGGTTTCTTCCGCTGTGGTTTTACTATACGTCATTTTTTAAAACTTAGCAATTCTTTTGCTATTTTTTGATTGAATATTGCTTTTTTCTGCACGATTTTGTATAATTAGACAAAGTTATAACAACAAAACGTTGTTTCATTTTTTGCATCCCCCTAGTTCGATCGGTTATTGCGCACACCAGCCCATAAACCTCCCGACAAAGGCTTGCAATCACCAAGGAGGTTCCCATGGGACTATTTGCTGTTTTAAAAGGAGAAGAACCCAACTTTTTACTCAAACTGTTGCACTATAAAAATGCCGGTGCGTACGGTGAATACTTGTTGCGGTTTGCTTTGCAAAAGAAAAATCTGCGTGGAAACTCTATTTGCCTCAACAATCTTTATCTCCCCTACAAAGACCATACCACCGAAGTGGACGTAATTTTGCTGCACGAAAAAGGCATTTTTGTTTTTGAAAGCAAAAATTACCAAGGAAAGATAGAGGGAGAAAAAACCTACACCTATTGGACACAGATTTTGGGCAACCGCAAACGCATCTCATTTTACAACCCGATTTTACAAAATAAAGCCCACATCAAAGCCGTTGCAGCAACATTACAGATCCGACAATCGGACTGCATCTCTTGCGTCGTGTTCTCTCATCGTTCGACATTGAAGCAGGTGCCTGAAAGCGACGACGACTGCCTGATTTTGCGTCGGAATCAACTTTTGAAACGGCTTCGTAAACTTTTGCGTAAGCGCAGCGTGGTCTACTCCCCTGAGCAACTGGAAGAAATGGCAAAAAAATTGAAAAAGGCTTCACAGAACAGTTACCATCAGCGAAAAGTACACGCCCAGCATATACAAGAACTGCGCTGTCCCAGTGTTTGTCCGCTTTGTGGCGGAAAGCTGCAAAAACGAACCGGACAATACGGACCGTTTTGGGGCTGTGAAAACTTTCCAAGCTGCCGATATACCCGTCCGTTTTCCTAACGGCAAAAGTTCTTCTGCTTTTGCACTGTTTGGAAAGAAAAATTTTGTCGATACGCAAGATATAATTGACAATCACCTCGAAAATAGTCTATGATATAAGTATCTATAAAATCGTTTTGTCTGCTGCACTTCGGCAACCATGCAAAACGATGATTTCAGCTTTTATTTTGTGGGAGGATTAGAATGTCACAAAGTGTTTTAGTAGTTGATTTTGGTGGACAGTACAACCAGCTGATTGCTCGCCGTGTGCGTGAGTGCAATGTTTACAGCGATATTGTACCCTATACCAAAGCATTGGAGGCAGTGAAAGCCAAAAAGCCTATGGGTATCATCTTCACGGGTTGTCCTAACAGCGTTTACGAGCAGGGTGCTCCCAGCATCAGCCCCGAGATCTTTGAGCTTGGTATTCCTGTTCTGGGCATTTGTTATGGTTCGCAGCTGATGATGCATCTGCTGGGCGG
>CALWZD010000135.1 GCA_944385945.1 uncultured Anaerofilum sp. | reverse complement strand
CCAGACCCGGAGTATCCATATCCGGGTTTTCCGTATCTGGATGTTCCGTATCCGGCTCATCCTCACACGGCCCGTCCGGCTCCGGGGGATGGGGCGTTTCGTAGATGACATACTCCACATCCACGATCTTGCCCTTGCGGTCCCGGAGTCGGTTGCGGACGATGTAGCCGGCCCGCTCCAGCTCCTTCAGGGCAGAGCCGATGCTGTCCGTACCCTCCTTGCAGATCTTCGCAAGGCCCCTGGTGGTATAATTCCAGTCTTCCGGCAGGGACAGCATCATGGAGAGCAGTCCCTTGGATTTAAGCGACAGGCCCGTATCCCGCAGATGGTGATTGGACATCACCGTGTAATCGCGGGTTTTCTCAATGCGGAACACCGCCATATCGAACATCTCCTTTTTTCGGTCTTAAAAAGTGTTCGTTTCGGTGGTTTTGTGCCCCTGTATCGCCGCCCGGCCTCCCATGAGGGAAGGGATATGGGTGGCCTCGTTTTCGACGCCCACAGGCGAAAAATCAGGGGATTTCCCACCTTAAAACGCACACTAAATTTGGGGATAGAAAAAGGGCGACTGTTAAAAAACAGCCGCCCAAAAGGGGGTCTAATACAAGTTATTTGCTATCCGACAAGCCCGGAAACCATTGATATTACGGGATTTTTTGAAAAGTTCTGTATCGCCATTCGTACCAAACAAAAATCCCGTAAAGTTTAGTCTTTACGGGATTTTTTGCTGTTGTTTTATTCTCTTGATACCATCGGGTCGGACGGCATAAACAGTGCAGGAATCGCACCGATCGCTGCCACACCCACCAAAGAAAAGATGATGCGGCTAAGCCAACTGGTGGCTCCGCCAAACAGCCAGCCTACCAAATTGAAGTTGAACAGTCCGATCAAACCCCAGTTCAGACCGCCCACGATCAAAAGAACGATACAGATTTTGTAAACAATCGACATGATGTCAACCTCCTTTGGATTACAGTATGCCGCATAACCCTATCAATTATTCACTTTTATAAAAATACAGGCAGACGAATATCGCCTGCCTGTGGAAAAGTTTTCGTCCACCTTTTTCAAAAGGTGGGGTTTTTGCACAACTTTTTCTCAAAAAGTTGAAATCAGTTTTTCAACGCCTGCAACGGTGCGGGAATCCGTCCGCCACGGTTCACGAATACCGACGGCGAACTTGTGTTGATGGGCATTACAGGTCCGTATCCAAGCAGACCACCAAAGTCCAACCGCTCGCCCATCTTTTTGCCGATCGCCGGAATCACACGCACCGCAGTGGTTTTTGTGTTTATCATGCCAATGGCTGCTTCGTCGGCGATCATCGCACTCAGAACATCCGCAGGAGTATCGCCTGGTACGACGATCATGTCCAAACCAACGCTGCAAACGGCAGTCATTGCTTCCAGCTTGTTCAAAGTAAGTACACCTGCCTCGGTAGCAGCAATCATGCCTTCATCCTCGCTGACAGGGATAAATGCACCCGAAAGTCCACCTACATTTCCGCTCGCCATTACGCCACCTTTTTTCACAGCGTCGTTCAGCAGTGCAAGCGCAGCTGTGGTACCGTAACCACCGCAGCATTCCAGACCCATCTCCTCCAGCACACGGGCAACACTGTCACCAATGGCAGGAGTGGGAGCAAGCGAAAGGTCAACGATGCCAAACGGTACATTCAGCTTTTCGGCTGCCAGTTCGCCCACAAGCTGTCCCATACGGGTGATTTTGAATGCAGTGCGCTTTACCAGTTCGGCAACATCGTCCAGCGGTGCGTCTTTGGGCAGTTTTGCCAGTGCAGCACGAACGGCACCCGGACCGGATACACCGACGTGTACACAGCAATCTGGTTCGCCCGGACCGTGGAACGCACCAGCCATAAAGGGATTATCCTCTACTGCGTTGCAGAATACCACCAGTTTGGCAGCACCCAGACAGTTGTTGTCGGCGGTAAGTTCGGCAGCACGACGGATGACAGGCCCCATCATAGCGACCGCATCCATATTGATGCCTGCTTTGGTAGAACCGATGTTCACGCTGGAGCAAACAAAATCTGTGCTTGCCAATGCTTCGGGAATGGCGTTGATCAGTGCTTTGTCACCGGCAGAAAACCCTTTCTGAACCAGTGCAGAAAATCCGCCGATAAAGTTTACCCCTACCTTTTTTGCAGCTGCATCCAACGTTTTTGCAAACCAAACGGGGTCTGCATCGGGGCAGGCAGCCAGCAGCATAGCAATCGGTGTGACCGAAATGCGCTTGTTCACAATGGGAATGCCATAGCCGGCACTGATGCCATCTACGACTTCCACCAGCTTTTCGACACGGGTCGTAATCTTATGATAGATCTTCTCGCAAGCAGTACGGGGATCGGGATCGGCACAGTCCAACAGGGAAATGCCCATGGTGACAGTGCGCACGTCCAGATTTTCGTCGTTTATCATGCGGATCGTTTCCAAAATATCGTTCGTGTTCAGCAAGACACAACACACTCCTTTCCCTTAAATGCGATGCATCGCATCAAACACTTCCTGACGGGTAACGTGGATGTCTACCCCCATCTGCTTGCCTTTTTCGGTAAGCGTTTGGATGAATGCGGTGTATTCGGTGTTGCACTGGGTCAGATCTACCAGCATGATCATTGCAAAATTTCCGCCCAGAATGTTCTGCGAAACCTCCAGAACGTTCACCTGTGCTTGTGCACACGCTCCGCTTACTTGTGCAAGGATTCCTACTTGGTCGGTTCCTACAACGGTGATAACAGCTTTCATTAAAACCCATCCTCTCGTAATTCCTATGTCGGCACAGCCTTTAAAGGGTGCAGTACCGCAACGACCCCTTTATTATAGCAGATTTTTCGCCTTGTGGTTTACATTATCACAATTTTTTTTTATAATAGATACAATCGTTGCCAACAGAAAAAAAGAGGGGGCATTTTTTATGGAACAAATTTTGAAATTATTGGAACAAAATGCAAGACTGTCTGCCGAAGATCTGGCAGCAATGTTGGACAAACCGGTGGAGGAGATCGCAGCACTGCTGGACGAAGCTGCCGATAAAGGCTATATTCGAGGCTATCGCACTTTGGTCGATTGGGAGGCACTTGGCACTAATACAGTGCGGGCTGTGATCGAGTTGCAGGTAAAGCCCAAAAAAAGCCGTGGATTCGATGAGATCGCCGACATCATCGCCGACTTCGACGAGGTGGAAAGCCTGATGCTGATTAGTGGCGGATATGATCTGCAACTGGTAATGAAAGGGCGCAGTTTTCAGGAGATTGCTCTGTTTGTGGCAAAACGTCTGTCGCCGCTCGACGACGTTCTCAGCACAGCCACCCATTTTGTGCTGCATACTTACAAAAAGGACGGCGCACGGTATGTGACCGAAGAACCCGACGAGAGGGAGTGTAACTGATGGATTATTCGTCTTTGCTGTCAAAACGTGCGAAAGAAATGCGCCCGTCGGGCATCCGTCGCTTTTTCGACATCGCAGCCGAAATGAAGGACTGTATCAGTCTTGGTGTAGGCGAGCCGGACTTCAAAACACCGTGGGCTGTGCGAGAAGCCGGTATTACAAGCCTTGAACGTGGAAGAACCTGCTATACCTCTAATATCGGTCTGAAAGAACTTCGGGTGGAGATCTGCCGCTATTTGAAACGCCGGATGCAGTTGGAGTACACTCCCGAACAGGTGATGGTGACGGTGGGCGGAAGCGAGGCGATCGACCTTTGCATTCGTGCGCTGATCGAGCCGGGCGATGAGGTCATCATCCCCGAGCCTTGCTACGTAAGCTATCAGCCCATCACTACCCTTACAGGCGGTGTGCCAGTGTCGGTGCCACTGAAAGCCGAAAATGGTTTTCGTTTGACCGCCGACCAACTGAAAGCAGCCATCACACCCCGCACAAAGATTCTGATTTTGCCGTTCCCCAGCAATCCTACCGGTGCCGTAATGCGCCGAGAGCATCTGGAAGAACTGGCAAAGGTGCTGCGTGGCACGAACGTTACAGTATTGAGTGATGAAATCTACGCCGAACTCACCTATGGTTATGACCGCCATGTAAGCATTGCTTCACTGCCGGAAATGGCAGAACGTACGCTGGTCATCAACGGATTTTCCAAAGCATATGCAATGACAGGCTGGCGGTTGGGCTTTGCTTGCGGTCCCAAGCCGTTGATCGACATTATGGTGAAGATCCATCAAAGCTGCATCATGTGCGCACCTACCACAAGCCAATATGCAGCGGTAACTGCTTTGAGGGAATGCGATGAGCAAATTGAAGAAATGCGCACACAGTACGATATGCGTCGACGCTATCTGGTAAAACGCTTCAACGAGATGGGGCTTACCTGTTTCGAGCCGGAAGGAGCTTTTTATGTTTTTCCCTGCATCCGTTCCACAGGAATGACCAGCGAGGATTTCTGTCAGCAGCTTTTGTACGGCAAAAAAGTTGCCGTGGTGCCGGGAACGGCATTTGGCGATTGTGGCGAAGGCTTTGTGCGGGTAAGCTATGCTTATTCGGTGGAGCATTTGCAGGAGGCAACCAAGCGAATCGAAAGCTTTTTGAAAGAGAAAGGGCTTCAGTAAATGCGGAACAGTGTGTTTTTTTATAAGGTCCCCAATTATCAACAAGAACTGGTAGATGCACGGATCGAGGAATTTTTTACACAGTCAAAGGCAGCAAAGTCGCTTTCTTCCTCCACAAAGGTTGTATTGAAACCAAATCTTCTGGCAAAACACGCCCCCGACAAAGCGGTAACGACCCATCCGTCGGTGGTGTGTGCGGTGATACGTGCTTTGAAAAAACGTGGTGTCGAACAAATCACAGTTGCCGACTCTCCGGGGGGCTTATATACCCCTGCCATTATGAAAAGCATCGGACAGGTGAGTGGATTGGCAGAAGTCTGTCGGCAGGAAGGTGCGCTGTTCTATACCGACTGCGAATTTGCAGAAACACAAGCCGATGGCAAGTTGATGCATCGGTTCAATCTGTTAAAACCTGTTTTAGAGGCTGATTTTATCATCGACCTGCCCAAAATGAAGACCCACGTTATGACCAATGTCACCGCCGGCGTAAAAAATCTGTTTGGTACCATCCCCGGCTTGCAAAAGGCAGAGCTACATATGCGCTTTCCGGAAAAAGAGTATTTTGGCGAGATGCTGTGTGATCTATGCCTGACCGTACACCCGCAGATGACTATTTTGGATGCGGTCGCCGCTATGGAAGGGGACGGCCCTGCCGGTGGAACGGTACGGCACGTAGGCTTGTTGTTGGCAAGCGAAAACGTTTGGAATTTGGATCTGGCAGTGTGCCATCTCGTGGGGGTTCAAGCGTCCAAAGTGCCGTATTTGCAGGCAGCCATCAAAAGGGGCGTATGTGCAGAAGAATTTTCTACCGCCCTATGTGAGGGCGATAAGGATGCCTGCCACAAAATCGAGGGGTATCGTTTGCCCTCCGGTTATGTGGAAATGGATTTTTCCAATCGCTTTCCTTTCTTTCTGCGTTGGGCGAGCCCGGCGATCGTCAAATTTGCCACACCTCGCCCCAAGGTGGACTCGAAAAAGTGCATCGGTTGCGGAAAATGCGCCGAAATTTGCCCGAAGCAAACGATACGCATTTCCGACCATAAAGCAAAGATCATCCCTGCAAACTGCATCCATTGTTTTTGCTGTCACGAAATGTGTCCTGTAAAAGCAATCGACGTCGTGCGCCCACTGGGTGCGCTGTTCAATCTTTGAAAAAGGAGTGGTCGACCGTGAAACAAGTAACCGTTCTTGCACCGGCAAAGCTGAATCTTACGCTCGATGTTGTAGGGCTTCAGGAAAACGGCTATCATAATTTGGATATGATCATGCAGACCATCGACCTGTACGAGCGCATCTTGCTGCGCAAAAGTATGGGCTTGAATTTGCGTTTGCCCGGCAGCCGAGTCCCTGCCAATGACTCCAATACCGCCATAAAAGCAGCCCTTGCGTTTTTCCATTACACCGGTCTGCTGGCAGGTGTGGACATTGAGATCCGCAAAGCAGTGCCTGTACGTGCAGGTATGGCAGGCGGCAGTGCTGATGCAGCAGGTGTTTTGGTGGGGTTGAATGCCCTGTATGATGCCCGTCTTTCGATGAGCGAACTGTGTGCGATCGGTGCGACAATCGGTGCCGATGTGCCATTTGCTCTTTTGGGTGGTACAGCTCGAGTACAGGGGGTAGGCGATTTGATGAAAGCTTTGCCGCCCTGTCCGCAGTGTATTTTTGTGGTCTGTATGCCGGCAGCCGGTATCAGTACACCGCAGGCATTCGCCCGTTATGATGTGATGGGAAGCAGTGTCCATCCCGACAGTGCCGCAGCTGAACAGGCGATCCGCAACGAAGACTTGTATGCACTTGCAGCACAAATGAGCAACGCACTGGAGGAATGTTCCGAGTCGGCACATAATGCCCCCATTCGTACGATATTAGACCAGCATGGTGCGCTTGCAAGCCTGATGACAGGCAGCGGTGCAGCTGTGTTTGGTGTCTTCGATTGTATGGAAAAAGCACAGCAGGCAGCTGCTGCGCTGAAAAAGACATACAAGCAAGTCTATATCCAAAAACCTTGCCGTGGCGGTGCCCGTGTAGTAAGAAAATAAAAAAATCCCCGAATGTCTTCCATTGAAAAAGACGTTCGGGGATTTTTTAGAAATTCAAATCATCAAAAGTGTACCTACACCGATGAGCACACACCCTAAAAAAGTTTTAGGGGTGACCTGTTCGTGCAGAAAAATAAACGCCATCGCAAGGGTAAGTACAACGCTTAATTTGTCGATGGGAACGACTTTAGAGGCTGGGGCAAGCTGCAATGCTTTGTAATAACACAGCCACGATACACCTGTGGCAGCACCGGACAAAATCAAAAACAGCCAGCTTTTAGGGGTGATCTGGAGCATATTGCTTTGGGTGTTGGTCAAAAAAACCATTCCCCACGACATCAGCAGAACCACGACCGTTCGAATGGCGGTGGCAAGGGTAGAATTTACCCCTTCGATACCTACCTTTGCCAAGATAGATGTGAGTGCTGCAAAAATAGACGATGCAAGTGCAAAGAAAAGCCACATATCCAATTCCCTCGGTTCTTTTTATAGCGTTACGTTTTTGTGCTTTTTTTTATACGCATTTTTTCAAGTTCCAACATGGTGTACACGATCAGCAGCATACCGCAGCAGGTCCAGATCGCATATTTATCGAACAGGTCGATAGCGACAAAGGAAATCGTTGCACCGAAAACAAAGTAGAGAATCACCAAAAAATATTTGGAAGATGTTTTTGCCTTTTGTATGTCTTTTTCCCGAATGGCTTGGTACATATTTTGAGATGCGTTACGCAGATTCGCCGTACACATGGTCGTACTCAAAGCCATTCCGTGTGTGCGCTGAAATCCGTGATATTGCAGCGAACACACGAAAGAGATAATGATGTTCAGCAGTGCAGTGGGGGTGCTTTGCGGAACCAAAGGGATGATACCCAGTAAAAAAATCTCGAACACGACAAGGGTAGAAAGCCAGCGCAATCGAGAATCGCCCGACAATTTGGCACATAAGCTTTCCGACAGGAATACCCCTGCGATAAAAGCAAGAATGGAACACAAATAATAAACCCACCTGCCATTGTGTTCCATAAAAGACAACGCAAGCAAAACCAGATTTCCGGTTTGCGCATTTACAAAAACACCACCGTGCAGGCGGTAGGTGTAGGTTTCCAGAAAACCGCCAACGAATGCAAGACAAAACGAAACACGCATTCGTTCTTGAATGGGAATATCCCGATATTTCATTGTAAAGCTCCTTTTGCCGATACTCTAATGTATTATCATACTCCATTCAGCCCAAATCTGCAACCGATTTTTCCATTGAATAACCGAAAAAAAACTGCCCAAGCTAGTTTTATCCAAAATTAACCAAAAGGAGCAGACGAACATGGAACGGCTGAAAAGTATCATACAAAAGATGACACACAAAAAAATGGAGATCGCACTGATTGCAGGCATTTTGCTGGCACTTCTGATTGGGGAACAGCTCCGTTTTTCGCAGGTGTGCGATGAGATTCGGCAGGATACCTTGCGTCTGCACATTCGTGCCGCTTCCGATTCTGCACAGGATCAGGCAGATAAACTGGCGGTGCGGGACGCCATTTTAGCCCATTCGGAAAGTTTGCTGGAAGATCCGCAAACGTTGCAGCAGGCACAGCAGACCTTACAGCAAAAACTGGACGAGATTCAACAAATCGCCGAGCAAACGTTGAAACTGCGGGGCAATGTGCAACCGGTGCAGGTGTCGATCACAAATATGCTGTTCGATACGGTCGAGTACGAAACATTCACCATGCCGGCAGGGGAATATACAGCACTGCGGGTGGACATCGGTGCAGCCGAGGGAAAAAACTGGTGGTGTGTGATGTTTCCCCCCATGTGCATTGCAGCGGTACAACCGGAGTCGATACAGCAGTATTCGCAACAAGAACAGGTGATGCTGGAAAAAGGATATGAGATCCGTTTTGCATTGGTGGAATGGTGGCAGCACCTCAAAACCGAGCAACCGGCTTACGACGGCTGTTGAGAGAAAATAGCGTTGCACAGAGCGTCGGGTTGTGTTATCCTGAAAGCAGGATTCAGATGAAACACAGCCTCCGTAAGCAATCGGCTGGAGGTGTCGGAAAGGAAAGATTCCATGCTCACCTTACTTTTAGGAACCGCAGGTACCGGAAAAACCACTTCGCTTTTGCAGGCGATGAAAGAACGTGCCCAACAGGGAAAATACAGCTTTTTTATCGTTCCCGAACAGATGTCGGCAATGGTGGAACGCATGATCTACCACTTTTTTGGCGATGAACTTTCGGGCTTTGTCACCTCGTGCAGTTTTCGTACATTATCGGAACAAATTTTGGAACGCTACGGCGAAGCCCAGCTGCCTCTGATGAGCGATGCGGGGCGGGCGGTGTTGGTACGCCGTGCGATGGATGCACTCGACCCCCAGCTTTTGGGGAAATTCAGCGGTCAAAAACGGTCGGCAGCCTTTTGCGCAGCCTGTGCTGACGTTATACAGGAGATGAAGACCGCAGGGGTAACGCCGGATTTGATGCGAGCCGCAGGAAAAACGCAGCCTCGTTTGGCACAACTATCCTACATTTATGAGGGGTACGAAGCACTGTTGCAAAATACGGCTCTCGACCCTGCCGACCGTATCACGGTTGCAGCCCAAAAATTGCAGCCGGATTTTTGGGCAGATGCCGACCTGTTTTTTGATGGCTTTGACGGGTTCACTGCCCCACAATATCAGCTTTTGCGCCAGATTTTTGCGCAAGGGGCAAATATTACAGTCGCACTGTGCTGCGAGGGCTTTTCGGGAAATCGAGAATTGTTTTTGCCTGCCCAAAAAACAGCACAGAACCTGAACCGTATGGCAAAAGAACAGGCTGTTCGAACACAACTGAAACTTCTTGAACAAGATCAGCGACACCAAGAAAACAGCGGAATGGCGCAGTTTACCGATGCCCTCACAAAAGGCGAGCCATTGCAGCAGCCGATGGAGGGGATCTGGGTCACTCCAACACAAAATAGCTGGCAACAGGCAAAATATGCCGCTGCAGTGTTGGCAGAACAGGCAAGAAAAGGCGTGCCGTATAGCAAAATGGTCGTGGTTTGCCGAGATAAGCAGCCCTATTCGGCAGCTATCCGCTGGGAATGTGCCTTGATGCAACTGCCTTTATTCGAAGATGAAGCCACCGTGCTGCAATTCAGCCCATGTGCCGACTTTCTGCGGGCAGCGGTCGAAATTGCGACCCGTGGTATGAATGCGACATCCGTTTTGGAGTTGCTGAAAAGCGGTCTTGTAGATGCAGTTTCGATGCAGGAAGTCGCACTGCTCGAAAACTACACGCAGGTATGGCGGATGCGGGCAGAAGATTGGTTCGCTCCATTGCCCGAAAATCACACACTGGCGGGATTTGAGGGACGGGAAAATGATGAAACCGCCAAAAAAGAACTGCAGATGGCAGAAAATGCCCGTGCAACCGTGGCAGATGCGCTGCAATCTTTTTATCATGATACAGCTTCTGCCCGTACCGCAAAAGGCATGAACGGCGGGCAATTTTGCCTTCGTTTGTACGAATTGATGCAACAGGTACAGGCAGATGAAGCGGTGAAAAAGCTGGCACTGGCAGCAAAAGAAGAAAGTGAAACGGCTCAGGAAGATGTACATCGTATGTGGGAAGCTACGATGCAGATGCTGGACGAACTGTATCGTTTACTCAAACAGGAGGATGTAACAGCCACTGAGTTTGGCGAACTATTAAACTTGATGCTGCGTTCCATCGAATTGGGCAAAATCCCCCAAAAGCTGGAACAGATCCTTTTCACCACTGCCGACCGCTTGCAGCCACAAGGCATCGAATGCTGTGTGCTGTTGGGGGCAAACGAGGGGGAGTTTCCCCAATTCGTGGGGGCAAGCGGATTGCTCAGTCATTCCGACCGTGACCTGCTCAAAGCCGCAGGTGCCGAGCTTCCGGGAGAATTTGAACAGCGTGTACAGCAGGAACAGTTGTATTTTTATCGTGCCGCTACCGCTGCTTGCTGTAACACTTGGATTTTTTATCAGGATGCAACGGCGGAAAATCGGCTTGCATCTCAGTTGAGCGAAGTAATGCCGACAGAGGGCTTTCCTGCCTATCCTTTTACCGCAGCAACGCTTTGCCCCACCCCAAAAGCAACGCTCGATTACCTGTGTGGAAAAGGCGGAGAGGACATCGCACCGACTTTGGCACCGATGCAGGATACGCTTCGTGAGTTGCAACAAAAAAGTGATACTCCTATTTTCAAGGTAGAGGACAGCACTGCGATGGAACAACTGCTTGGCGTGGATTTGAGCATCTCTCCCAGCAGGATGGAGCGATTCTATCGCTGTAAGCTTGCCTATTTCTTGGAGTATGTGGTGCGGGTAAAATTGCCCCATGCCGCAAAGCTGGATGCTTTGCTCAGCGGTACCATGATGCACTATATCTTGGAAAATGCACTTCAGGACGAACTTTTTGCTTCGGAAAGTCCGTCTGCACCATCGACAGAACAGTTTGCCCAGCTTGCCCAACGTTTGGCAAAGCAGTATCTGGAGCAGCTTCCGCAGCAAAAAGAACAAGACCCACTGACTCGCAGGGAAAAAAATGTCGTTCGGCGCATTGTGGACAGCATGGTGCCACTGCTGGAGTTTTTATACGACGAGCGAAAACAAAGCAAATTTGTCACCGATGCGTATGAGATGCAGATCGGGCAGGAGGGAAAGCAAAGCATTTCGGTGCCACTGCCCAACGGGCATACAGCGCATATCACCGGAAAAATCGACCGTGTCGACAAAATGCAGTGCAAAGACCACTGCTGGCTGCGGGTGGTAGACTACAAAAGCGGAAGCAAGGATTTTTCGCTGGATAACGTTTATTATGGCATCGACACCCAGATGTTGCTGTACCTTTTTTCGTTGTGTTCGCCAAAAGCGGGCGGATTTTCCGACGAGGCATTGCCGGCGGGAGTGTTGTATTTTTTGGTCGCTCCGAAGAAAGAAAAGCTCTCCCGAGAAGATGCGTATACGCCGCAAAAACCCCGCTTTGAATTGCATGGGCTGGTGACCGACGAAACGGAAGTACACGAGGGAATGGACACCCAGAAAACAGGACGCTATGTTCCCTTTCAGTATAAAAAAGATGGTACGCCCGATGCACGCAGTGCCCGCAAGCGGATCACTCGCCAACAACTTCTGCGTATTTGTACCCACTTGCAACAAAAATTACAACAGATGGGAACCGAGCTTTATATGGGCAATATCGAGGCAGACCCATTAAAGGACACAGCGTTTGCCCCCTGCGACTACTGCGAGTACGGCGACATCTGCCGCAGATTGCCAAACGCCCCCATTCAGGAGATCTTACCTAAGATGGGCGAGGAATATTTCCGAAAGGAAAGCGATGAGGAGGAAGAAGAAAATGGCTGAGCGTCAGTGGACACAGCAGCAAAAAGCAGCGATCGAACATAGAAAAGGCACTTTGCTGGTAAGTGCCGCAGCAGGCAGCGGAAAAACAGCCGTTTTGGTCGAGCGGGCATTGCGTACTGTGGTAGAAGACGAGGTCGAGATCGACCGCTTGCTCATCGTCACCTTTACCAATGCCGCAGTTGCCGAGTTGAAAGCCCGTTTAAGCGATGGGCTGGAAGAATTGCTTAAAACGGCACAGGGAGAACAACGCCAGTGGCTGCGAAAGCAAAAGGTTTTGTTACAGCGGGCAAATATCTGCACAGCAGATGCGTTTTGTCTGGAACTTGTACGGCAAAACTTTTTTCGGCTCGACATTCCGGCAGACATCAGCGTAGGCGATTTCGGCCAGCTTTCTTCTCTGCGCAGTCAAGCACTGGAGCAGGTACAGGAGGAGTTTGCCGAAAATGAATATTTTTCTGCATTTTCAGGGATGTACGGCAAGGCGAAAGACGACCGCAGTGCCGGACAAATCTTACTGGAATTGTACAGCTTTTTCTCCACCCAGCCCGACAAAGCATTGCTGCGCAAACGGATGCTGGAACAGTGGAACAACCAAGGTGGAATGGAACAGACGGTGTGGGGCGCAGGGCTTTTGCAGGAGGCAGAAAAATGTCTGAACCGCTTGCAGTCGCTTTGGAACGAGTGGCAAACGCTTTCCATGCCCAATATGGAAAAACTTAGCCAAAGCAGTTGGCAAAAATTCGACCAAAGCCTGCAAAGCGAGTTGCAGCTATTAGTAGGCGCATCCCAAAATGGATGGGATGCGATAAAAAAAGCGGCAGAGGGATTTTCCATGCCCTCGCTGCGTCCGGCACTTCCCGCAGATAGTCCCCATGCTGTGCTGCGTGAACAAATGAAAGAAACGGTAAAAGACATCTGCGAACTTTTGCCGGTATTGGAACAACACGACCAGCAAGACCGCAAGATCGTTTTGCCTGTGTTAGAGGCGGTTTTGCAGGCAGAAGAACGGTTTGAGGAAATTTTCTTTCAATTAAAGACCGAACGTAAATTGCTGGAATTCAGCGACATCGAGCAGTTGGCATTGCAACTGTTGTGGGACAGCGAAGAACAGCAGCCCACAGAATTTGCCCACGAAACCGCTGCCCGTTTCCACACAGTGATGGTCGATGAATATCAGGACACCAATGCTTTGCAGGGCAGATTATACGAATGCGTTGCCTCGGCTGCGCAGGATAATCTGTTTTTGGTGGGAGATGTAAAGCAAAGTATCTATCGGTTTCGACACGCTGCCCCCGAAATTTTTCAGCAAAAACGACGTACATTTGCACCTTTCGACGGTCAAACCTTTCCGGCAGCACTGGCACTGAATGCCAACTTCCGCAGTGTAGGCGGCGTTTTGGACGGTGTGAACGACTTTTTTGAACACCTGATGAGCCTTCCTTTGGGCGAGGTGGATTATAACCAAGACGAATCGCTGAAATGCGGATTGGAACAAGCAGGCGTACCAATGCCACCGAGTGCGCCTATTGAGATCGACATCGTAGAAAAAACTTCGGAACACGCCGACAGAGATGCATGGCAGGTTGCAAGACGCATTCAAACGATGGTGCAGCAACAGGTTCAGGTTCGTTCAAAAGACGGTACCCGACCGGTGGAATACGGCGATTTTTGTATTTTGCTGCGCACAAAAGGTGGGTTTGAATCCTATTCAAAGGCATTGTCGGCATTGGGTATTCCAAGCTGTGTCGATGTTGGAAGCGACCTGCTGCAAGCACCCGAAGTGCAGCCCATTGCAAGCTTTTTACAGGCATTGCATCACCCCGGAAACGACGTTCAGCTTGCAGCGGTACTTACAGGGCCCATCGCCGGATTTGGAATGGATCTTTTAGTGCAGCTGCGTCTGGTGCAGAAACGTGGAAATTTGTACAGTACCTTGCTGGCATGGCAAAAGGCTTACTTGAATAAGGCAGAGGAGGCATTGGCGGTTCCGCCTGAAACTGCCGGTCGATTGTGTGAATTTTTGCAGCTGTTCCATTGGTTGCAGCAGCAAAGCCGTACGATGGAGGGCGGTAAGCTTTGTGAATTGTTGGTACAAAAAACCGATTGGGCGCAGGCGATCGGCGCAGCTCCGCTGGGGGCGCAGCGTCGGCAGCGATTGGAAGAATTTCTGAACTGGACACAGCAGGCAGGAAAAAATGGTTTGTCGGCGATGGTGCGTATGTTGGAAGACGCCAAAGAATCGGGCGAGGGCATTCCTCAGCCACCGGTCGGTACCGTCGAAGGCTGTGTGTCGATCATGACCATCCACCGTTCCAAAGGATTGGAATTTCCGGTGGTCATACTTGCGGATTCTTTCCACCGGTTCAATACAGGCGACCTAAACAAGCCTTTACTGATACATCCGCATGAGGGGTGTGCAATGCAGTTGAGCGGTGTTTCGGGCAACTACGACACCGCTGCCATCGTCTGGATGAAAAAGGTGCTGTGCCGTGAAATGCTCAGTGAAGAAATGCGGGTGCTTTATGTAGCACTCACCCGTGCAAAAGACATTTTGTGTATTTCCGGGGCGGTCGATACGCAAAAGCTGTATCAAAGTTTAGAAAAAAATTGCTATCAACCGATCAGCATTGAAGTTTTGGAGCAAAAACGCACTTTTGGCGATTGGATGATGGAAGTCATTCTTCGGCATCCGGACGCCGAATTTTTGCGCAGTAAAGTCAGCCAAACACCTTCCCGCATTCCTCTTTTGAGCAACTGTAAAAGCCGTTTGAACATCCAATTTTGTGACGGTGCAGCGCAAGAGGCAGAGCAACTGCAAGAGCAGCAGACAGAGCATGACGATGCATTATGGCAGCAGCTGCAAGCACAATTTGCCTGGAAAGATCCGCTGAAAGATTTGACCCAGATAGAAAGTAAAGTAAGCGTATCGCAAATCGCTCATCAAACGCAGGAATTTGGCTGGCAGCCGGCAAGACCGGCGTTTGCCGATACCAAACACAATGCAACAGGCGCACAGCGAGGCAGTGCAGCGCACCGCTTTTTGCAGTTGGCACAGCTTGCTGCATTTGAGCAAAACCCGGAACAGGCTTTTGATGCCGAATGCAAGCGGATGGTACAGCAGAATCTGATGGATGCACAAGCTGCCGAAATGGTGGACAAGCAGCGCATCCTGAAGTTTTTCAAAAGCGAGCTATATCAGCGGATGCTCCGTGCCATGCAGCCACCGGCAAGGCTTTTGCGGGAGTTTGCCTTTATCACAAGCATCCCTGCTTCGGTGGTGGCAAAGCAGAAAGGCGAGTTTGGCGACGCAGGGGTACTGCTTCAGGGTGTTGCCGATGCCGTTTTAGTGTTTGAAGACCACGCCGAACTGGTCGACTACAAAACCGATTTTGTCGCCGATGCCACTGAATTAAAGCATCGCTATGCCTTACAGTTACAATATTATAAAAATGCGATCGAAAAAAGGCTGCCTGTCCCCATTACAAAATGCAGTATTTATTCGCTGCATTTTGGTTTGGAAATCGACGTATAAATTGTAAATTTCACACAAATAATGAAAAAATAAAAATTTTCTTGTACCAAACTTGTAAAAGTGATAAAATATTATCAAGTTGTAAGATAAAAGGTTCTTCTGTGAACGGGATGTGAGAGGACAGTTATGAAAGAAAATTCTACACAGCATAGTTTGTCTCATCAAAATACGATCTTGGTGGTCGATGATTCAAAACTCACCCGAATGGTACTCAAAAATATTTTTAAGTCCACCTATTGTGTGGAGGAGGCAGAGGATGGTCTGAAAGGGCTGAAACTGCTGATGGAGAAAAAAGAGTCGATCTGTGCGATTCTTTTGGATGTGGTCATGCCTAACGTGAACGGGATCCAGATGCTGAATGCACTGCAAAAGCTGGATGTGATCGAGCAGATCCCGGTATTTTTGATTACTGCCGAAACACGTGGTGATATTATCGAAGAAGCGTATGGCTTGGGAGTAATGGATGTTATCCATAAGCCTATCGTGCCGTATATTGTGCGCCGACGGGTGGATTCGGTGGTGGAACTGTTCCAAACACGTCGAAATTTGACGGATATTGTAAGGTCACAGCGAAAAGAGTTGCTGGTCCAAACACAAAATTTATATCAAATGAGCATCGGTATGCTGGAAGCATTGTCTGCTGCGATCGAATTTCGAAGCGACGAAACGGGGGCACATATCCACCGGATTCGAAATATCACTTTGTATTTGTTGGAGCATACCGATTTGGGAAAAGGGTTTACAAAGGAAGAAATCGAACTGATCGGCTTGGCGTCTATTTCCCATGATGTGGGTAAAATTTCAATTCCGGATGCTATTCTGAAAAAACCCGGAAGGCTGACAGCAGAGGAATACGAAGAAATGAAAAGCCATACAACCCAAGGCGCACGGTTGCTTTCCCAAATTCCGCAGATGCACCAACACAAAGCATACCAGTATGCGTATGACATTGCTTTGCATCATCACGAACGGTGGGATGGTCGTGGCTATCCGGATGGCTTAAAAGGGGATGAGATCTCTATTTGGGCGCAGATCGTTTCGCTTGCCGATGTGTATGATGCTTTGGTAAGCAAACGTTGCTACAAAGATGCATACTCTTTCGACGAGGCACGGCAGATGATCTTAAATGGGGAGTGCGGTGCGTTCAATCCGTATTTGTTGGAAAACTTCCTGAAAGTTGAAAGTCATATCCGTGTGCTGTATAAGGTCGTACATTGAGTTTTGCTTTGCACAAGGAAGATTTTGTAGAAAAGCTTTGGTTTGACCTTTTGAAAACAATAAACAGCGACACTCTCCGTTTGTGTGAGATACGGAGGGTGTCGCTGTCTGTTTTTGTTGGATATTCGATTTTATTTGTATGCAAACGATCAGACTTTTTCGAAAAAAACTGTGCAATACTGTAAAAAGAGGAATATTGAAAAAATGCTCACTCTTTGTTCAAACAATGCACATCACAAAATACGGCGGAAAGTTTTCCGGTAAGGTTGCGGTCTTTGTGATAACGACCAAAGTACCAACGGGTATAGGTGAGCTCTTTGGAAAGCCGGTTCAACCACAGCTGAAAAGAATTGATGTCCTGTTGCTTCCAGCCCGTAAATTCCAAAATCTGAGAAGGTGCGTCATGGCTGAGCACGTAGTCCACTTGGTTTTGTGTTTGCTGCAAGCGTTGGTCACACTGCTCCATCTCCTGCTCGGATGGCAATTCGGCACGCCACCAGTTTACACCCTCATCACGGTCTTCCTTGTCGTGGCTTTCTCCACCGCCGATGCACAGAAGCTTTTTGTCTTCAAACTCAAAAATATGCCCACGGATGAGCTGATACACGTTTCCGCCGATGTGCCGTGCCATTCCTCCGCAAAAGGGTTCGGCGGGGTATTGTTCCAGCATATCATAGTTTTCGTGACAGCCGTCTAAAAAAAGCAGGCGGTATCTGCGTTTGGTAAGCCATTTCAGCAGTTTTTGTTCCTCTTTGCTTGCATTCCACAAAAAACCAAAATCCCCCAAAATGATCAGAGTATCTTTGCGGCTGAGCCGACGCAGTTCTTTTTCCTTAAAACGGGTGATGTCCCCGTGAATGTCGCCTGTAATATAGATCATGGATATATCGCTCCTGTTTAAAAAATTGTAACCGAAAAAACATAATAAAAATCTTTTGGAATAAAATAAAGTTTGGTATAATAAATCACAAGGGAAAAGCGTCGGCATCGTTTTGCCGATTTTTCACCGTTGGGTCGGCAATACGCCGACAGTGGGAATGTTTGGTACGTCAATTATTCTATCTTTTTTTTGGAGAAATGTCTATATGAAAAAAAATCTTTCACTTCTGCTGGCATTGCTGCTGGCGGTGTGTATTTTTGCCACACCTATATCTGCAAGTTCATTTCAATCGCAGTTCGAGCAGTTGGGAATGAGCGCACAGGGGATTTATATCGAAAATTTGGACACAGGTGTCGTGATGTACGAAAAAAACGCACATACACAAATGGCAGCAGCGAGCTTGACCAAACTGGTCACAACAATGATTTTGCTGGAAAAAACCGAGGACTTGGATGCCCGTACGTTTGAGGCACCGGGAGCGATATTTGACATCATTTCTCAATATGACAGTCCCAGTCACGCCGATATTAAACGTGGGGCAACGCTGACAGCACGAGAGCTTTTGTATGCGATGATGCTGCCCAGTGCAAACGAAGCGGCGTATATCGTAGCTTATAATTTGGGTGGAGGAAATATTTCAAACTTTGTGTATTTGATGAATGCAAAGGCGAAGCAGATGGGCTGTTTGAACACGAATTTCACCGACCCCTGCGGCCTAGACCCCGAAAACATGACCACAGCCTATGATATGGCACAGATCATCAAATATATGTCTACCTACATGGAGCAGCGTGACCTGTTTGCGCAGGTGTGCAAAACCACCAGCTACACGATGCCGGCAGGCGTTGGCTTTTCCACCGATGGGGAATATTCTATCTGGACAACAGACCTTTTGATTGACGAAAATCGTGGCGACGTATACTACCGTGAATACACACAAGGCGGAAAGACGGGCAGCTTGGAAGATTGGCAAAACTTTGCAGCATGGCATCAACAGGGCGATATGCGCTTTGTGTCGGCAGTGCTTCATGCATCTTCAACGGCAGACTCATATCAGCAGCAGTATTATCCCACAAAAGCTGCAAAGCCTGCGCTGTACGAAACCTGTATCTTGATGGACTGGGTATACGACAATTTCCATCTGGACAATGCACTGGACACAGGTGCATTTGTCACCGAACGAAAAGTGAAGTATTCTATCGAAACCGACACAGTAAAGTTGTTTCCGAAAGAAGGATTGTACACGATTTTACCCAATGAGAGCGACCAGTCGGCCATTCAAAAAACGTACGACCTGCCCGAAACCCTTGCGGCTCCCATCCAGCAGGGGGAGGTCGTGGGTACGGTCACCCTGAGCCTTGCAGGAGAAAGCATCGGTACGGTTGAGTTGATCGCCGGCAGTACCATTGAGCGCAATCAGGTGCTGTATATCATCAGCCGTGTAGGTGAATTTTTCGGCTCGCTCTATTTCAAGGTAGTTTTGATTTTGTCGGCGATTACGGCAGTGATCTATCTTATCATTTTCTTGTATATCAATTTCAAGCATAAAGACGACCGCAAAATTCGCCGTACAAATCATTATTAATGTGTTACCAAAACCGTCTGCAATTTCGCAGGCGGTTTTGTCGTACAAAAACTTCCTCGATAAAACGCATAAATCTGCTTGGTACTCAATATACTGGTATCAATCATTCGAGCGAAAGCACACAGGCACGGTTGGGTAGCATTGGCTTGTGCAGGCTTGCGTTGAAAAAGGGGAGGAAATCAGAATGTTTGTATTGACCTTAAACAAGGACTCGGTGAAAAAAATCGCCATCGCAGCCTGCTGTACGGTCGTGCTGGCAGGTGCTGTGTTTGCATTGAACAAGGGCTTCACAGGTGGCAAGGTTGAAGAAACAGCGGTACAGCCTTCGGCACCTACCGAAATTGAAAGCACACAGGATATGGCATCGTTCTTTACCGCTTATGGGCTGGAACTCGACCCCTCCACTGTTACAATGGACAAGGTAAAGGTACCAAGCAAGTGGGACGAAAGCTTTACCGCATTCAACG
>CALWZD010000134.1 GCA_944385945.1 uncultured Anaerofilum sp. | reverse complement strand
AGACCAACCATTCTGTTCCTTTCATAGCTCCCAAATGGGCAAACCGCTACACAAAACAGGATTTTGCACATCGAATAGATTTTACAAATGGAGAAAAATGGACACAGGATAATTTTTGGTGGATGGAACTGGGAGGGCTAGGTGATACGATTCGTGATACTGAACAACTGCGGGACGAACTGATTAAAATGGCATATGGTGTGTGGGATTTTATCAAAAACAGTGGCGAAGTGTCTGCGCAAAATTGGGAATTGGAATGGGTCGGATTTTTGCCCGGAAAGCGGGAAAGCAGATGTTACGAAGGGGAGTATCTTCTTTGTCAACAAGATCTGCGCTCGGGCAGACAGTTCGAAGATGCTATTGCATACGGTGGATGGACAATGGATAATCATGATCCGGCGGGATTCTACGCAGACGGAGAACCTACAAAGTGGAATCCGGTACATTCACCGTACACGATTCCCTACCGCTGCATCTACTCTAAAAATATCGACAATCTAATGTTCGCCGGCAGAAATATCAGTGCCACCCATGTTGCGAATTCCAGCACCCGTGTAATGGCAACCTGTGGTTTGTTAGGTCATGCGGTTGGAAGTGCAGCAGCCCTTGCATTGCAGCATCAAGTCCTTCCCAAACAGCTATCACCTGCATTGGTGAAACAGCTGCAACAAGATTTGATGCAAGACGATGTTTTTTTGCCAAACTGTAAAAAACAGTTGCCAAAACCAATGCAAACGGCAAGCATCTGTGCGCCAAACGCAGCAGTACTTGTCGACGGTATCGAACGAGGGCAGGAACATCTGTGGGTCGGTGATTTGGGAGCGGAAATACGCATAAATTTGCAACAGAAAACAAACATCGACACAATTCGTATCGTATTAGGCAGCGACCTCAATCGTACCTGCTGGGATAGCCAAAAATGGTATGTAAAAAGTTATCCGATGGTTTGCAACCGTTTTTTGGATGATCAGCCATTAACAGTTCCCAAGACACTGCTGAAAGAGTTCGAAATATGGATAGATGAAGGGGAGGGAGAATGGAAATTGTTCTATCACGAAAAAAATAACTATCAGTGTTTATGGACATTGTCACTCAAACAAGCGATAAAGGCTGTAAAATTTGTACCTACTCGCACGTGGGGTGACGAAAGAGCAAGAATTTTTAGTATCGAGCTTTTATAAAAGAACGTCGTGGATAAAATGCGAAATCGGCTGCTGAAAAATTATGCAAAGAAGAAATAAAATTTTACCATTGAACGATTGTAGGTTTCTTAAAGGTTTGACCACTATACTGCATTCATTGCAGAAAGGAGGTCAGTATAGTCCCAGTGGCAAGATACTTCCGCTTGGTTTAAGTGCAGAACATTTGCTGTGAGTGAGGATGCAAGAAACTTCAGTTGGTTGTTTTTTACGAAAAAATAAAAATGCTGTTTAAAAAAATACAGAAGTCTGAATAAATATTTCCAAATTATGGGAAATATTTCCAATAATGTTGAACTCTATGGAAAAATATGGTAAAATTGGGTTTGTTAAGGGAAAAGCAACTTAGGAGGATGAAAACAAATGGACAGCATCGAATTTTTAATGACCTACACCGAAGAAAGCGAACTTTGCGTACAAAGTTTGGCAAAGAGAGGGATTCGTGCCACTGTTTGCGAGCGCAGTGGAGAGGCAGCACTGAAAGCAATTTTAGAAAATCGCCCCAAAGCGGTATTGCTGGATGCTTTTTTGCCCGAACTGGATGCCATCTCTATCAAAGAACGTTGTGATGCAGCTGGACTGCAAAAAACGATTTTCTTTGCAATGGGCGGATTCAATGGTGGTGCGATCGAACAGCAACTGATGCAGGCAGGATTTGCATTCTACTTTATCAAGCCGTTTAAAGCAGAGGTATTGGTAAGCCGATTGATGGTGATGATGAACACGACCACAGTGCAGCAAAGTCCTGTCAGTGATGAAATGCAGATAACCGAGATTCTTCATCAAATCGGTGTGCCTGCCCACATCAAAGGATACCAGTTTTTGCGTGATGCGATCTTGCTTACAACTGCCGAGCCGGAATATATCAATGCGGTCACAAAGCGGTTGTATCCTGAAATTGCCAAAGAAAATGCCACAACGCCTTCCCGTGTGGAACGTGCCATCCGCCATGCAATCGAGGTCGCATGGGATCGGGGCGATGTGGATATTCTAAACGGTTATTTTGGATACACCATTCATAATCTGCGTGGCAAACCCACAAATTCAGAGTTTATTGCAATGATTGCGGATAAACTTCGTTTGGAAAAGAAAAGTCACCAAACCGCATAGTTTTTTGCGAAGTATCTGCAAAATCAACAAAGTTTGACCTTTCAAAATTTTAAGAACTCATTTCGTTTTTCAATTCAATTTTTTCGGGTAAATCAAAATACGCTATTTTTTCGATGCAAAAGAAAAATACTCTCCTGTATTTTTACAAACAGGAGAGTATTTTTGTTGTAATCCAATACAGCTGTCAGATTTCGTAGCAGCCTTTCTTCAAGATATTTCCATCCTGCATAAAAAGATTGCCGTTGGCAATCAGGTGCTGTAAAGTAAAATCGGGACTGAAGATTGCCAAATCAGCGTCAGAACCTGTACGCAGACAGCCTTTCCGAGGATAAAGACCCAGTGAAAGAGCTGTATTTTTTGTGGCAAAAGAAATTGCCTGTTCGATAGGAAGCTGTAACTCATTTACCAATTTGCGCAGTTCTCGGTAAACGGTGTCCACTGAAGAATATCCCATTTTCAGCAAACTTCCGTCCTCGTTGTAGACTGACCAACTGCCCATACCGTCTGAACTGAGAGAAATTTGCTGAAGCGAAATGCCTTCTTGCAATGCTTTTTGAATATAGAGGCTGGGGGATTCATCTTCCGGACCGCCACAGGTCATGTCGATAAAGCAGCCTTTATTTGCCAGCGCAAATGCTTCCTGTAATAATTCCGGTCGGCGGTTTACATGGGTAGGATGAAATGTTTTGGCAGGAATGGCAGTGTCGT
>CALWZD010000133.1 GCA_944385945.1 uncultured Anaerofilum sp. | reverse complement strand
TCGTGCGTTACAAAAATAAATGATTTTCTTATATAAGTCCACGATCGGGTGGACGTTTCTACAAACTACCGTAAATAGTTTTGCTATAAGACAACTTTTTCAAAGGTCTTGTGGCAAGACTATTTTTTTTGCGCTTTTTGCCGTAGGGCAAAGCCAAAAATAATATTTTGAATGCTGTACAGGGGCGTTTTGTGCGCTTTTTGTGCGGCGGAAAGGAACCTGCAACATGAACCAAACACAAGCACTTGGCAGCCAGCCGATTTCAAAATTGCTGTTTAAGTTCTCGGTACCCTGTGTAACCGGGCTTTTGATCGGCGCACTGTATAACATCGTCGACCAGATCTTTATCGGAAACAGCAGTCTTGGCTATCTGGGCAACGCTGCCACCGGTATTTCTTTCCCCATCATCTGCATCGCCAATGCGTTTGCGTGGCGTGTAAAAGCATAAATTGGGGGCTTCGTCCTGTTTGATTTGCAAATGGGTGGCTCGATACAGCCTATCGGGCAAAACGGATTCGAAACGATTTACGGGATATATCTTTCAAAATATCAAAACAAACAACAATCTTGACTTGTGTAAGCACTCATGCTATGATGGTGGTAACAAACGATTTACCGAAAGATGGTGGTTATTCGATGATTTTAAATGTAACAATCGACTTGCAGCTGGATTACGACAAAGAAACCGACCAGATCCGAGTGCTTTCCTGTAACCCTGTGGTGCAAAACTCGACACTTGTTTCCCCCGTTATCCAACACGAACTTACCGAAACACAGGTAAAATTTGGCATTTTAACGTTGGGCAAAAAAATGAGTGCATATCTGCCCCAAGGCACCGAGATCGAAATTTATATCGACGGAGAAAATGCTATCGGAGAAAATAAATTTTTGAAAACCCATTCGCAGGTAAAAGGAAGAATCGACGGGTTGACAAAGATGTTTAAAAAGTATTCCGAAAAGTTACAGCCGGGAATTGAATTGGATATATCTTACGACAGTGCAAAAAAGAGGTTGAGCATCCAGACCCCCTACGCACAGGACGCAGATTCCTAAGTAGCAAAACATTATAATATTTTGTTATCAAAAATTCTTGACATCGTATCATTCCCATGTTATACTAGGGTCATCGGGCAAATCCGTTATGATTTTTTTACGTGGAGGATGGAACATATGCAAATCGAACTGGTTACAACAAATATCAACTGGGCAAAAAACGTCTTGCAAGGGGTTTTTAACGCAAACCGCAACGAAGTTGACTATTGGTTCCACTGGGACGCAGCTACAAGCGGAAAACAGCTGCAAACACACGCCCCCAGTATGTCGGCAACCGATGTTGTTTCCGTTTATTGTGGTGGGCATCTGCTGTTTCAGGCAAAGCCTCGGATGCAAAACACCTTGTCCCAAGCGGCAGGAATTGCGGGTGCTGTGGTGCCGATGGGCTGGTCTTTTGTATATGATAACTATGATAAGTGTGATCAGCTGTATTCCATCGGTCTTTCCGCACAAGGCAATAAAGCTGTTTTCTTCGGCATGGTCAACAAATTGCTGGACTCGACCGGCACCCTCGGCAACTTTGCGCTTGAAGTGACCGCTGTCAATTTCGGGCATTTTCTTTGCCCAGATCCGGGCAAAAATTCGTCTTGCCTGCCCGCACTGCCTTCTGCTGCTGTCGCAAACATTGAAGCTACCAGCAAGATTTTGGGTACAAGTCGTCTGTCTGTGCGTATCTCTTAATTAAAGCAATCGGGTTTCCCCCTGCCATCGTAATCATGCGATGGCAGGGGGCTTTTTTTCACTCTCCCTAGTGCAAAATAATGAGAATGGAGGCATCTTGTATGGAAAATTTTTACTGCTTCAAACGCAGTCCATCCGATTATTTCAACCTGCTCAACCATGAGTTTGAGCCGTCCTTTTGTGAGGATGATTCCCTGTCTGGCTTGTGGGAAAACTCCATCGAGCAAAGCCTCGAACCTCTCTCGGCTTTTGAAGACTTCGACCTGTCCTTTGATGATGACGACGAAGATGACGAAGACGAAGACGATGATGTGGAGCAATAATTTGACACAACAAAGCCTCCCCCAAAAATAAAGGTGGTTCGAGCAAACAAAAAAAGACTTCCCCCTAGGGGGAAGTCTTTTTTGTTTTACACAAGTGCTTCTTCGGGTTCTTCACTTTTCAGCTCGAACTGGTCAAGCAGGCTTTTCATGAGGCTTGCCTGTTCTGCCATCTTTTTGCTGGAAGCTGCGCTCTGCTCGGAGCTTGCAGAGTTGGTCTGAACAACGGCAGAAATTTGCTCAACGCCCTCGGAGATCTGGGACATCGACTTTGCCTGTTCGTTGGATGCCTGAGCGATCTTTTCGATCATACCCAAGATCTCACGGGATTTGTGGGTCACTTCGCCAAACGCTGCATTTGTGCTGATTGCCAGTTCCTTGCCATGTGCCACGTGCATCAAGGAATTTTCAATCAGCTCGGTGGTGCTTTGTGCGGCTTCGGCTGCTTTTTGTGCCAAATTACGCACTTCTCCTGCAACCACCGCAAAGCCCTTGCCTGCGCTGCCGGCACGGGCAGCCTCTACTGCTGCGTTCAATGCCAGAATGTTGGTCTGGAATGCGATGTCGTCGATGGCTTTGATGATCTTCTGGATGCTTTCGGAAGCTGTCGAGATGTCGTTGATGGCTTGTACCATCTGTTTCATCTCATGCTGGCTCTTTTCCACCACCGATTCGGTTTCTTTGCCCAGTACGTCTGCCTGACGGGAATATTCTGCCGTATCTGCGATATGGCGGGTAATTTCGGCAATGGTCGCCGACAGCTCCTCGATGCTGCTTGCCTGCGAAGTTGCACCGTCTGCCAGTGCAGCGGAAGCCTGCTCTACCTGCTCGGAAGCGATCGAAACCAGACTCGATACCGACTCCATCTCCTGCAGGGTTCTGTTCATCTTCTGTTGGAAATCATTGATTGCCTCTTGGATATGAGCAAAATCACCCAAGAATTGGATGTCGCTCTCGTATGTAAAGTCGCCCTGCGAAAACTGAACCATGCATTTGTCTACTTCTTTTACGTAGTGGCGCAGCTCATGGAAAGAGAAGTCCATTTTTTCGCTGAGTTCGCCAAATTCATTGTTTGCCTCATAGCCAATCTTTGTATCCAGATTGCCCTGCGAAAGCTCGTTGGCAGCATCCCGAATCTTGCCCACAACACCTGTGATATTCTTCGTGGTGGTCAGTACACAGAAGATGCCAAAACCGGCTGCCAGCACCACGGTGACCGTCAAACCCAGCAAGAGCAGATTCAATGTAAATGTTGTATGCTTTTCCTGCGCTTCCCGTTCTTGGGTGGTGATGTCGTCGATTTCGGTCACGATACTTACCAAGTTGCTCAAAGCAGGCGAACACTCTTCCAAAATAATGGTTTTGGCAGTATCTTTATTGCCCTTTTCGATCTCTGCAACAGCTCGGTTTGCGATCTCGAACCATGTGGTAAACGCCTGCTCGTATTTTGCAGCCAAGCCGTCTTGCTCGCCGTGGCTGTTTTTAAATACCACGATCTGCTCGTTGATCGCTTCCAGATTGTCATTGATCTGCTCTTTCATCGAAGCGTAATCTGCGGTATTGTCGGTGATCAGCATCTCTCGAAGCACACGTGCCGCAATGTTGACTTCGATGCGACAGTTTTTTACAGCAGTGTCGGCAGTCAATGTCCTGTTGATAAAGTCATCCATTTCGCCTTCCACGTTCATCAGTCCAAAAATGCCCACGCCCGCAGTGATCGCACTCAAACAAATCATCGTTATAAATACCATCAACAGATACGTTTTCAACTTTACTTTTTGAAACATTCCATGATCTCCTCTTTCTACAAAATATAGCGTTTCTCATATACTTTTGAACTTTTCTACCTTTATTATGTATATTTGTGGCTGCTTATGGTAGAAAGCTCAAATTTCCGTTTACCTTTCATTTTATCTCATTAAGCAACAAAAATCAACATTTTTATTGATTTTGTGCGACGGACATTATAAAAAATGAAAGCGTGAAACGAAATGCAGTGCAAATGCGTTTATGCAATGTGGAAGGCTGCATTCGGCACTTTGCGCAAGGAAGTTTTGGTCAGGTCTGCCTGCCCAAACGTCGAAAGGAGGAGCAAACGATGGTACGATACAGAGAGATAAAAACGTCGGACGGACGAAAAATAAAACTGCCGGTTTGGAAAAACAACGCATTCCCACGCATCAGCGGCTTCAGCGACGCCCTTTTGCACAAAATCACCATCCACGCACGGGCAAGCGACCGCCCACAGCTGCGTGGGGGGCAGGTCATAAAATTGCAGAGAGAATTTGAACAGTTTGAAGCTGCGATAAAAAAATATCTGCTGGAAGTCACCGGCCCCTATCAACAGCAGGCAGGGCAGATGCAGATGAAACTGGACACCAACAACGGTTTGGGCAAACGACGGGCGCAGCGCATCTTGCAAGAGTTGCAGCAGCGCACCGTGTTTGAACACCGGCTTGCAGAAGCCGTTTTGCAGGAGGGGTGTGCCAGTGCCAACCGTTCGCTGATAAAGTACGGCAAGGCGGCATTTTTTCGGGTCGTGCAGGACGAGATCCCCAGCATTCGACGGCAGTTTTACCCGCTGGAGGAATTGGAAAAGGAGGAAACAGAATGAAAAATCCGTTTTCGGGCTTGCTGGCACGGCTGCGCAAAAAAAGCCCTTCCGACGGGTGGGAGGGCAGAACGGTGATCGACACCATCGCCTATGCCGCCCCTGACCCCTTTATCGTCAACGACCTTTACTATTGTTTTACCGAAAAAGACTTCGAGGAGGTCGTGCAACAGGCAAGAGCCTGCATCCCACAGCTTGACCTGCCCGAAAATTGCAGCGGATTGTTTCGTCCTCTGCTGCAAACCAGAGAGGTCTGGCTGCTGTCCATGCTGAACAGTGTACGGCTGGACCATGTGCGGGAGGCAGTGCATCTGCGCAACGAATGCGAACAACAGCTGCGGGCGAAACAGCTGTATATCGACGAGATGCAGGCGGAACTGGAACGGCTGGAGCGTCGACTGCAAGATTTGGAGGGCGAGTAAAATGGCAAAAAAAGAAAAAAATCTGCTGTTCCAACAGCCCAAACGTTGGGGACAACTGGCAGCAGCGGCAATTATTCTGGTGTGCATCCTCAGCGATTTTATCACCGTGTACAGCTATACCCCCTTGGTCTACAACGAAAACGAATTGATCTCGGTGATGGTGGCTCTAGTGTTGGCGATCTGCCTTGATGCCAGCCTTGCCTATGCTGCCAGTTTGCTCAATCAGCGAGTGCATGGCAAAAATCTTCGCCGTATCGTGGGGGTAGTGTCGCTGATTGGAGTGTTTTTGCTTGCTTTCGGGGGGCTGTTGCTGTTGGTGGTGGCTGCAACACAGGCACAGGAGCAAGACCTGTTTACCACAGGCGCATACACCCGTCTGTTGCTTCCGCTGGCAACGTCGGCATTGAGTTTTATTATCGGGCTGTCGCTCGACCCACCAAAGGACGAAGCCGAACGGCTGGAAATGCAGGCGATGCAGTTGCGGTTGGAGATCAGCAAACAACGTGCCGATTGCGAACGGCTGCAAAATGCCTTTTGCCGATTCGACCCCTGCACCTACGACCGTATCGCCTATCAAATCGCAGTCAAACAGCTTGAGGCGGTGCGTCTTTGTGCCGAATTGGAGCTGGGAATGGAGATGGCACAGGAATTTGAAACGGCAGATGTCACACAACAACTGTTGAAAAACGACCATGACATCGAAGCGTTGCGTCAGGAACTGATCCGCATCGGCGACAGCATCGACACCTCACCCGCCCCAAACGGCGAAACGATGGCTTTGGCTGCCCTTGAAGAAAGACGTTAAAGGAGAATTTGCATGAAAAAAATTTGTTGTCTGCTCGCACTGCTCTGCCTGACCCTTTGCGGATGCAGCCGTGAGAAACAGCAGCCGATCGACTTGGCGATCGTGGCATTGAACGGACAAAATATGCCCATGCTGAACGCCGACGCCATCGACGACCTTGTAAACGCCGCAGTCGCCGCCGAAACCGGCACAACGGTGAACATGATCGTCGCCGACGGCGCACCTCACCTTGCACAGACGGTGAAGTTCGACGAAAAAGAGTCCAAAAGCGCAGCACGGTTCGAGATGGAAAAGAAAGAACGTGCCGAAACGGTAAACGCACTGATTCAGGCTTCCACCGCCCAAACAGAAGGCACCGACCTGCTTTCTGCCATTCAGCTGGCAGGTCGACAGCTGCAAGCAGAACAAAATACCGAGAAAATTTTGGTCATCGCACACATGGGCGTCAATACCCAACCGCCACTTGAGATGCAAAACGGCTCGCTCACCGAACTAAACGCAGATACCCTGCAACAGCTGGAACAAGCAGGCTATCTTGCCACCCTCGACGGCTGCCGTGTGTACTGGTACTTTTTGGGGGACGCAGCCGGTAACCAACCCAAATTGCAGCCTGCACAGGTGGATTCTCTCAAAGCCTTTTGGCAGGGCTATCTGACCGCATCGGGCTGCACTGCGGTCGAGTTTTCCCAGACGCTGCCCGTGTTGGGCGAACTTGAAACAGCCCCCGAAGTGCCGACCATCGGGGCAAGCAGTGTTTCGGTCGATTTGGGCAGCCCCATCTCCATCGACGAAACCGTGGTTTCCTTTTTGCCCGACAGCATCGAACTTGCACAGCCCGACCTCGCCCAGACCCAACTGGAACCACTGGCAGACGCCATCACCAACAGCGACCAACGATTTTTGCTTGCAGGCAGCACCGCTTCGGTCGCAGGCACCGACCCACTGGAAAACAAGCAGTTTGGCTTGCGCCGAGCACAGGCAGTGCATGACCTGCTGCTCGAAATGGGAGTGCCTGCCTCCAAGCTGGTCTGCATCGGCATCGGCGACGCCGAAAGCTCCATCCGTGCTGCATCCGACAGCGAAAACCGCACTGTATGGCTGGTAGCGGAATCCAGCGAACTGGCAGCCGAACTATTACAAATCGGCATTTCGGAAGAATAATAAAATGCAAAAAAAGAAGGAGATATTATGACGTTGTGTCATAATATCTCCTTTCAGCTTGCAGAAAAAGCCTGCTTGAAGCACTGATGCAATTTTTCCACCTCATCCGGCTGCTGCGCAGCCACCTTCCCCTCAAGGGGAAGGCTTTTTATTTGATGAAACAGCGTTTCTTTTGGCTTCCCCCTAGGGGGAAGCTGTCACGCACAGCGTGACTGATGAGGGGATCTCCTGCAACAGGCGCAGATGGCTTATGGCATTTTTAAAGCCTAATCACTGCCAGAACTTGAAGCCTTTGTATCTTCCAAAAGCAACCGGTATAAGGCATCCATGATAAAGACCGGACTTTCATTTTCATCCTTTGCGAGCATAATATAGGACAGATCTTTCATCATGGTCGAGGCAACCACACTGTTGAACGCCGAAGCAGTACCTTGCTGGACGTCCCAGTGTTCCTGATATGCTTTTTCCACTTCTTCCCTTGTATACTCCTCCTGCACCTTTTTACTTGCCCAATAGTAGGATTTTTTTGCCTCTTGGTCGGTGGTATCCCAGTAGTCCCCACTTTCGCCGTACATTTTTTCTATGGTTCCTACCAGTTTTTCCAGATCCATCTCGGAACTTACACCTGTTATTCTGGTCAATCCCAAATCGGCGACCGGCGAAAAAGTAAGCGTTACCCTCATTTTCTGCCCATAAATCGACTGCTCGTCCTGAATGGTAAAGTTGAGCGTATGTTTATTTTCGCCGGTTTCCTCTTTCGTCAGTTCATAGTATTTTTCTACTTCATCTATGGACATATTCCATTCAAGATGCTCAACAGGCAATTCCCAAGGCTGATACCGCTCATTCGGGTAAAGTAGTTTTAGACAAAGAAGAATACACCCGATCAGCAGCAATCCCACGATGCCAACCATGATCCGCTTGCGTGTTGTCTTATCCATAAGATCCCTCCTTATGAACTTTTATCAAACTGCTTCTAAAAAGTCATTCAATCATAGTCATCATACACTGTTCCGCCAGAAAATGCAACAACCACTCCTACATTAAATTGAAATGTACTGCTACCATCGTACACTCTGTTGTCATCGGTATTTTAACTATTTATTGCATCTGGACTTGTGTCTTATGAACTGAATTATTTCCTTGGCGTCAGCCGATTTAAAACAGTCGCACGATTTTCCCTTTTTCATCGGTACAATACGAGCAAGCACGACACCGTGGCACCCACGGCGTCCACTTGTTGAGGGCAAGCCCCCAATCCCCCGCATGATGGAAAATACCTGCGCAATAAAAGCAAGTGAATTTGCTTCGTGCAAAGAAAAAATACGGTCACACTCCAGCTTTGCGCCAAACCATCTTGTTGACCACGCCGACATAGCTTTGAATGATTTTTACCACTTTAGTGGATACATCCTCGACGTAGTTGGGGACGGGGATGCCGAAATCGCCGTTTTCGTTCATGGCAACGGCGGTTTCCACTGCCTGCTCGACGCCGCCGGCAGAGATGCCTGCCAGAATAAAGCAGCCCTTGTCCAACGCTTCGGGGCGTTCGGTGGAGGTGCGGATGCAGACCGCCGGAAACGGCTTTTCGATGCTGGTGAAAAAGCTGGATTCCTCGGGCAAGGTGCCGGAATCCGAAACCACGCAGAATGCATTCATTTGCAGGTGGTTGTAGTCGTGGAAGCCGAGCGGCTCGTGCAGACGTACCCGTTCATCCAGTTGGAAATTCATGGCTTCCAAGCGTTTGCGGCTGCGGGGATGGCAGGAATACAAGATCGGCATATCGTATTTTTCCGCCAATGCGTTGATGGAAGAAAACAGATTGCGGAAATTCTGCTCGGTGTCGATGTTTTCCTCACGGTGCGCACTGAGCAGCATATATTTTTTCGGCTCCAATCCCAGACGGGTCAGAACGTCGGACGCTTCGATCTGTTCCAGATTTGCACGCAGCACCTCTGCCATCGGGCTGCCGGTGACATAGGTGCGCTCTTTTGCCGTTCCTTCTGCATTCAGATAACGGCGGGCGTGTTCCGAATAGCACAGGTTGACATCGGCGATATGGTCGACGATACGGCGATTGGTTTCCTCAGGCAGACATTCGTCAAAGCAGCGATTACCTGCCTCCATGTGGAAAATGGGGATATGCAACCGTTTTGCCGAAATCGCCGACAAACAGCTATTGGTGTCACCGAGAATCAGCAGAGCGTCGGGCTTCAGCTCGACCATCAGCTTGTAGCTTTTGGCGATGATGTTGCCGATGGTTTCGCCTAAATCGTCGCCCACTGCGTTCAAATAGTGGTCGGGCGCACGAAGCCCTAAGTCTTTAAAGAAAATGCCGTTCAGGGTGTAGTCGTAGTTCTGTCCTGTGTGTACCAGAATCTGGTCAAAGTATTTATCGCATTTTTTGATAACGGCTGCCAGGCGGATAATTTCCGGTCGGGTGCCGACGAT
>CALWZD010000132.1 GCA_944385945.1 uncultured Anaerofilum sp. | reverse complement strand
TGCCCTTTCCCCGTACGCAAGATACTTTCTTGACCGATTCGGCAAACAACGCTATAATGACGGCAAACAGACCGAACAACTATCCGGCATACATCAAAAAAGCCATCTACAAGGAGGGCGAGCGATGAACATCATCGAGGTAAAAAACCTATCCAAACAGTACGGGAAATTCACGGCGGTGGACAACATTTCCTTTGGTGTGGAAAAAGGCACTGTGGTGGGATTCGTAGGGAAAAACGGCGCAGGAAAAACGACGACCATTCGCTGTATGCTGGATTTTTTAAAGCCAAGCAGCGGAAGCATCACGATAAACGGGCGAAACGCTCAGCAGCAAAGCGCACAGATAAAAGCGTTTTTGGGCTATATGCCCAGCGACACCAGTTTTTACGAAAACCTCAGCTGCAACGACATTTTCCGCTTGTGCTGCGACATTTCGGGAACGCCGATGGACAAAGCCGCCGAGCTGTGCAGCTATTTTGAACTGGACGCCACCAAAAAATTCAAAGACCTCAGTTTGGGCAACAAGAAAAAGGTGTCCATCATTCAGGCACTTTTAAAAAATGCAGAGATTTTTGTACTGGACGAACCGACCAGCGGGCTAGACCCCCTGATGCAGACCCGATTCTTTGACCTGTTGATGAAACTGAAACAGCAGGGCATGACCATCTTTTTGTCCTCGCACAATCTGAGCGAAGTGCAGAAATACTGCGATAGGGCTTTGATTCTCAAAGACGGAAAAATCGTGGACGATCTGGATATGCGCAGTCTGGTGCCGACCTTGCAGCAGATGGTCAGCTACACCACAAAAGACGGCGTTCAACACAAATTCGAAAACACCGAGGACATCAACCAACTTGTGAAAAAGCTGTCGCAGCTGGATTTGGTGCAGTTGGAAATAAAATACGCCAGTGTGGAAGACGAGTTTATGAAATACTACAAGGAGTGAACCGCATGAAAAACATCAAAACGCTGTTTTTGTTTCAGTTGAAAAACAATTTCAAGTCTATCTCTGTCTGGTCGGCGGTTTTGTTTGGCGTCATGTCGATGTATATGTTCTTCTTTTCGACTATGCAGGAAATGGCACAGGTAAAATTCGAGATGCTGCCGCAAGAATATTTGCAACTGATGGGTGTGGACGATATGGCGCAGATGAACAACTACGTCACCTACTTCGGCATGATCTTCAACATCCTTTCCATCATCATGGCGGTGTACGCCGTTTCGCTGGGGGTAAACCTGCTGCTGAAAGAAGAAAAAAACAAGACCATCGAATATTTGTACTCGTTGCAGGTCACCCGAACCCAGATATACGCTGCAAAAGTGCTTACGGCGATGATTTCGGTCATGGCGGTGGTACTGGCGACGGGGCTGGCGGGCATTCTTTTCGGCTACATCGTAGGCGACGAAACCTTTCTGCTTGCCGACGTGATGTCTATTATCAAAATCACCGGCACAGTTCCCTTTTTCTTTGTTGCTTTGGGGCTGTTTTTTTCGGCTGTCAGTGCCAAACACGCCAGTGTCGGGCTGGGCTGTGGTGCGGTGATGCTGACCTATCTTTTGGGTTACTTGGGGAAGATTCTCGAGGATAAGGCGGAGTTTTTGAAGTATTTCAGTCCGTTTGAGTTGCTCTCCCCCACAAATGCAGTTGCACTGGAAAACGAAACGCTGGCTGCATTCGGTGTGATTGCGGCACTTGCCATACTGCTGTTTGTCGGCGGAAAATTCGCCTATGCCCGTCGGGATTACCATTTATAAAAGGCTCTGCATTTAAAATCCGTTTGCAACAAAAGCTTTTCCCAAAGGCTCTGCCTTTGGAATCCGCCACCTTTTGAAAA
Source organism: uncultured Anaerofilum sp. (assembly GCA_944385945.1). Classification (GTDB taxonomy): domain Bacteria; phylum Bacillota; class Clostridia; order Oscillospirales; family Ruminococcaceae; genus Anaerofilum. The sequence goes on along the minus strand of CALWZD010000132.1, from coordinate 5,693 downwards.
AGGTGGACGAAAACTTTATTCTTTTTGCTATGGGCGTATATATGGAGATATGCGCCGAGGGCGTGACTGATGAGGGGACACAAATGCAAGCATTTTTTAAAATAAAAAAGAGTGGAAACTTTCATTATTTAGGCAAAACAGTCGGTTGTTTGTATATTTGAAACATGGTATAATCCAGTCATATTCTTTGTAAGGGGTGGCAAAAATGATTTTTCGGCGTTTGGTAAAGATTTTTGCAAGCCTGTTGCTTGTTGCCGTTTTGCTTGCTGTGGGCACAGGGGGGTATTTTTATTTCAACTATCCTCTCCAATTTCGACCGCAGGATATTCCCGAATTTCAACCGCAGCCAAGCAAAGCACCCGATACCGTGTTATCGGCAGAAGAAGTGGCCCAAGACATTGCGCAGTTGATTTCGGTATTGGAAGAATCGCACCCCTATTTTTTGCAGGGGCAGACCATTCCCGACAGCTACTACCCTGCTAAAGAAAAGCTACTGGGCTACCGTGGCAGCTCGCTTACGGTGCAGCAGTTGGAGCTGCAAGTTGCGGAATTTTTGGCATCTTTGCATGACGGACACACGCAGGTTTTGTTTGGTTCCGGCTCGGAAAGTGCTTTGGACGTGGATTGGAACTACATCGACGGCAAATTGTACCTGTTAGACGAAGCCCTTTCTCCCAAAGGCGAGGTAGTGCGCATCGGCGGTGTTGCCACTGGGCAAATCGTCGAGCAAATCCTTAGGATTTTCCCGACCGAGAATGCTTACGGGGTGGCAAATAGGGTCGAATCGTATGCCAAAGAAAAGTTTGTGTTGCAGCTGGTTGGCGTGGAAGATTCTTCCGCCGTGGAAATCGAGTACATACAGGACGGGCAGCACAAAACGATGCCCTGCTACTATCTTCCCCACAAAAATCAAGAAAACTCTTACACCGAAGCCATCGCCGAAGATATGCTCTATATTCGCCTCACCGAGTTTGAACATACGGTGTTTTTTGAGCGTATTTTGGCAGATATTACCGCAGCGGAGCAGCAAGGGGTCGACCGATATATCATTGACCTTAGGGGGAATCCCGGCGGTTCTTCCAAGGCAACGGAACAGCTTTTCGAAGCACTTCAGCTGAAAAATATCTCACAAGCTCCCCTTTTGACCAGATTTTCCCCCCTTTCCTGCGAACAGCTCGGCTATATTCAAAAAAGTGGCAGTGTTTTTGTAAAAGGAAAGCATTCCACTGTGCAAGACCTGACAAATGAGATATACGTTCTTGTAGACGAGGCAAGTTTTAGTGCTTCGGTGCTGACGGCTGCCTGTCTGCAAGATTCCGATGCAGCGACCATCATCGGCAGACCCAGCGGAAACAACACTTCTTTTCCCATGAATGCAGTAGAAACGCAGTTGGAACATTCGAAAATCCATCTTGAAATCGCCACCTCGTTTAGAGGCAGAGCCAACCAAAGCACCCCCGACGACCTATTGCACCCCGATATTTACGTAGAGAAAAACGATGACATTTTGCAGGTGGCATTGGACTATATTGCGCAGAAGTAAGCTCGATTTTTGGGGGAAAATATATACAAATATGTGGTGAGGGCGTGTCCCAAAGCATCTTTTCGCACAAATGTGCGCTTGATGCGTGGGACACGCCCTCGCTGCACCTTCCCCCTTGATGTTATTTCGACGGTTTGAATACCGCTACGACCAACCAAAATCGAAAGCAAATACACGCAAAAAACGAAACCACACTACTTCGACAAAAAACAAGGTTTATTTTTAAACAAATTCCCCAAAATCGAGAAATGTATAAAATTTACCACGGTTTTACAATATATTGTATAATTTTACAAAACCATTACCTGCTTTTACAGCGTTTTTACGAATTTCGGGTGCCTGATTTTACATTCAAAACGGTAAAATTATCCCTGCGGTCAAAAAACCGCAAGCACATCGAAGGAGGATCGAGTTGGTAAAGCAGATTTTTTTTGATTTGGGTTTGACCTTGGTACATAACGATATGTCGAAACGCTATCAAACTGCACTCGAGCAACTGGGAAAAGATGTTCCACTTGCACAAACCGAGCGAGCATATCACCTTGCCAATAAACATTTTATGCGGTTTCGTCAAGGTGACTTTAATAAAAAAAGTGCTTCTGTCATTGCAGACTATCACAAGTGCGTTTGCGAGCACTTGGGGCTGGAGCCTATCTGGCAAAACTTTTCGGCACAGCTAAAACAAATGGAGCGTCCCATCTGGCAGCGGTTCGACTTCACATTGGATATGCTGGACGAGTTGAACCGAATGGGGATAAAAACCGGGCTGATTTCAAACTGGGATCTGTCGTGTAGAGAAGTTTTGGAAAAAAACGAGATTTTGCCTCGGCTGAACTGTGTTGTGGTTTTGGACGAAGTCGGCTTTGAAAAACCCGACGAGCGCATTTTTCAAACCGCACTCGAACAAACCGGTGCTGCACCCGAACATTGTCTGTATGTAGGGGATAACTACTACGACGATTATGTGGGCGCAAAAAAGGTGGGGATGCCCTGCCTGATCATCAACTACCGTGACACTTTGGGCATCGAAGAACTGACCGAACCGGTAGTGATTGAAAAAGCTTGTGAAGTGGTCGATTTCATAAAAGCAAATCCAACCACCTAACATATAGTGAAAGAGATTTGAGAGAGTAAAAGGAGCAACCATGAAAAAATTATCTTGTTTTGTTTTGGCAGCAGCAATGTCCTGCTCGATGCTGCTGGCAGGCTGTGGACAATCGGCATCGCAGTCGTCCACTTCGCAGTCGCAAAATTCCACCTCGCAGTCTGCAAGCGAAAGCCAAGCAGACCTGCCCACCATCGTGCGCACCAACATCAGCTCCGAGCCCGACAGCTTAGACCCCTGGCAGTCGGCTGCGACCGATACCGAAGCCATCTTCCACAACGTTTTCGAGGGCTTGTTTGTTTACAACGCAGCAGGCGAACTCGAGCCCGGTATTGCCGAAAGCTACGAAGTTTCCGAAGACGGACTCACTTACACCTTCAAACTGCGCCAGAACGTGACTTTCCACAACGGCAAACAGCTTACCAGTGCCGACGTTCTGTATACTTACGAAAATCTGGCTGGCATGAACGGCGAAAAAGCTGCTTCCAGCAAGTTTGAAACCGTCGAAAGCATCGAAGCTGTGGACGATTACACCTTTGTCATCAAGCTGTCCGCTCCTTCCGCCTCTTTCTTGGCAACCAACATCGTTGCCATCCTGCCCGAAGGCTACACCGACCAAAGCACCAACCCTGTGGGAACAGGCCCGTACAAGTTCAAAGAGTGCATCCCCGGTCAGAAAGTGGTTCTGGAGTTGAACAAGGATTACTATGAAGAAAGCCGCAAAGGCACCATCCAAACCGCTGAAATTTACATCATGACCGACGCCAGCAGCGTTGTAAACGCTCTGCGTTCGGGTCAGTACGAAGCACAATAAATAACAGTTGGACAAGCTATGATGGCACGTGTGATATCATAGCTTGTTTTGCTAAGGCAAAGTAAAAACATCGTAAAATCGTTGTTTTTACTGGTTTTGAGAAAGGATTGTATGAAATATTATTTAAAAAAGATACTGGGCTTTCTTTTTACGATTTTTCTGGTATCGGTCATCACATTTGTTATTTTCCAGATTCTTCCCGGTGACCCTGCACAGATCATTTTGGGCGTCGACGCAGACCCCGCCCAGCTGGAAAGCCTTCGTGCTACCATGAATCTGGACAAAGGCTATGTGCCAGCAAGCGAAGACTTTTTCGGCTGGCTCAAAACCATGTTTTTGCCCTCGCTGTCCATTGCGTTCGGTTCTTCGGCTGTGTTGGCACGCTACATTCGGGTAAGCATCGCAAACCAGCAAAAGCAAGACTACGTTCGCACCGCAAAAAAGCAAAGGTTTGTCGGATAAAGTCATCATGAACAAACACGTTTTGCGCAACTCGCTGATTCCGGTCATCACCATTTTGGGTATGCTCACCGCCGACATTCTGGGCGGAAGTATCATCATCGAAAACGTGTTTTCGCTGCCCGGCATCGGCAAGCTTATCTCCACTTCCATCACCACCCGTGACCTTCCTCTGATTCAAGGCTTGACCGTTTATCTTGCGGGCATCGTGGTCGTGTGCAACTTTGGCGTTGACATTTTGTATTCGGTCATCGACCCACGAATCAAAACAAAAAAATAAAATGCAGGAGAAATACTTTGAAAAACGATCTACTTAAAAAATATTTTTCCAGCCGAAATTTCACCTTGGGCTTTTTTATGGTAAGCATTCTGCTTTTGCTTATGGTGGTGGGCTTTTTCTATCTTCCCGCCGACCCCTACAAAACCGATATTTTAAAAGAGCTTACCCCCCCTTCGGCTGAAAATCTGTTGGGTACCGACCAGCTGGGCAGAGATATTCTCTCCCGTGTGATGCTGGGTTCTCGCATTTCCTTTTTTATCGGCTTTTGTGTCGTTGTGTGCGGCGGCTGTCTGGGCTGCACCTTGGGCGGCGTTGCCGGCTACTACGGCGGAAAAGTGGACGGCGTAATTACAAAAATCATCGACACCCAGATGGCGTTTCCTGGTGTTTTGCTGGCGTTGATGTTCATTGCAGCGTTCGGCAACAGTGTGCAAAACCTGATTTTGGCTCTTAGCGTGATGTCGGTGCCTCGGTTTGCCCGTATGTCCCGCAGTGGCTTTTTGAAGTATCGCAACAGCGAATTTGTAAAAGCTGCAAAGGTAAAGGGTGCAAGCGATCTGCGCATTATGCTGTTTCACATTTTCCCCAACCTTTTGCAGGAACTTTCGGTCACAGCCACCCTTAGTTTTTCGGGTGCCATCATGTCCGAAGCAGGTCTAAGCTACCTCAGCTTGGGCATCCAACCGCCTACCCCCAGTTTTGGCAAAATGCTGAGCGAAGCACAAAACAGCATCTTGATTGCAGGCTGGTACGTTGTCATTCCTGCTACACTCATTACCATGCTTGTTTTGGGTTTTAACCTGATGAGCGACGGTTTGAACGAAATTTATAGGCATTGAGGTAAACGGCTTTGAAAAACACAAACGAAAACGTACTCAAAATTGAAAATTTGTCGATAAGCTTCGAGATGCAGGGCAAAAAGTGCCGTGCCATCCGAGATTTGAACCTGACCGTCAACGCCGGCGAACTGGTGGCACTGGTCGGCGAAAGTGGCTGCGGAAAAACCTTGTGCGCCTCTTTTTCGATGGGGCTTGGCCCTGTCACCGCTTCGCTGGACGGCGGAAGCATCTTTGTAAACGGGCAGGATATGTCCAAAGCAACCGCAAATATGTGGAACGCCATTCGTGGAAAAGATGTTGCCATGATTTTCCAAGAGCCGATGACCAGCCTGAATCCCCTGATGAAGGTGGGCAAGCAAATCGCCGAAAACGCCATCAACCGTGGTGTGCCAAAAGCACTGGCAGAGCAAAAAGCGTTGGAGATGATGCGCATTGCAGGCTTGCCCGACCCCAACCGTCTGTACCATTGCTATCCGCATCAGCTTTCGGGCGGTCAGCGTCAGCGTGTTTCCATCGCTATTGCGCTGATTTTAAACCCCAGCTTTGTCGTGTGCGACGAGGCTGTTTCGGCATTGGACGTTTCAGTGCAGGCGCAAATTTTGAACCTTTTGCACGACTTGCAGGAAAAATTCAAACTGACCTATCTGTTTATC
>CALWZD010000131.1 GCA_944385945.1 uncultured Anaerofilum sp. | reverse complement strand
GTATACACTGCATCCGACGGAGAGCAAGCGTATCATTTGATGAAAACAGAAAAAATCGACCTTGCTGTGTTGGATATTATGATGCCTCGCATGAATGGCTACGAGCTTATCCGTGCGATTCGGGCAGAAAGTAATATTCCTATCCTGATGTTGTCAGCCAAAAATACCGACAACGACAAAATTTTGGGGCTGGAACTGGGGGCAGATGATTATTTGACCAAGCCATTCAACCCGCTGGAAATCATCGCACGTGTAAAAGCAAATCTGCGTCGCTTTTACGAACTGAACCCTGCCACAGCTGCAACAGCTTCCTCCACAGTATACACATTGGGGTCGTTTACCGTCGATACGACGGCATTTTCTGTGCTGAAAAACGGTGAACCCATTTTTTTGACAGCGACCGAATACAAGATTTTTTTGTGTCTGCTCCAATCGCCAGGACGCATTTTTACCAAAGCACAGCTTTATGAAAAAATCAACGGTACTTTTTTTGAAAGCGATGAAAACACGATGATGGTACATATTTCGAAATTGCGTGAGAAGATTGAGGATGACCCCAAAAATCCACGTTGGATCAAAACAGTGAGGGGGTTGGGTTATAAAATTGAAGCTGTGGAAAGCAATTAAGGGCAGCTATTTTACCACTTTGATGCGGGCGTTTGTTGCTTTTACCCTGTTGATGCTGATGATCGCAGGCTTTCTGCTTGGATTTGCACTTCAAGAATCAACAAGACCGCTGCAAGCCTTGCCTGAAATCGACCTTTCACCCTATTTGGAGGAGTTCAAGGCAGGTGACTATACGACCTTATACACAGAAAATATGTTGGGCAAAACAGGATATTTTGCGGTGTTGGATGAACAGGCGAATATCATTTATAAAAGCAATCCAACAATGTCGGAAATTTCGCTGAATGAACTGGAAATGATCCCGCAATATCAGCAAAACTTCTTTCCATTGGAGATCGACCTACAAACACAAACGGGAGAACCGATTACACTCATTTTGCGAACGCAAGACGAGCAAACAGAAAAAGCGATGGATTCGATTATCCTACTAGATAAAGATCGCAAGATTCTGTACGCAGAACCCCAGATAACGCTCACACAGCTGACTCCGCAGGAGTATGGCTATCTTACTCAAACCTATCCACAGGGCTATAAGGTTTGGAAAGTACCACTGACTTCGCAACAAGGGGAAACACGGTGGCTTGTTTTATACAGCCAAAACAGCGAAGGAGAAATAGAGTCCCACAGTTCCATGGTCTGGCAGCGTACACTGATGGCACTAACGGTGATGTATCTTGTGGTTCTGATTGCTGTATCACTATGGTTGTTCATTAAGGTAAGACATCCACTGGGCATTTTGCGAAAAGGAATCAGTCGGCTGGCAGAACAAGCTGAAAGCGAGCCGATCATATATCATGGTCCACAAGAGTTCGAGGATATTTGTGCATCATTCAACCAACTGCAAAGCCGTTTGGCAGAAAGCGAAGCACAGCGAAAGCAGTTGGAGCAAGGACGACAAAAAATGTTGGCAGACATTTCGCACGATTTGAAAACTCCCATCACAGTGATGCAGGGATATTCCAAAGCGATTCGTGACAATATGGTTCCGCCCGAAAAGGTTCCGCAGTATTTGGACACCATCTATCAAAAATCGGTCGCACTGACCGACCTCATCAATACATTCTACGAATACAGTAAACTGGAGCATCCTGATTTTTCGATTTCTCCTGTTAAAACTGATTTGTGCGAATTTACACGGGAATATTTGGTAAGTAAATATTCCGAGTGGGAGATCGCCGGAATTGAACTGGAAGTAGATATTCCGGAGCGCCCCATTTGGTGTATGCTGGATCGTGTGTCCTTTTTGCGAGTATACGAAAACATTACATCCAATGCGGTCAAACATAACCCGAAAGGAACAAAACTGTATTTCTGTATCAAAGCAAAAAGTGAGTCTGTTGTCGTTCAGATTGCAGATAATGGTGTAGGCATTCCATCGGAATTGGTAGCGAATATTTTTGAACCGTTTGTGGTAGGCGACGAATCGAGAAACAGTAAGCAAGGCACCGGGCTAGGGCTTGCTGTCAGTCGAAAAATCGTACAAGCTCACGGAGGACAGATCGAATTGGAAGCTTCTCCTGCCCCATGGAGTACACTGTTCGAAATTACATTACCTATTTGGCAATAGAAAATAAGCAGAAACAGGCAGCAAGAGGAAATCCTTGCTGCCTGTTTTTTGCAGGATATTTTTCAAAATTAAGCCCATACTATACCCAAAGCGGAAAATAAGGAGGAATAGATTGTGTATGGGGGAAAGGTGGAAATTTGTGGGGTAAATACCGCACAGCTGCCTGTTTTGAAAGAAAGCGAAAAAATACAGTTGATGCAGCGGGCAAAACAGGGGGACTTGCAAGCACGTCAACAAATGATACAGGGAAATTTACGGCTTGTGTTAAGCGTGGTGCAGAAGTTTTCGGGACGAAAAGAAAGTATGGACGATTTGTTCCAAGTGGGGTGTATCGGGCTGATAAAAGCCATCGACCATTTTGACCCCAACATGGGGGTGCGTTTTTCCACATATGGAGTACCGATGATCGTGGGGGAGATCCGCCGTTTTTTACGGGATAATAACGTGGTCAAGGTCAGCCGCAGCGTAAGAGATACCGCATCCAAAGCGATGCGCACAAAAGAGCAGCTCCAAAAAGAATGGGGACGTGAACCCACCATAGAAGAAATTGCAGCACAACTTCAGCAGCCCAAAGAGGCGATCTCACTGGCGTTGGAGTCAATGAGTGAGCCGGTATCGCTGTATGAACCGCTTTACAATGACAAAGGGGATTCAATGTACGTGATGGAGCAGATCCCCACCGCAGACAGTGAAGAACACTGGATCAGCAATATCCAGTTTCGAGATACCGTTCAAAGGCTTACCCCCCGTGAGCGAAAAATCATGTCGCTGCGTTATTTGGGCGGAAAAACACAGACCGAAGTGGCAAAACAGATAGGCATCAGTCAAGCACAGGTGAGCCGATTGGAAAAAAATGCGGTACAGCAGTTGATGTCACAAATGTAACAAAGGATAGCACAAAATAGTTGCGTATGCAACTGTTTTGTGCTATCCTTGCATTATGGATAAAATGCAAGAAAGGGTGTCGATATGCAATCACTTCTTCGTACGATCAACCGTACCCATCGCCTTGCAATGCAATTTTATGCAGAGCGACTGAAATCGACCGGCATCAGCGGTCCACAGCAAATTTATTTGCTCCACATATGCAACCATCCCGGCATTACACAAGAGCAGATGGCACAGCACCTTATGGTAAATAAAAGCACAGCAGCACGGCATTTGGCAACACTGGAAGAAAAAGGGTGGATCGTTCGCCAATCAGACCCTGCCGATAAGCGCAATCTATTGCTTTTTGCGACCGATAAAGCGACACAGATTTGTCCCCAAATCAAAGCAGCCATCCAAGAGTTCGAACAGAAATTGTTACAGGATTTTTCTCCGCAGCAAAAACAACAGCTAATAGATGTAATGGAGGTCGTTCAGAGAAAAGCAGAGGATTTGCTGAAGGAGGAACTGCAATGAAAACACTGCGAGGTTATTTGCGACCGTACTATTTTCGTATGGCAGTAGGGCTGGTGATAAAATTTTCGGGAACGGTGCTTGACCTCTTTCTCCCATGGATACTATCTTACCTTGTAGATACGGTTGCACCTAGCAAAAATATTTCTGCCATCGTTTTCTGGGGTGGTATGATGGTTTTGTGTGCGATTGCTGCACTAGTGACCAATATTATAGCAAATCGCATGGCTTGTTGGGTGGCAGCGAAATGCACCGAAACGGTTCGTCATGATTTGTTTTGTAAAGTGTCTTATCTTTCAGCAAGCCAAATCGACCGTTATACGATCCCTTCACTGGAATCCCGTCTTACATCAGATACATATAATCTGCACAGTATGATTGCAATGGCGCAGCGATTGGGCGTTCGTGCGCCGATTTTGCTGATTGGTGGGCTTTCCATTACGTTTATGCTGGAACCGGTGCTCGCTACGATTTTACTGTGTGTGGTCCCTTTTTTGGGGATACTGGTATTTTGTGTTTCCAAGCGAGGTCTTCCGCTTTTTACTGCGTTGCAACAGGCGACAGATGAGATGGTTCGAACGGTGCGGGAAAACATCACGGGTGTACGAGTGATAAAAGCACTGGGGAAAACGCAATACGAACAACAACGCTTTTCTGCGATCAGCCAAAAAGTTTCGGAGAAAGAAAAAAGTGCAGGAATGACGATGGCGCTTACAAACCCAATGATGAACCTTTTGCTGAATACAGGGCTTACTTTGGTCGTTTTATTGGGAGCCTACCGTGTAAATATCGGTGCTACCCAACCGGGTACTATTATCGCTTTTACCAGCTATTTTACAATTATTTTAACGGCAACACTTTCGATTACTCGCATTTTTACACACCTTACCAAGGGAACAGCTTCTTCAAAACGAATTTTTGAAATTTTGAATGCTCCGCAAGAAATGCCGCTTATAGAAAAGACCGTAAAAGCAGACCAGCAACAACCATATATCGTGTTCGAAAATGTGACCTTTTCCTATCACGGTACACAAAAAGAACATATGTCAAAGCTGTCCTTTTCGCTCGACAAAGGGCAGTCGCTGGGGATTATTGGTGCAACAGGCAGCGGAAAAAGTACGATTGTACAGCTGTTGATGC
>CALWZD010000130.1 GCA_944385945.1 uncultured Anaerofilum sp. | reverse complement strand
ACAGCTGTTTTTTATGCGTGCCGACCAACGGCTGGCAGCGGTTTTGTTAGAGGAAAGCGAGCGATCCCAAAGCGACGAATTGAACGTGACCCATGAACAGATCGCCGAGCGCATGGCAAGCGCACGTGAAGTGGTGACACGGCTTTTGAAATACTTTGCACAAGAACAAATGGTACAGCTTGCAAGGGGGAAAGTGAAGATTTTGGACAGAAGAAAACTGCAAGAACTTGTGCAGAGATGACCTGCTTTTTTCAAAAATAAAATGCCAGCCTGCAATCAAAACAGGCTGGCATTTTTGTTTATGTAGAATGGCTTATTTTGCTGCAAAACTGCCTGCAAACGAGCAGTTTGCATCTGGGAACGAACCGGACTCTGTAACCGTGATGCCCGAATCGCTCAGTTGGAAAGACAGGGAATAGCCACTGTTGTTCGGGTCGGTATAGGTAGCGACCGAAGGCGTATTGCTATTGATCTTTGCGGTACCGGAATAGTCGATGCCTTTCAGATAAAATTCAAATACGATCTCAGAACTGGTCTGTCCGCTTATCGTCAGGTTGATTTGAGAAGCGGCACCTTCAGAACTTACATAATTTCCGTTCCATGTCAACGTTTGCGCTTGCGAAGAAGACGAAGAAGATGTTGAGGAGGAAGAAGACGAGGACTCGCTTGCAGAAGAACTTTCGCTGGAAGATGCTTGCGAAGAAGACGATTGCGAGGAAGAAGCCGGTTGTGAGGACGATTGTGATTGACTGGAACTGGAAGACGTCGATGTACTTTCGCTCTCAGATGTACTTACGGAGGAGGAGCTGCTCGAACCTTGCAAAGAATCCAGCAGGCTGCATCCGGCAGTAGCAGCGGCTACTACGGCACATACCACGCAAACAGATAAAAACTTTTTCGAACGCATAAAAAACACTCCTTTTAAACGGTCGTGCCATTTGTGGTCACAAAAACAGAGAATTTTGATGGCAAACCGAACAGGTAAAATAAAAAAGAATCTGCCAAAAGAAACAGTTTCTTTTTTTTGCATTATACCACAAAATCGGGCGAAATAAAATTTTTCATAAAAAAATAACAGAATTTTGTAAATTGCTATACTTCCAAAGAAAAATCCTCATAAGAAAAATGCGGCAGAGAAGGCGGGCGGTGGGGAATGCGCTTTAAAGGGTCATAGCGAAACTTTTTGCACTGGTGGTCAGGTGCGACCACTCCAGCCCACCTGCACAAAATGTGTTGTTTATCACAGCTCGCTCGTCCCAAAAGGCAAATTTCACAGGCAGGCTCGATGGATGATGTTCGTTTCTTTTTACAAAACAGCATAAAATCCCTCCTTTTGCTGGCAGAAGTTTGTTTCATTATAACTCCCTTTGTTTGCGGTACAAAGCGAAACGGGACGAATAAATTGCACAAACAACAAAAATCAAAAACATCACTGCTGCGTCGATGGGCATACGAAAGGGTATCGTGATGCGTGTATTGGAAGAAATCCAAACCGTACTGTTCGAGGGAAAGAAGCGAAGAAACAAATAAAGACATCCGCACATGATAGGAAGATGCAGCAAGCGGCTTGCCAAAAGAGCAAACAAAGAAACGCCACCGGTAAGGCTGGAGATCTGCAAAAAGGCACAACAGCCCAATACACTGATACTGGCGGCGGCAGCAAAAGGAGCATATCCAGCCAGAAATACACTTTCGCTGCACCCCAAAGTCATCTCCAACAGACAAGCGACCGCCCATCGAAAGCGTTCGAGAGGAAGCAATGCAAAAAGCAGTTGAAAAAATACAACATATCCGCATACAGTAAGGGTCGACGAAACCGCACCCGAAAGGATTTGCGAAAAAGTGCGATTTTTTGCAGAGGGAAAATCCGAACTTGCCAAACTGTTTCGATTCCCCATCCCAATGAGCCATGTGCTAAACACACAGGCGATGAGTTGAGAAAAATATAAAAATACTCCAATATACGCATTTTGCAGCAAAAAGCATCCCACGGTCCCCACAACAAAAGAAGGCCCCGCCGCCGAACAGGCACACAACAGCAAAGCGGCTTGGTGGGGGCTTAGACGTTTGGAAGCAACGGCATTTCCAATGGAAGCAGCCGAAGCAGCAAAGCCGCCGACCCATCCACTCAGCAGAATGCCACTGGTTTGCCGAGGAAGATGCAGAAATTTACATAAGGGCAAAAACAACCACTCGACGATTTTTACCAGAGGGCTTTGCAAAAACAGCTCGGATAAAATGAAAAAGGGAAACAATGCCGGAATCAAGCTGTGATAGCACCGCAGCATACCCTGCTGGACTCCTTGCGCAGCCTGTTGCGGAAACAGAAAAAAGGCGGCTGCTGTGAACAATGCAAAAAAACCGCTTGCCCACCGCATTACCTTTTCGGAAAGATTCATATTTCATCACCTCACACCAATATATATGGATTCAGAAGCGTTAAAATGAGTGCAAGCGGGGTGCTGCGTGTGGGCTATAAAAAAAGAAAAAAAGAGTCGGTGCTGCAAGCTGCAAAAGGATGGTTCGCAATGCCAAAGGCATCGTTTTACCATCAGCCGGTACTGCATTTGGATTGCAGTGGATTCGCCGAAATCGAGAACTGCAAAAAAGTGTTGCAATATACTGAAAAAGAGATCCAACTGGATATGGGCAAACAAACGCTGTGCATTTATGGCGATGGATTGGTGCTGACCGAACTGGCAGGAAAAAATTTGTGGCTGAAAGGGAATATTTTTCAAATCGAATTCAGATCCATTGCGCTGCAAGATAAACGCAGTTGAATAGAAAGAATACTACAGAAGCACAAAAGAGAGGAAAGAAGAGGGTGCATAGCTTGCTTACAGGAAAAATTTATTTTTATGCCGAAGGCGCATCGCCGGAGAAGCTGCTGAACGAATGCAGAAACCAAGCGGTGCCGTTGTCGCATATCAAAGCAACAAAAATCGGTTTCGAAGGGTGCATCAGCACACGACACTATCCGATATTTGTACGGATAGCGGAACGATACGGCTGTAAAGTGGAGATGCGAAAGCAGAAAAAACCACTGCTCACAGCCGATTTTTTTATAAAACGATGGGGCAGGATTTGCGGTGTATTGGTGATGCTTTGGGTCATTGCGGGATGCAACCGGTTGGTCTGGGCGATACGATTCGACGGCTTGAATGTGGTACAACAGCAGGAGATCCGCCGTCAGCTCTACGAAAACGGTGTGTGCGAGGGGGTATGGATGGACAAAGAAACCTTGTCAAAAGCACATCAGGCAATTATGCAAAAGGGAGAGTATGGATGGCTCACTCTGAATTTTTACCGTGGTCGGTTGATCGTGGAAAAAAACGATATGATAGCATCGCCAGAGCTGGAAGAAAAAGGTGTGTCTGACATTTATTCCACCGTGGATGGCATGATTACCGAAGTGAAAGTGACAAGTGGTGACATCCTCTGCTTTACAGGGCAACAAATCGCAAAAGGGCAGCTGCTTGTTTCGGGGCGGTATACTGACCGTGACGGCAAAGTGCTTACCACCCGCAGCCAAGGGGAGATCTATGCACAGGTACAATGCAGCTATCAGGCGACACAACCGCTGGAACAAACCGTGCAGCTTGCGCACAGCACCGAGATTCAAAACACAGCCGTGATCGCATTTGGAAAACGCATTCTTCTCAATACTCCCAATACCACCGCAACCGACCAGATTAAAGAGATACAGCTCCCACTTACCCTGTTTGGATTTGCTTTGCCTGCCACTTTGGAGCGTCAGCAAATCACCCACACCCAACCGCAAACCGTCACATTTACTCGTCAGCAGGCATTAGAACTGGCAAAAATGTCCTGCCGTAATCAGTTGGAACGAGAGTATCCGTCGGCTTTGGTGCAGACCGAAGCCGTGCAAACGCAGGTACAAGAGGACGGATTGGTGGTAAATATGACCTTTACTGCCATTGTGCAAGCCGGAACCGAAACGACTGTGGCAGAATAGACAAAACAAAAATAAAAAAATTATCTAAAACATCTATACCGAATTACACAAAATGTGGTATAATAATCCTAAAGACAATGATAACCTTGCCTACAAACGTCTTTTTTTGCTTTTTTGCAAAAGGGCAGGGGACATTTTATTTGGGAGCATTCCCCAGGACGATATGCCATAAAATCCAAGGGGGGATCCCCGATTTTGTTCCTTTAGGGTCGGTTGTCTTCAAATTTCAGGTTTTATCACAGGAGGTTCTATGACCGAACATCGGATTGAATTGGACAGCATCGACACTGCCCTTTTGGTGTTTGGCAGCTGCGACGAAAACATTCGCCTGCTCGAGCAGGAATTTTCGGTTACAGCCGTTTGCCGTGGAGCGGAGATCAAACTGACCGGAGAGCCGGAAAATGTATCCGCCGCCCAAAAAGCCATTGATGCCATGCTCACTTTGATCGCAAACAAAACCCCTTTGGAGGAGCAAACAGTTCGCTATTGCATCTCGCTTGCCCGTTCGGGAGATGATACAAAGGTATCCGAACTGACCGGCGATTTCGTAGCCATCACCGCCAAGGGCAGACCCGTTCGCCCTAAAACATTGGGGCAGAAAGAGTATTTGAAAGCCATCACCAAAAATTCCATTACGTTCGGTGTGGGACCTGCCGGCACAGGTAAAACCTACCTTGCAGTGGCAATGGCAGTAAAAGCATTCAAAGCGCATGAGATCAGCCGCATCATCCTTACCCGTCCTGCGGTAGAAGCAGGCGAAAAGTTGGGCTTTTTGCCGGGAGATCTGCAAAATAAGGTCGACCCCTATCTTCGCCCGCTGTACGATGCTTTGTTCGATATGCTCGGTGCCGAAACTTTCCAACGACTTCAGGAAAAACAGACCATCGAAGTCGCTCCGTTGGCATATATGCGTGGCAGAACATTGGACGATGCGTTCATCATTCTGGACGAGGCGCAAAATACCAGCCCTGAACAGATGAAAATGTTCCTCACCCGTATGGGCATCGGCAGTAAAGTGGTAGTCACCGGTGACGTTACCCAGATCGACCTGCCCGAAAAATCCCGTTCGGGTCTGGTGGATGCCTTGAAAGTGTTGAAAAACGTGGAGGGTATCAGTCAGGTGTTTTTCAGCGAAAAAGATGTCGTGCGTCACCGTTTGGTGCAGGACATCATCAAAGCATACGACCGAGCCGCAGCCGCAAAGGGAAGAAAAGAACCTCCCCGTTTTGCAAAATAGCAGAAAGTATGCGTTTGACCAAAATGTTTAAAAAAGGATAACTGAAACATTGGTTTTCGGTTATCCTTTTCAAGGCTTTACAGAAAATAAAATGAAAAAAATGTATGCATCCCTCGAAAATCGTCGAGTTTAAAGGGGAGGCACAGGAAAGGTAGTGTGAAAATGTCGAACAAAGTTTATATCTCGAACCAGCAGAACACCGTGAAAGTTCCCTCCGGACTGCGCATTTTGATTCGCCGTAGCTGCAACGCAGTGTTGGGCTTTGAAAAATTTGATAAGCCGGCTGAGATCAGCATTACTTTTGTGGACAATGCTGCGATCGCTGCACTGAATGAGCAGTATCGAAATAAACCGGTCCCCACCGATGTACTCAGCTTTCCGTTGGGTGAAAACGGCGAGTACGATGTGAACGAGGACACCGGCTGTGTTATGCTGGGCGACATCGTTATTTCGATGGAAAAAGCGATGGAGCAAGCGGAATTGTATGGTCATGCACTTCAGCGTGAAATCGCATTCCTTACGGTACACTCGATGCTGCACCTGCTGGGGTACGACCACGAAGCCGGCGGTATGGAAGCTGTGAAAATGCGTGAAAAGGAAGAAGCTGTCTTGATCCAGCTCGGCTTGCCCCGCACTGTGTCGTATACTGCCGATCAGGTATAAAATCATGCAACATCCCCCTTTTCTGAGTAGCTTTCGCTATGCCGCAAATGGCATCTATACCGCCCTTCAGCAAGAAAGAAACCTGCGTTTCCATCTATGCACTGCCGTTTATGTACTGCTGTTCTCGCTGTTCTACGACTTCAACCGTGCAGAATACGGCGTGTTGATTCTGGCGATTTGCGGTGTGATGGCGATGGAACTGGTGAACTCTGCCATCGAACGAACCGTTGAAAATCCCGAACCTGCTCGCTGGCGAACAGCCGGAGTGGTGAAAGATATGGCTGCGGGTGCGGTGCTGGTGTTCAGCATCGGTGCCGCTGCATACGGTCTGTTGTTGTTTGTACAACCGCAGATTCTACTTGCCATCGTTGTATGGTTCTTTCAGCGTCCTTTAGCAGCGGTCGTTCTGCTTGCTTCCTTTGTGCTTGCGTGGCTGTTTATTTTTCACCCAAAGCGGTTACTTGCGATCTTTAAAGCCCAAAAGTAGACGATTCCCGTTTGAGATCATCATTTTATTCTAAAAGAAAGGCGGAAGCCAGTTGACAAGTTCTATTTTCGTTGCCCTTGTGGGCAGACCCAATGTGGGCAAGTCCAGCCTTACCAACCGTTTGGTTGGCGAAAAGGTGGCGATCGTCACATCAAAGCCCCAAACGACCCGCACCCGAATCACGGGTATCGTAACACGTGGCGAGATTCAATACGTTTTGTTGGACACCCCCGGCATCCATCGTGCCCGTACCAAACTGGGACAGCGCATGGGCAAGGCTGCCAGTGACTCGATCGCCGAAGTGGATGCAGCATTGATGCTGTTCGAGCCGTACGGCGAACTGAACGAGTCGGAATTGCAGATGATCGCCGACCTCAAAGCAAAAAAAGTGCCTTCCATCGGTGTAATCAATAAAACCGATACCCTGAAAAACGAACAAGATCTGCAACAACGCAAAGAACAGTTGGCAGAATTTGGGTTGTTCGAAACCATTACAGCGGTTTCGGTGCGTGCCGACGAACACTGCGAAGAATTGTTCGACCTGCTCAAGCCATACGCCATCGAAGGTCCCCATTATTTCCCCGACGATGCTTACACCGATATGCCCGAAAAAGCACTGGTGGCAGAAGTGCTGCGTGAAAAGATGCTGCTTCATCTGCGGGACGAGATACCGCATGGTGTTGCGGTCACTGTGGAACGCTTTAAAGAACGTGCCGACAAAGACCTTATCGACATCGACGTAAACATTTACTGCGAACGCAAAAGCCATAAAGGTATGATCATCGGCAAAGGCGGACAAATGCTGAAACGCATCGCCAGTGAAGCACGTGTGGAGTGTGAAGAATTTTTGGGCGCAAAGGTCAATTTGCAGTGCTGGGTAAAAATCAAGGACGATTGGCGTGACAATGATTTCTTGCTGAACAATTTTGGATTCCAAAAATAGGAAAACAAAAATATTCGTATATTCGACTGTTTTTGAAGTATTTTTCCATTTGCAAAGGGTATAATAGCAGTAACATCCCTGCAAGGCGATTTTTCAAAAACAGGAGGATATGCCATGACGCCCGAACAAATGGACTTTTGGAAGGAATTTCAAAATACAGGCAGCGTGGCGGATTACCTGCGCTTTAAACAGGCAACCGCTAAAGAGGACATGGATCATGCACAGTACAACAGAGGGACTGGTGCTTCGGGAAGTGAAATTTCGTGAATCGGACAGGATGCTTACCATTCTAACCCCACAAGGGGTGGTTAGTGCCTCGGCAAAAGGCAGCCTGCGGCTGAAGAGCAAACTCTTCAGTGCCTGCGGGCTGTTTTGCTATTCTGACTTCACCTTGTACGAGGGCAGAAACGGTGTGTATCAGGTCAACGAAGCACAGGTAAAAAAATTATTCTTCGACATCCGCAACAGCGTCGAGGGGCTGGCGGTGGCAATGTATCTTGCAGAACTGGTGGTAACACTGCATCCCACCGCAGCTGAGGCAGAGCAAATGCTACGCTTATTGCTGAATACGCTCTATCTCATCTCGCAAGGCAACAAAGACCTGCATCAAATCTGCACCGTTGCCGAACTGCGCACCATCTCGCTGGCAGGATATATGCCAAACATCGTCTTGTGTGACGAATGCGAAACCTATCAAGGCTGCAATTTTTACCTCGACCTGCAAACAGGGCAGTTCTTGTGCGAACATTGCGCCTTGAAACAGGGCAAACAACCCAATTTGGATGAGGCGAGTTTGGCGGCGATGCGCCACATCCTGCTTTCAGAAAACAAAAAAATCTTTTCCTTTTCTCTGGCACCCAAAAGCATGGATCGGCTGTATCATCTGGTTCGTGCGCAGGTGTTGATGGTTCTGGAAAAGCCGCCAAAAACATTGGAATTTTTAAACACGGTATTGGGCGATCATGCGGAACCGAACGCCCAACAAGAGGAGAACAATTATGCAAGCAAATAAATATTGCAAAGCACTGGAATTGGATAAAATCATCGCACGGGCGATGGAGTATGTGCTTTGCGAGGAAGCAAAACAGCGGTTGTGGGAGCAGCCGGCTGCCGAAAATGCCGAAGAAGAACGCTGGGCATTGCAGCAGACCGACACCATGACCACTTTGCTGTTAAAAAACGGCAGCCCACGTTTTGCACCGGTAAAAGGTCTGGAAGGCATCGTACAGCGAGCTGCAAAAGGCGGTATTCTGTCTATGGCAGAGTTGCTCTGCTGTGCAGCGGTACTGCGCAACTTCCGAACGCTCAACGAATGGTATCACCTCACCGAGCACGATCTGTTGCCGGTAGATGACCTGTTTTACGGCATGACCCCCCAACCGGGACTGGAAAAACAAATCACCGAATCTATCTTGTCGAAGGAGGAAATGGCAGACACCGCCAGCGATGAGCTGTATCAGGTGCGCCGAAAAATCCGCCAGATGGAAAGCAGCATCCGTGACAAACTGGATGCCATCATCAAAAATTCCGCCTCGGTCAAATACTTACAGGACGCTGTCGTTTCTATTCGTAACGGTCGCTTCGTTGTTCCGGTAAAAGCGGAGTATCGTGGCGAGGTGGGCGGTGTTATCCACGATGTTTCATCGTCGGGCGCAACGCTGTTTGTGGAACCCACCGCCGTTGTAGAAGCCAATGCAAAAATTTTGCAGCTTCGCAGCCAAGAAAGTGCTGAGATCGAACGCATTCTCGAAGCATTCACCAACCAAATCGCATCGCAGGAGCAAGCACTCTTGTTCGGCTACTCCTGTATGTTAGATATCGACGTTCTGCTTGCAAAAGCAAAACTGGCACTGGCGCAGAATGCCACCATGCCGGACGTTACCGACGAGGGCTGGTTCTGCTTGAATAAAGCACGTCACCCCTTGATCGACCCCGAAAAGGTCGTACCCATCGACGTCCAACTCGGTAAAGAATACGACACTATGGTCATCACCGGCCCCAACACAGGCGGTAAAACCGTAACCCTAAAAACAGCGGGTCTTTTGTGTGCAATGGCACAGCACGGTTTGCTGATTCCGGCACAGGCAGGCAGTACCGTGTGTGCATTCAGCGATTACTTGGTGGACATCGGAGATGAACAAAGCATCGAGCAAAGTTTGTCTACCTTTTCCGGTCATATCCGCAATATCGTCGGAATTTTGGAAAAAGCCAACCGAACCACATTAGTTTTATTGGACGAGCTTGGTGCAGGTACCGACCCTGCCGAAGGTGCAGCCTTGGCAGTAAGCATCATCGAACGTCTGCGCAAAGCAGGTGCCAGAATCATGGGTACCACCCACTACGCAGAAATGAAAGTGTTTGCTCTCGAAACCCCCGGCGTACAAAATGCAAGCTGTGAATTCGATTTGGAAAGTTTGCGCCCAACCTATCGTTTAAGCGTCGGCGTACCGGGAAAATCCAATGCATTCTTAATCAGCGAAAAGCTGGGATTGCCCATGGACGTCATCACAGCTTCGAAAGTGCATCTTTCCAGCGATGACAAACGTCTTGATAGCGTTCTGGCACAACTGGAAGATTTGAAAATCCAGCTGAAAGCCCGTCAGGACGAAATCGAGCAGTTGAAATACGATGCCGAGCACCAGTTGGAATCTGCCCGCAAAAAACGTGACGATTTGATCAAACAGGGCGAAATCGAACTGGAAGCTGCCCGTCTGAAAGCACGGACAATGGCGCAGGAAGTCCAAAACAACGCCTATGCTTTGATGGACGAAATGCGGAAATTGCAAAAAGATGAAAAAATGGCAGCTGCCCAAAAAGCACAGCGGGCAAGGGAAATCGCCCGCAAAGAAACCGACCTGCTTTATGGCAAAACCGACGTCGTACACAACGTTGTAAAAGAATTCGTTCCTCTGAAAAGCGTTAAGATCGGGCAGGAGGTCTGCATTGCAGAACTGGATCAACTTGCCATCGTTACGGCGTTGCCCGACCGCAATGGTATGGTGGAAGTCCGTGCCGGTATCCTCCGAACCAAAGTTGCATTGAATAAACTCTGCAACCCCAATAAACAAACCGATAAAAAGCAACAACCCAAAAAACAAGTCGGACGCAGCGCAACCGTACAGCGCACTTCCTCTAAGCGTGATGCCCGTATGGAAATCAACCTGTTGGGCATGACTGTCGATGAAGCTTTGATGGAAGTAGACCAATTCATCGACCATGCTGTACTAAATCACATTTCCCCCATCTACCTCATCCACGGAAAGGGAACAGGTGCCTTGCGTGCCGGTATCCATGCTCACCTGCGTGGACACCGCAACGTGGCAAGCTTCCGCCTTGGTAAATATGGCGAAGGCGAAACAGGCGTTACCGTTGTAGAGCTGAAATAAGCCATTAGCCGAGTTATCGTAAAAAAATTGCATCCCCCATATTTCAGGGGGATGCAATTTTTTTATATCAATACCCAGATAAAAGTTTCGGTCAAGCCTTTTCAAAGGCTTGCAGGGATTGGGACAGCGTCCCAAAATCAAGCTTTGTCAGCCATGATGGCACAAACAGCCTGTGCATAAGCAACGGGATCCTCGATCGGCAACCCCTCGATCAGCAATGCCTGGTTGTACAAAACATTCGCATACTCACCAAGCTTTTCGCTGCCGTTTTTCTGCATCTCTTGCAGTACGCCAAAAATCGGATGACTTCCGTTTACCTCCAAAATCTTTCGGCTCTGTACCTTTTCGGCATTCGGCATACTGTTCAGTACCTTTTCCATCTCCACGCTCAGCGCACCTTCGCTGGTGATGCAAACAGGATGATTCTTCAATCGGGTAGACAAACGTACTTCCGTTACCTTGTCGCCCAAAGCATTCTTCATAGCCTCAAACAAATCCTTGTTCTGTTCGTTTTGCTCTTTGGCTGCCTCTTTTTCTTCTTCGGTTTCCAAGCCCAAATCTTCACCGGAAGAAATATTTCGGAACTCTTTCCCCTCGTATTCACGCAGAACTTGCAGTGCGAACTCGTCTACGTCGTCTGTCAAATACAGAATATCATATCCCTTATCCAACACACGCTCAGCAGCAGGAAGTTTTGCCAACTGCTCTACACTGCTACCCGCCGCATAGTAAATATATTTCTGCTCGCTGCCCTCTGCCTTTTCTTCGCCTTCGGCTGCTTCTGCCTTCGGCATCGCCTCAACATACTCCGCAAGCGTTACCAGTTTGTTCTGCTTTGCAGAATGGAACAGCAACAAATCTTTCAGGGTATCCTTATGAATGCCATAGCCCTCATAGCAGCCAACTTTCAACTGCAACCCAAAATTCTTAAAGAATTCATCGTATTTCTCACGATCGTTTCGCAGCATGGTGGTCAATTCGTTTTTAATTTTACGCTCCAAAGTGGTGCGAATCAGCTTCAACTGATTGTCGTGCTGGAGCATCTCACGGCTGATATTCAGGCTCAAATCCTGACTGTCGACCAGACCTTTTACAAAGCTGAAATAGTCGGGCAGCAGGTCGGCGCATTTGTCCATAATCAGCACACCGCTGGCGTACAGCTGCAAGCCCTTTTCGTAGTCCCGTGTATAGTAGTTGAACGGCGCACGACCCGGAATAAACAACAGGGCATTGTAGGTAGCAGAACCCTCGGTTTTGCTGGAAATTACCCGTGCAGGATCGGTGAAGTCCATAAACTTCTCTTTGTAGAAGTTGTTATACTCCTCATCGCTCACATCTTTTTTGTCACGCTTCCACAAAGGAACCATGCTATTGAGCGTTTCCAGCTCGGTGTAAGTTTCGTACTCGTCCTCGCTGCCCTCTTTTTTGCGGGAATGCTCACGGTACATGGTGATAGGATAACGAATGTAATCCGAATATTTCTTTACGATGGAAACCAGACGGTACTCGTCCAAAAACTCGTCGTAATTTTCTTCTTCGGCATTCTCTTTTACAACTAGGATAATATCGGTACCAAACGAATCTTTCTGGCAAGGGGTGATGGTGTAACCCTCAGCACCGGTGCTTTCCCATTTGAACGCTTGCTCGCTGCCGTAAGGACGAGTGATTACGGTCACTTTCGATGCTACCATGAAAGCAGAGTAGAAGCCAACACCAAACTGACCGATGATGTCGATGTCCTCGCCACTGTTTTCACGCTTGAAATCCAAACTGCCACTCTTTGCAATGGTGCCCAGATTGTTTTCCAGTTCTTGCTCGGTCATGCCGATGCCGTTATCAGAAATGGTGATGGTACGCAATTCTTTATCAACAGCAAGATGGATCTTATAATCCTCTTTCTTGAGGGGAATACTTGTATCGGTGAGAGAACGGAAATACAACTTGTCCAGCGCATCGCTGGCGTTGCTGATCAGCTCACGCAGAAAAATCTCTTTATGGGTGTAGATGGAATGAATCATTAGATCCAAAAGCTTTTTGCTTTCGGCTTTGAATTGTTGAACAGCCATGAAGCAGATGCCTCCTGATAATGTGATGTTAGCACTCGGTTACTTTGAGTGCTAATTTATTTTACACCTATTCTGCAAAGAGTGCAAGAGGTTTTTTCAAAGTTCAAAAAATAGACACAAATTCACAGAAAAACCCTAAAAAATCAATTAAAAAACAGCAAAACCCCCTTGCATAAATGAGTGGAATGGGCTACAATGCAAGCAAAGCCTTTTACAGACTGCGAAAAGGTCAGTGCTGTTTTGCATACAAAAACAACATCTCTGCAAGCATCCTGCATCTCGCTTGCCTTGAAAAAACATCGCATATCCTGTATACTATGGCTTATATCGTGAAAATCAACTGCGTTACACAGCCGCATATGCTGCGGCGTCATTAGGAGGACAGAATGTCTGATACAACAAGATTCAATTTTGAAGAAGAAGGGATTTCCTGCTTGCCCACGGTCGCATTGCGTGGACTGGTCGTCTTTCCGGGAAACGTCGTCCATTTTGAGGTCGGACGTGAAAAGTCGGTCGCAGCCATCGACTGGGCAATGAACAACAATAGCCCTGTCTTTTTGGTGGCACAAAAAGACCCCGAGGCAGAAAACCCCACGATGGCACAACTGTATAAATATGGTGTCGTTGCCGAGATCAAACAAATGCTGCGGGTAAGCGATGATTTGGTAAAAGTTTTGGTCGAGGGAAAAGTGCGGGCACAGATGACCGAACTGGAAAGCGACGGCGATTTTTTGATCGCACACGTGCGCCCGGCTCCTTTGCGTGGAGTGTACAGTGCCGACCCCGTGGAACTGGAAGCGTTGATGCGCAGCATCCACGAACTGTTCGAGCAATATCTCAAACTGACACCCCGTCTGCCCAAGGACGTTATTTTTAACATCGTCACAGCCGACGACCCTGCATTTTTGGCGGAGTATATCCCCGCAAATCTGCTGTTCAAATATCAGGATAAACAACAGGTTTTGGACGAGGGCAAACTGCTTGCCCGTTTGCACCGCATTTTTGAACTGATGCAGCGTGAGGTGCAGGTGCTGCGGGTAGAAAAGGAGATCCAGTCACAGGTAAACCAGCAGATGGACAAAAATCAGCGTGATTACTATCTGCGTGAGCAGATGCGTGTGATCGCAGGCGAACTGGACGAGGGCGAGGATGTACACGCCGAGGCGGATGTATATCGCCAAAAAATCAAAGCGTTGGCACTGGGCGAGGAGGCAAACGAAAAGCTGTTGAAAGAGGCAGACCGTTTGGCTCGAATGCAGAGCAGCAGCCAAGAAGCAGCGGTCATCCGCACATATCTGGACACCTGCCTTGCTTTGCCTTGGAACGTCTACACCAAAGACGATTTGAACGTCAACCGTGCAGCTGCATTGCTGGACAAAGAGCATTACGGCATGGAAAAGGTAAAGGAGCGTATCCTCGAAATTCTGGCAGTGCGCTCGCTTTCCGAAAACATGAAAAGCCAAATCATTTGTTTGGTCGGCCCTCCGGGTGTTGGTAAAACCTCTATTGCACGTTCTATCGCCAACTGCATGGGTAGAAAATATGCCCGCATGAGCCTTGGCGGTGTGCGGGATGAAGCAGAGATTCGTGGACATCGCCGAACTTATATCGGCGCAATGCCCGGCAAAATTATCAGTGCCATCAACAGCGCAAAAAGTGCGAATCCGCTGGTACTGTTGGACGAAGTGGATAAATTGGCAAGCGACTTCCGTGGCGACCCCGCCTCCGCCCTGTTGGAGGCTCTCGACCCCGAGCAAAACTCCACTTTCAAAGATCACTATCTCGATATTCCGTTCGATTTGAGCAAAGTATTGTTCATCACCACTGCAAACTCGCTGGATACCATTCCACGTCCCTTGCTCGACCGTATGGACGTCATTGAACTGCCCAGCTATACCCGTGTGGAAAAATTCCACATCGGCAAAAAGTATTTGCTGCCCCGTCAGTTGGAATCCAACGGGCTGAAAGGCAAAGTGAAAATGAACAACGCTGCGCTGTATACCGTCATCGACGGCTATACCCGTGAAGCAGGTGTACGTGGACTGGAACGCACCATCGGAAAAGTTCTGCGCAAGTGCGCCCGTAAGATTGCATCGGGTGAACTGGAAACAGTAAACGTCACCCCTACAATGGTGGAGGAGTTGCTCGGGCCTGCAAAGGTAAAGCCCGGTTATTACAACAAAACCAATGCAGTCGGTATCACCAACGGCTTGGCTTGGACAAGTGTTGGCGGTGAGCTTTTGCCCATTGAGGTAGAGGCAATCCCCGGAGGCAGCGGGAAATTTGAACTGACCGGTTCACTGGGCGACGTGATGAAAGAAAGTGCAAAGCTTGCCATCACCTATGCAAAAGTCCATGCGCAGGAATACGGCATCGACTTGGAAAAATTCAAAACCATGGATCTGCATATCCATGCTCCCGAAGGCGCAGTTCCCAAAGACGGCCCCTCGGCAGGTGTCACTTTGACCACTGCACTTATCTCTTGCTTGTCGGGCAGACCTGTCCGTGCAGACGTTGCGATGACCGGTGAGATCACACTGCATGGTGACGTGTTGCCGATCGGTGGCTTGCGTGAAAAGAGTATGGCAGCCTACCGTGAAAAGATGAAAACCGTTCTGATTCCAGACGCAAACGAGCCTGATTTGTACGAAGTAGACGATGAGGTAAAACAGCATCTGGAGTTCGTTCCGGTAAAAACATTGAGCGAAGTGCTGAAGCGTGCCTTGATGCCGCTGCCTACTACGCCTGCGGCTGTCCGTCGACCTGCCCGCAAAAAACAGGCAGATGTCGTTGCGACCGCTGAAACCGAAACCGGCGATACCATGCGTCAATAAAAAACGGCAAACTGCCCTGTCCGAGTGGGATAGGGCAGTTTTTTGAGATAAACGCATATCTGTATAAGGAGTTCGTTTTACTATGAATTATGCAAAAGCTGAATTTATGGCATCCTACGGGCTGTCTTCCCAGTTGCCCGAAAGTGACCGCATCGAGTTTGTGATGTCGGGTCGCTCGAATGTGGGAAAATCCTCTTTGATAAACAAACTGTGCAACCGAAAAAATCTAGCCCGTGTAAGTTCTACCCCCGGCAAAACCGCAACTATCAATTTCTATCAGCTCGACAATGTATATCTGGTCGACCTGCCCGGCTACGGCTACGCAAAAGTGTCGGGTGCAGAGCGTGAACGTTGGGACGACCTTATCAACCGTTATTTTGAAGCACGTCGCCAGAGTGCATTGCTGCTTCAGCTTCTGGACAGCCGTCATGCACCCTCTGCCGATGATATGCAGATGTTGGAATATCTGCGCTATCACCAGATCCCCTTTGTGATCGTCCTCACCAAAGCGGATAAGCTGAAAAAAGCACAGCAGGAACAAGCAGTACAACAATTTACCGAAATCTGCGCTCCGTTCGGCTGTCAGGCGATTTTTTTGACCAGTGCCGAAAAAGGGCAGGGCATCGACCAACTGCGAGAGCTTTTGGATAGAACACTGGAGGAAAGCAGCGATGGCGTATAATGAATTTGCCTATTTCTACGACGAGTTCAACGACGATGCCGATTATGATGCACTGTTTCGGGCAGTGAAACAACGTCTGGTACAGCACGGAATTAAAGACGGCATCGTGGTCGACTTGGGTTGTGGTACGGGGGACTTGACCTTGATGCTCTCCCAAGCAGGCTATGATATGATTGGTGTCGACCTGTCGGAAGAAATGCTGGCGGTGCTGCGAGAAAAAGCAGCAGAACTGGAAATCAAAGACCTGCTTTTGCTTAATCAGGATTTGCTGAAACTGGACTTGTTCGGCACCATCCGTGCAGCAGTGTCTACTTTCGATACCTTTAACCATATCGGTCCCATTGACCGCTTCGAACAGGCGATCGCAAAAGCTGCCTTTTTTATGGAAAAGGACGGGCTGTTCCTGTTCGATGTCAACACACCGTATAAGCATCGCCAAATACTGGGCAACGAAACATTTACACTGGAAAGCGAAGATGCACTGTGTGTGTGGAAAAATCAACTGGACGAACAGCAGCAACGTACGGCGATCTCTATCGAAATCACCTACCACGACACAGGGGACAGCTTTCAGGAAGAATTTTTTGAATACTGGTACGAACTGGAACAAATTCGAACCGTCTGCGCCCGTTACGGCTTGCGGGTGGAGGAGGTATGCGACGGCGAGGACTTCGGTGCTTGTCGATCGGATAGTCAACGCTGGCTGATTACCGCAGTAAAAGAATATACCCAAACAAGAGAGGAATAAAAAATATGAATCTGTTACGAGGAATTTCGGAAAACGGTGGTGCAGTGGTCTGTGTGATCGACTCTACCGAACTTGTGCGTAAAATGGAACAGTACCACAAAACCAGTGCTGTGACATCGGCAGCGTTGGGACGATTGCTGACCGCTGCTGCAATGATGTCGACCTATTTAAAAAACGACACCGACACGCTTACGCTTCGCATGAAAGGCGATGGTCCTGCGGGTACCGTGTTGGCGGTAGCAAACGGCAAATGTGAAGTAAAAGGATATGTAGAAAACCCCATTGTGGAAATCGAGGATCGTCCCGATGGAAAACTGAATGTAGGCGGTGCGATCGGTGCCAACGGCACCCTCAGCGTTGTGCGTGATTTGGGACTGCGTGAGCCGTATGTAGGGCAGATTCCTTTGGTATCGGGCGAGGTCGCCGAGGACATCACTGCTTATTATGCAACTAGCGAGCAGACACCCACCGTCTGTGCGTTGGGGGTTCTGGTAGAGCCGGACTTGAGCATTCGAAAAGCAGGTGGTTATCTGTTGCAGTTGTTACCGGGTGCGACCGAAGAAGAAATCACCCAGCTTGAGAAAAATATCGCTGCCATGCCCAGCATGACCCAAATGCTGGAAGATGGGATGTCCCTTGAGCAAATCATGGAGATGGTGCTGCATGGGTTCAATCCCAACGTTTTGGACGAACTGAACGCCGAGTATCACTGCGATTGCAGCCAAGAGCGAGTGGAACGTGCCTTGATAAGCATGGGAAAAGCAGAACTGGAAAACCTTGCACAGGAAGAACCGGTGGCAGAGGTGTGCTGTCAGTTCTGTGATAAGGTGTGGAAGATCGAGTTGAACCGTTTGGTTGAGCAAATAAAAAATCAGTAAAATTGCAAAAAAATGCGCAGATCGCTTTGTGGTCTGCGCATTTTTTGAAAAAACACTCCTAAAACAAAACGATATAACGACGAAAAACAAAAATCAAACAAAATTTCAAAAAAACTTTCAAAAAACCGTTGACAAATGCCGCCAGATGTTGTAAAATAACATTCGTCGCCAAGAGCGGCACACACAAAACCAAAACAAAATTTGCGGGTTTAGCTCATCTGGTAGAGCGCCACCTTGCCAAGGTGGAGGTAGCGAGTTCGAGCCTCGTAACCCGCTCCAGTCGTGGAAGTTTAGCTCAGCTGGGAGAGCATCTGCCTTACAAGCAGAGGGTCACAGGTTCG
Organism: uncultured Anaerofilum sp.; assembly: GCA_944385945.1. Lineage (GTDB taxonomy): Bacteria > Bacillota > Clostridia > Oscillospirales > Ruminococcaceae > Anaerofilum. The sequence goes on along the minus strand of CALWZD010000130.1, from coordinate 308 downwards.
AGCCCTGTAACTTCCACCACCTGGCCCGGTAGTTCAGCGGGTTAGAACGCTAGCCTGTCACGCTAGAGGTCGTGGGTTCGAGCCCCATCCGGGTCGCCAATTTTGCCTCTGTAGCTCAGTCGGTAGAGCAAGGGACTGAAAATCCCTGTGTCGGCGGTTCGATTCCACCCGGAGGCACCAATTTTTCTGTGCGGGTTTAGCTCATCTGGTAGAGCGCCACCTTGCCAAGGTGGAGGTAGCGAGTTCGAGCCTCGTAACCCGCTCCATTTGAAAAGACGCTCTGGCGTCTTTTCATTTATGGCGCCGTA
>CALWZD010000129.1 GCA_944385945.1 uncultured Anaerofilum sp. | reverse complement strand
GCACACAAATCCATCCCAACATCGGCATAAGAGCCTGAAAAAAGGCAAATACCCATGCAATTTTGCACATTTTTGATCGGCTCATTTTAGGTTCATTCAACCCGTTTGCAAGCGATACCGAAAACGCATCCATCGCCAACCCTACCCCCAGCAAAACACTGTTTGCTACAAATACCAAACTCCAATTCATTCTTTTCGCTCTTTCTCAAACAAAAACCGGCATAGCCGCAAAGCTACGCCGGTGATAAAGGCAAAAAGGCAGGACTTCCCGTATAGCTTTACAGTTATACGTAAGTCTCGCAATTTAAAACAAGCCAGACCATCCAATGGCCAGTTGTTGACTTGTTACGCATCCAATGCGCTTGCTACTCCCTCACATGGTTTTGTTTATTGTATTTGAAAAATCTTCTTTCGGTCTACGATTATAACACACACTTTTTTAAATTTCAAGTGTTTTATTCTCCAAACACTTTGATATAATCCGCTTTGAATTTTTCAATACCTTGGTTTGTCAGAGGATGAGCGGTCATTTGCTCGATCACCTTATACGGCACAGTAGCAATATCTGCCCCTGCCAGTGCGCAATCGGTGACGTGAATTGGATTGCGAACGCTTGCAGCGATGATCTCGGTTTTGATGTCGGGATAGTTTGCAAATATTTGAGCAATGGAATTGATCAAGTCGATGCCGGGCTGGCTGATGTCGTCCAATCGTCCCAAAAACGGGCTAACATAAGTAGCACCCGCACGAGCTGCCAGCAATGCCTGATTTGCACTGAAAATCAAAGTACAGTTTGTGGGGATACCCTCTGCACTCAGCACCTTGATCGCTTTCAGTCCCTCGGTGGTCATGGGAATTTTTACCACCATATGCTTGGGGTCCAGTGCATAAATCGCACGACCTTCCTCGATCATGCCCTGTGCATCCTCGGTCGTTGCTTTTACTTCGCCTGAGATTGGACCATCTACGATCTCTGCGATTTCTTTTAGAGTCTGCGCATAGTCACGCCCCTCCTTTGCAATCAAGCTTGGGTTTGTGGTAACACCTGCAATCACACCCATTTCGTTTGCTTTTCGAATCTCATCTACATTCGCAGTGTCAATAAAAAATTTCATCTTCCCTCAACCTCTTTTTACGAATTTAAAACCGCAGCTTTTGGGTATCGCTTCGTCTGCAAACGCCCAAAAGCCATGTGTTTACCAACAATCTTATGCAAACGGATTTTCGGTCGCATAAGGCAGTGCTTTGGGTTGGTTGTAGGCAATATCGTCGACTCCCAACAGTTTGAATACTTCAAACAACGCCTTACCAATATGTGCAAATGCCACTGCACCGTGATGCGGATAGTGTTTTTCAATTAGCACATGACGGTAGAAACGTCCCATTTCAGGGATAGCGAAAATTGCAATTCCGCCAAAGCTACGGGTTGCAACCGGCAGAATCTCGCCTTGTGCAATATATGCACGAAGTACGCCTTCGCTGTCACATTGCAGACGATAGAATGTCACATTCCCTGCTGCAATGTCGCCCTCCAGCGTACCACGGGTAAAGTCGGGCTCGCTGCCAGCCGGCTCCAGCAAACGATGCTGAATCAACTGATATTTTACGGCACGTTCTGCACACATTTTGCAGCTGGGGGTATTTCCGCAGTGGAAGCCCATAAAGGTATCGGTTAGTTTATATCCCAGCTTGCCGATACCGTCTTCCTCGTAAATGTAGGGCGGAACGCTGTTGTTGATGTCCAACAAGGTTACTGCATCGTTGGACACACAAGCACCAATATATTCACTCAGCGCACCATAAATATCCACTTCGCAAGCGACGGGAATGCCACGTGCTGCCAGACGACTGTTGACATAACAAGGCTCAAACCCAAACTGACTGGGGAATGCCGGCCAGCATTTGTTGGCAAATACAACATATTTTCGGCTGCCTTTGTGTGCTTGCGCCCAATCCAGCAGAGTAAGCTCAAACTGTGCCATTCGTGCGCTCAGTTCGGGATAATATTTTCCCTCGCCCATCTCTTGCGCCATATCTGCGCATACTTCGGGGATGCGGGGATCGTTTTCGTGTTGCTTATATGCGACCAACAAATCCAATTCGCTGTTTTCTTCGATCTCTACTCCCAGTTCGTACAGTCCTTTAATGGGAGCATTGCAAGCAAAGAAATCCTGAGGACGAGGGCCAAAAGTAATGATCTTCAGATTTTTCACACCGATCACTGCACGTGCAATGGGGATAAACTCTGCCATTTTATCTGCCAGTTCGGTAGCATCGCCCACGGGATATTCAGGAATGTACCCTTTGAGGTGGCGCATTGCCAGATTGTAAGAACAGTTGAGCATACCACAATATGCATCGCCTCGACCGTTTATCATATCGCCGTCACCTTCGGCAGCAGCCACAAACATACACGGACCGTCAAAATACTTTGCAAGCAAGGTTTCGGGGGTTTCCGGCCCGAAGTTGCCCAAAAATACGGTAAGTGCATTACAGCCTGCCTCGGTCGCTTCGCTGACGGCTTTCAGCATATCTGCTTCATTTTCAACGATGGTTTGCACCTCGTATACAGGCAGCTCTTTCGTTTTGCAGATCTCTGCGATAGCACTACGGCGACGTTTGGACAGCTCGATTGGGAAACAGTCACGAGATACTGCTACGATCCCCAATTTTACCTCAGGAATATTCTGAAACATATAGAATCCTCTCCTTCAATTTAGCGTTTTTTAGAATAACACAGTTAACTCCATGTTTTTATTTTGTCAAATCAATGTTCTCTCCCACAAGCCCGACATATGCGCCTTGTGCAGCTTCTTCGGAATCGGCGTGAGCCAATAACCACTTATCACACGCCCACAACAGCGCATCTTCTTTTGTAAGTGTCTCTATTTCAGGTTTAGAACCATTGGTGCCTTGCGGTAATGCCACCAGTACACGAAATCCCTTTTCTTTGTTTACATGGCATGGTGCGTAATGCAATGTGGTCGCATATATTTCTACGAGAGTCCCTGCAGGCACGTAAAAGGCTTTTACACAGCTTGTGTCCAATTTTCCGTCCACGATCTCGCTTTGTTTTGCCAAAAGCAGCACAAACTCCTCTGTGCCAAAATTAAACTCGCTGCTGCGGTGGTATTCCAGACAGTTCAGCTTTGTGTTATGCCCGTTGCACCAACCCATCTGTACAGGCTTACCACCATATAAATTCTTAGAGAAAATTTCTGCTACCGACAAGTTCTGAAGCATTGGCTCACAAGCACAATACTCTACATTTTCTGGTAAGGGTATGCTGCAAAGAACACTTTCCAGCTCTTTGCAATCAATCCCCTCCACAATCCTGCCATATTCACGGAATGTTTCATCCTTCACTGAATATATTCTCATCAAGCTGCCTCCTTACTGCGTCTTCAACTGCACAAACAACTGCTTGCAGGTAGGATAAATTTTTTGGAAACGACGATATGCTTGCTCGTAGCGTTGCACCAGTTCCGGCTCAGGGAAAGTGGTTTCTTTCACCCTCACCAATACATCGGCTGCTTGCTGTACCGTTTGGAATCGTCCATGTGCGACCATCGCCAACATCGCAGCTCCATACCCCGGCCCTTGCTCGGTAACAACTGTGTCGAGCGGAATACTTAGCACATTCGCCAAGATTTGTTTCCAGAGTGCAGACTTGCTGCCACCGCCACATATTTTTGAACGGGAAATCTCAATGCCTTGTGACCTTGCCACCTCTACGCTGTCCCGAATCGCAAACGCAACGCCTTCCAGCACCGCTTGCGTCATATCTGTACGGGTCGTGCTCATGCTCATGCCTACAAACATTCCACGGGCGTTTACATCATTGATGGGGCTGCGTTCTCCCATTAGATACGGGAGAAAATACACTTCGTTCTTTCCTAGATGCTCCTGTAAAATCTTTGCTTGCTCGGTCTGATAGTTAGTGGTTCCGACGATTTCTTCCTCCCACCATTTATTGCAGGAAGCTGCCGAAAGCATACAGCCCATCAAGTGATACCCGCCATCAGCGTGTGCAAAAGAATGGAGCGCATTTTTTTCATCCACCGCAAAGTGGTCGGAGGAGATAAATACCGTACCCGATGTTCCAAGCGAAATATTGCAGCCACCTGCGCCCACCGTGCCTGTTCCTACCGCTGCTGCTGCATTGTCGCCCGCACTGGCACATACTACCACCGTTTGGGATAGACCCAACTGCTGTGCTATATGTGGCAAGAGTGTTCCCACTTTGTCGTAACTTTGATAGAGTGTTGGCATCTGTCCTTCGCTGACACCGCAAATCTCCAGAAGCGGTTTGCTCCAGCACTTATTTTTTACATCCAACAGCAGCATTCCCGACGCATCGGAATAGTCGGTAGCATGTACTCCCGTTAAGCGATAGACCAAATAGTCCTTTGGCAACATGATTTTTTGAATCTGCGCAAAATTTTCGGGTTCCTGTTCACGCATCCAAAGCAATTTCGGAGCGGTAAAACCAGCAAAAGCGATGTTGGCTGTGTGTTGTGATAAAAAATCGGTTCCGACCGTTTGGTTCAAATATTCTACCTGCTGCTCCGTTCTGCCGTCATTCCACAGGATCGCCGGACGAATCACCCGATCCTGCGCATCCAGAACGACCAATCCATGCATCTGTCCGCCAACGCCAAGCCCTGCAATTTCGGTGCTGTCGATGCCTTGTACCAGTTCCTGTAAACCGTTTGCACACGCCAGCCACCAATCCTCGGGATTTTGTTCACTCCAACCGGTTTGAGGAAACGAGATCGGGTATTCTCGAGAGATGCTTTTTTGCACCTGTCCTTCGCTGTCTACAAGCAATAGTTTACAGGCGGATGTTCCGAGGTCAACGCCAACGTAGAACATTTTCACTCGCCCCTTTCCTTTATTATCCAGCATTGTCACCGTATTTTTTTGGTGGCAAGTGCTAATTTTTTACTGATAGCACACTTTTATTTTATCTATAAGTTTAACAGATTTTTTAAAAAAAGCTTTGTTGGATTCACATTCTCAATTAGACTAATTTACGATTCTATTTCGTAAACGCCGTATTGTTTCAAAAGTTCGATGCTTTTTTCTTGGGTGTAAAAATGTTCCAGTGTATGCACACTATGATGCGTTTTCACCGTATCTGGTTCGATCGCCGTATTTTTTTGTTTGTACTGCTCAGGGGTGATTCCCAACCGCTTTTTAAACGTTTGGCTGAAATAGCGATAATCCGAGAATCCGCAAGCAATGCATACGTCCAACAACCGAACATCTGCCGAACGTATCATTTTACAGGCACAGTGAAACCGCACCGTATTGACGTAATCTTGGAATGTTTGCCCCAACGATTGCTTTACAAAAGCCGACATATAGTTCAGCGACCGATTTTCCGCTTTTGCAAAACTGGACAGGCATACTTTTTGGGTATAATTTTCATCTACAAATTTCAGAAGTCTTTCAAGGCGTTGGTTTCGTTTTTCCTGTTCGATGCGCTGTTCTTGTGTAAGGATGTGATAGGGGACTATTTTCAAAAGGTCATAAAATATCATATGAAGTTGCCCCACACAGTACAGTTCGTAGTTGTTGCCCTGTTCTAAGTAGCACTGAATCAGCCGTGCTACTTGTTTTTGAAAGGTTTGATATTCGATCGGCTGCATACATTCTTTGAGTAAAATCCTATCAAAAAACAACGACTTCATTTTTTGAAAACTGTGTGCAAAAAAATCGGGAGAAACCTGTATACAAATAAAAGTACAACTTTTATCTGTCTTTTGAAATTCGTGCAGCTGATTTCGATTAAACAATACCATCTCTCCTGCCGACACCTGAAATTGCCGTTGCTGGCAGGTGACCTGCAATGCACCGTCTATGACCCAAATCAGTTCGATTTCTCGATGCAGGTGTGGTGTTCGATAATCGACCGTAACCAAAAACAGGGTCGCATCGTCGATTTGAGGATATTGTATGATTTCCAGTTCGTTCATTGTGTTTTCCTTTCGCCAAAAGAAGCTCTTTTCTCTATCTTATCAAAGCTTTTCAATGGCTGCAATATACGTAGTAAAACAAAAATAGGTAGGTTTACTCTTTTTACAGGCAAAATAAAAACAGCACAGCCAAAATGGCTGTGCTGTGAAAAGTAGAAATTACATGGTAACAACAGTTACGTTGCAGTTTTCGGTGCCCAGTTCAGCAGGAGAAGCTGCTGCGGTGTTGTCTTTTACTTCGATGCTGCCGCTTGCCAGTTTCTCATACAGAGCGTCGTAAGCTGCCTGATCGAAAGTTTCGAAACGTGCGGTGTCCATTGCCAGAGATACAGCGTGAGTGTCAGCACCCAGAACCAAGTTCTGACCACCGGGGAAGCTGTCTGCATAGTACTGATCCAGAACGTTAGCAACAACAGAAGCCAGATCTTTCATTGCGCTGGTAACAACAGTTTCGCTTTCACCACTCTGGTCGATATCAACACCGATCGACAGACCGTTTGCGCCCTCAGCTGCGCTGAATACGCTGTTGCCAACGCTACCGCCACAACCGAATACGATCTCGGTGCCTGCATTGAACCAAGAAGCTGCCATAGCCTGTGCTTCGGGAGTAGCCGAGAAACCATCGGTATTGGTGTACATCATATCAACAGTGATGCCTTTTTCTTTTGCTGCATCATTTGCTCCCTGAACGAAGCCGTAGCCGAAGTTTACAACTGCGGGAACAGCCTGACCGCCCAAGAAGCCCAGCTTGGTGTGGCCGTCCATAACAGCTGCGTAGCCTGCCAGATAACCAGCCTGCTGCTCGGAGAACTTGATACCTACGGTATTCTCAGAAGTTTTGTAGGTAGGCTCTTTTGCACCGTCGTTGGGGTTGCCGTCGATCAGAACGAACTTTACATCGGGGTGCTGATCCTGAACGGTATAGATGGGTACCTCAAACAGATAACCAGGGGTAACGATAACCTTTGCACCGTCTTTGATTGCCTGCTCGATGGAGGTAATGTAGTCATCGGTGGTAGCATCTGCGGGTTTGTAGTACTGGCAGGTCTTGCCATTCTCCTCACAGTATGCCTGAATGCCTTCCCAGGTGCCTTGGTTGAAAGATTTGTCGTCGATGTCGCCTTTATCGGTGATCATCGCAATCTCTGCACCGGTGGTAGTGGTGCTTTCGGAAGCAGTGCTGCTGGACGAAGTGCTTTCAGAAGCAGAGCTGCTCTGAGAAGTACTGGAGGAAGTTGCCCCGCCGCAAGCAGCGAGAGAAAGAGCCATGATGGCTGCCACTGCAAGTGCAAGTGCCTTTTTCATTGTGCATTCTCCTTTTCAATTCGTTATTTTTGAGGAAATCTGTTTTTTTACAAGTCCTTTATAGCTGTTGAGTCCAATACAATTTGACAGCAAACCAAGACGAAACAGTAGTTCCTTTCCGCTCAACTATTATACACGCAGAGCGTCGTTTTTTCAACTATTCCGGCGAAAAAACAGGGTTACAATTCATTAACAACTTTTTGAATATTTCTTTAATAAACATCGTATTCTCGGCGTTTATTAAAAAGGAATGTGCCGTTTGGGGCAAATTTCTTTTCAGGAATCGGCAGGTTGTTCCAGATTCCGTGGTCCAAAGCCAAGTGGCAAAAGCTCGCCCAAGCGCATCTCCTGATAATCGTCCTCGCTTTTTGCCATGATAACAAGCAGGTCATCTCCGCCAAATTCATACAGCATCTGTCGGCATACGCCACAAGGCGATGTGATGAGAGCATTCTGCTGCCCTTGCACACTACCTACCACAGCGATCGCTGTAAATTTGTGTTTTCCCTCACTGACGGCTTTAAACAAAGCTGTGCGCTCTGCACAATTTGTCGGACTGTAACTTGCACACTCAATATTACAGCCTGTATAGATTTCGCCCTCCTGCGTAAGCAGAGCTGCCCCTACCCAAAAGCGAGAATACGGCACATAAGCGTATTTTTGTGCAGCAAATGCCGCCCGAATCAATTCTTTGCGGTCGAAGTCCATCCGCCATCGCCTCCGTCGTTTAGTATTCTGCGCCAAGTGCGATTTTCATCATGTTGGTAAAGCTGTTTTGACGCTCCTCAGCAGTGGTGATTTCGGAACTTACAAAGCTGTCGGAAATGGTGATCAGGCAGGCTGCATTCTTACCGGTAACGTTTGCATTGTGGAACAGCGCAAAGCTTTCCATCTCTACTGCTAAACAGCCTTTTTCATCTCGAAGTTTTTCCCAGTAAGTTGGGGATTCATCGCTTGCTTCACGGTAGAATACATCGGAAGAATGGATCACGCCCTCGTGCATGGGAATGCCCAATTTCTTTGCACTCTCACGCAGTTTTTCGTTCAAGCTGGCACTGGGCTTGATGATGTCATCGGTGCAGCCATTTTGTGTTTTTGCATAGCTGGATTCGGAATAAGCACCGGTGGACAACACAACATCGTACACTTTCGCATTTTCGGAATAACTTCCTGCCGAACCGATGCGAATGATATTTTCTACATCGTATTGAGTGAACAACTCGTAGGAATAGATGCCGATGCTGGGCATTCCCATACCGCTACCCATCACGCTGATCTCTTTTCCCTGATACGTTCCGGTATATCCCAGCATCCCACGCACATCGTTGAAGCAAACAGGATTCTCCAAAAATGTTTCTGCAATAAATTTCGCACGCAGCGGATCGCCGGGCATCAAAACGGTTTTTGCGATTTGACCTTTTTGTGCTTTATTGTGTGGTGTAGACATGATAACATCGCCTTCTTTCATTTATTTTTGCCAAGAGTGCTTGTAAAAGCCTCGTTACGCCTTTGTATTGATATTCCTTTTACGCTTTCCGGGCTTCACGATGCCCATATGATACGCCTGTACCAGTTCTTTCAAGTCTTGGATGCGGGCTTGCATCTCCTTGCCCTCGTCAGTGTCTGCGACCAGAATGCGGTGATCGGTCGTTTCAAAGATATTCACCTGTGAAATGATGTCGCTGTTTTCCTCGATCGCCTTTACCTGACTTTCAAACGGCTCGTGGACACGCAAACTCATGCCGTGGCTGTTATACACCAGTGTATATCCTGCTGTACCTGTTTTTTCATGGTAGGCACGGCAAAATCCACCGTCCACAACGATCAATCTTCCGCTGCCTTTGATGGGGTTTTCGCCCTCGGCTGCTCTTACCGGAACGTGTCCGTTGATGATGTGGCTATTTTCGCCCAAACCAAATTCTCTCAGAATCATTTGGTCGGTTTCTGCCTTTTGAATCCAATTATAATAGGGATTTTTCACTTCGGTATGACATTCCGCTTCGCCCACAAAAATGCGTTCAAACGTTGCCATTCGGCTACGTCCAAACAACGGCGAAAGATGACCACACCACAAATACCACAAAAAGTCCTGTCCCTTTTCCCGTTCTTGACTTCCCTGTGGTGCAAAATATCCCAAACGGGCACGGCGATCGCAATAGTCCATCAAGGCTCTGCCTGCGTAAACGGTTCCTTCAAAAGTTTCCTGTGCAAAATAGCCCGACTCGGTAAGCGGGACAGCTCCGTGGTACAGAAGATTGCCGTTTTCGATATGATACACGCCACCTTTATCGTACAAAAAGCGAACGTGCCGTTTCAAACGCTCATTCGAAGTAAAGCTGCGCTGTAAAGCCTTCATGACCTCTTGCTCCTGCTGCGTTAAACGGGAGGGCGCCAATGGGTCGACCGTAGGCAAGTCGCAATCCAGCAAAGCATACCGCTTTCCCTCCACAACGACCGTTTGAGCGTGAAAGTCGATGTGGTTCAGGAAATCCCTGCCCTGCATTTCAAAATCAGGGTTGCGGGCGATGACCTCACACTCTAATTTAAACATGATGACAGAAATCGCCTTGCGCATCCGTGCGACCTGTTCCAGTCGATGAGGCTGACAATCGCCCCGATCTTGGTCACCTTTTGGCATAAAGCGAGAAATATCTACCTTTTTGTATACCGCATCGGCAAAGGTAGCAAGAGGACGCAGATTGATGCCATAGCCATCTTCCAATGCCTCCAGATTGTTGTAGGCAAACGAAGTTGTAAGCACCGTAGCGATGCACAGCCAGCTCCCCGACGCTGCGCCCATCCAGACGACATCGTGATTGCCCCACTGAATGTCCACCGAATGATGTGCCACAAGCTGGTCTAAAATCATATCAGGCCGTGGGCCACGGTCGAACAAATCCCCTACGATATGAAGTTTCAGCACCGAAAGTTTTTTGATTAAAATACAAAGCTCCTCGATGAAAGCATCTGCCTGCTGAACATCCAAAATGCTTTGCAGAATGGCATGATAGTATGCCTCTTTGTTGTGGTCTTCGAAATGTGCGTGCAACAATTCATCCAGAATATAAGCAAATTCTTCCGGCAAGGCTTTACGCACAAAGCTGCGTGTATGCTTAGAAGAAACCAACCGGCACACATCCAATAAACGAGTGAGCGTTTGCAGATAGAAAGCATCCGTATCTGTTTGTTTTGCCAGCAAGAACGGAAGTTTTTTTCGTGGATAATAGATGAGCGTAGAAAATTCCGCACGTTCTTCTTCGCTCATTTGGTCGCCCAAAACCCGATCCACCTTTTCACGAATAACGCCCGACGCACTGTTTAAAATATGGGTAAATGCTTCCGCTTCTCCATGCAGGTCACTCATAAAATGTTCGGTTCCTTTTGGCAGCCGCAACAGTGCTGTGAGATTGATGATTTCGGCACACGCTGCCTCCGGAGTGGGGAAATCCCGTGCCAAAAGCTGCAAATATTTCAAGTTCTGTCGGGCATTCGATGGTGCCATATCCGCTTGATTCCGCCTTTCTGTGGTTGTATGGTTTTTTTAT
>CALWZD010000128.1 GCA_944385945.1 uncultured Anaerofilum sp. | reverse complement strand
GGTAAGATAAACACGAAACGACCGATGCCGTTTTGGCAATATGGACGGCATCGGTTGTATATAAGCCGAATTTTTGAGGGGATTTTTCAGCGGAGATTTTATTTAGAGGGGTGGAGATCGTATGACGGTCGAATTTTGGTTTTTGATTGGTGCTGCATTGGTATTTTGGATGCAGGCAGGTTTTGCAATGGTGGAAACGGGTTTCACCCGTGCCAAAAACGCCGGTAACATCATCATGAAAAACTTGATGGATTTTTGTATCGGCACTGTGGTATTTTCCTTGCTGGGATACTCCCTGATGATGGGACAGGACACATTTTTCGGGCTGATCGGTATTCCTGATTTTTCTCTTTTTACCGACTTTGGCAATTTTATCGCCAGCCCGTCGGACGGCAGCTTCACAGGTGCATCTACATTTGTATTCAACCTTGTATTTTGTGCTACCACTGCCACCATCGTTTCGGGCGCAATGGCAGAGCGCACGAAATTCAGTTCGTACTGTATTTATTCGGCAGTGATCTCGCTGCTGGTCTATCCCATCGAAGCACACTGGATCTGGGGTGGCGGTTGGCTTTCGCAAATCGGCTTCCATGACTATGCCGGCTCTTGTGCTATCCATCTCGTCGGCGGTATCGCAGCTTTGGTTGGTGCCATCTTTGTTGGTCCCCGTATCGGCAAGTATGTCACCGATGCAACCGGCAAGGTTACAAAAGTAAATGCGATTCCCGGTCACTCCATCACATTGGGTGCTTTGGGTGTATTCATCCTGTGGCTGGGTTGGTATGGCTTTAACGGTGCGGCTGCTACTTCGGCTTCCGAACTCGCTTCCATCTTTTTGACCACCACCATCGCACCTTCGGTTGCTACCTGCGTGACCATGATCTTCACTTGGCTGCGCAATGGAAAGCCTGATGTTTCGATGTGTTTGAACGCTTCGCTTGCCGGTCTGGTAGGTGTTACCGCCGGTTGTGATGCCGTCGATGCAATAGGTGCAGCCGCTATCGGTGCAGTATCCGGTATTTTGGTTGCAGCGATCGTTGAACTGCTTGACCTGAAACTGCATATCGACGATCCTGTGGGTGCAGTTGGCGTACACTTGGCAAACGGCTTCTGGGGTACCATCGCAGTCGGTCTGTTTGCAAACCCTGCTGCTCCTGCCGGACTTTCCGGTCTGTTCTACGGTGGCGGATTTACTCAGCTGGGCATTCAGGCTGTTGGCGTTGTAAGTGTTTCGTTCTACGCCGTAGTGATGATGGTCATTACCTTTGCAGTCATTCGCAGTGTACATGGTTTGCGCACTACCAAAGAAGAAGAATTGATCGGTATGGACATCGCCGAGCACGGTCTGCCCAGTGCTTATCCCGATTTTGCTGCCGCTGTGGATACCTATTCCTCCTTTGACAGCGAGCCTGTCGTGGTTTCGGGCGAAACTCCTGTCGCTGAGGCAGTCGTCGTCAAGAAAGTTCCTGCATTCAACGAAGAAAAAACCTCTGCAAAGCTTACCAAAATCGAAATCATCTGCAAAGAAGCTCGTTTCGACGCTTTGAAAAAAGCGTTGCAGGAATTGGGCATCAGCGGTATGACCGTATCGCACGTACTCGGCTGTGGTGTACAGGGTGGTAAGCCTGAATATTACCGTGGTGTTCCGGTAGAAACCAACTTGCTGCCCAAAGTACAGGTAGATGTAGTTGTAAGCAAAGTACCGGTTCGGTCGGTAATTGAAACCGCCAAGAAAGTGCTTTATACAGGCCATATCGGCGACGGCAAGATCTTTGTCTACGATGTGGAAAATGTGGTCAAGGTTCGTACCGGTGAAGAAGGTTTCGACGCCTTGCAAGATGTAGAATAACGAGATGAGCCTTCGGCATGGCGGATGCTCCATCGGTCTTTTCCGGTGGAGCCTTCTGCCTGCCACTGTGTTTTTTCTTTGCCAACCGAACAAGAAACGAGGTGCTTTGTATTATGTGTTCAATTATGGGCTACTCCAAACCGAATGCCGACCTTGCCCAGTTCCGTACTGCTTTCGAGCGTACCCACTCACGTGGCCCCGACGACATCCGCATCGCAGATACAGGCAACGGGCTTTTGGGCTTTCAGCGGCTTGCCATCATGGGGCTTTCTCCCAGCGGAATGCAGCCTTTTTCACTGGAGCACAATCTTTTAGTGTGCAACGGCGAAATTTACGGATTTGAAGCTTTCAAACAGCAGCTTTCGGAAAAGTATACCTTTCACAGCCAATCTGACTGCGAAGTTTTGCTGCCTCTCTATCAGGAATACGGTACTGATATGTTTGCCATGCTGGATGCAGAATTCGCCTGTATCATCTACGATGCAGCCGAGCAAAGTTTCGTCGCTGCCCGTGACCCCATCGGCATTCGACCGCTATATTATGGGTACGATAAAGACGGAAATATCGCCTTTGCAAGCGAGCCAAAGAACCTTTTGGGCATTGTGACCACTATTTTTCCGTTTCCACCGGGATATTACTACAAAAAAGGTACTTTTATTTGCTATCTGGATATAGCCAAAAGCCTCACAATTTGTTATGATAATATAGAAGCTGTTTGTCAAACCATTCACGACAAGCTGGTAGCCGGTGTGGAAAAACGTCTGATTGCGGATGCGAAGGTCGGTTTTCTCCTCAGCGGCGGGCTGGACTCTTCTCTGGTTTGCTCCATCGCTGCAAAAAAATCTTCTGTTCCCATCCGAACATTTGCGATCGGTATGAGTAAGGATGCCATTGATTTGAAATATGCCAAAGAGGTCGCCACCTATATCGGCAGCGACCATACCGAGGTGATCATTTCCGAACAGGACGTTTTACAGGCGTTGGACACTGTGATCGAGTTGCTTGGTACCTATGACATCACTACCATTCGTGCCAGCATCGGAATGTATCTGCTTTGCAAAGCTATCCATCAAACCACCGATATTCGGGTCCTGCTTACCGGCGAGATCTCGGACGAACTGTTTGGGTATAAATACACCGACTTCGCCCCCGATGCCGCCGCCTTTCAGCAGGAATCGGAAAAGCGTCTGCGTGAGCTGCATTGCTACGATGTTTTACGTGCCGACCGCTGTATTTCGGTGAATTCGCTGGAAGCCCGTGTCCCCTTTGGAGATCTGGACTTCGTGCGGTATGTAATGTCCATCGACCCCGAGAAAAAATTGAACCGCTACGGCAAGGGAAAATATCTTCTGCGCCGTGCTTTCGAGGGCGACTATCTGCCCCACTCTATTTTGTATCGGGAAAAAGCCGCATTTTCGGATGCGGTAGGTCATTCGATGGTGGATTGCCTAAAAGCATATGCACAAACCGTTTACACAGACCAGCAGTTCGAGCAGATGCGTGTAAAATACACACATTCCATGCCCTTTACAAAAGAATCGCTGCTTTACCGTGAGATTTTTGAAAAATATTATCCCGGGCAAAGCCAGATGATTCCCGGCTTTTGGATGCCCAATCCGGCATGGGAAGGCTGCAATGTAGACGATCCGTCTGCACGTGTGCTTTCCAACTATGGCGACAGTGGAAAGTAATTACATTTGGAGGTCTACGTTATGAACAAAACCGAACAACTCTATGAGGGCAAAGCCAAAAAGGTATATCAGACAGACGAGCCCGAACTGCTGATTGTAGAGTACAAGGACGATGCAACTGCATTCAACGGTTTGAAAAAAGGCTCTATTGCAGGCAAAGGCGTAATCAACAACCAGATGAGCAACCGCTTGATGGAGCGTCTTGAGAAAGCCGGCATTCCCACCCACTTTGTGAAGGAACTGAGCGAGCGCGAGACTTTGGTAAAGAAGGTTTCCATTGTTCCCCTGGAGGTCATCATCCGCAACATCTCCGCCGGATCCTTTGCCAAGCGCTACGGCGTGAAGGAGGGCATCGT
>CALWZD010000127.1 GCA_944385945.1 uncultured Anaerofilum sp. | reverse complement strand
ATGCCCAGTTGGCAGTAGCACGAACAAAACTTTACCGCAAAAAAGTTTTGGGGAAGCCGTTAAGCCGTTTTCAGAACATTGCATTATCCGGTTTATATGCCGTAGCAGTCCCGTTTTTTGCGTCGGTCGCAACGATACCTGTTCTTATCTACCTCGGCAGTGAGATTGCAACCTATTCGGTGATTGCAAATCTGCTGGTTTCGGTTTTGCTTTTGCCACAGTTGGTATTTAGCTGGCTGTGTTTGGCGGCTGCATGGATTTTTCCTGCAAGTTGGTTGCACCGATTGCTCGCTTTTTGTGTTGGCATTAGCTCGCAAGCGTTGCTTTCTCTGGCGGAATCCTTTTCCTCGCTTCCATATTCTTCTATCTTGCTAAAAGGCACATTCGCACTGCTTTTGTGTGCTTTATTTGTGGTGGTGTGGATGCTTTTATGGCGGTTACGGCATAGTCTGTTGATGTTTGCAGTGGTACCTGTTTGTGTTACAATAGCATTTGCTGCGCAGCGAATGCTGTTGGGGTCTTGCGTAACGATTACTATGGTCGGCAGCAGTACGAATCCGGTGGTCATCGCCTTTGATAACACGCAGGCGGTGGCGTTTTTTCGAGGCGGAACATCGAATCAAACAGCCTTGCAGGAATTTTTACGCTACTATAATTTGCAGCTGGAATGGGTATGGGATATGCGACAGGATGCCACGACACAAGTGACGCTGGAAACCCAGCATTTGCAGCAAATCGAAACAGTTCCGGTGGAGGGAGTTCGCTTTGAAGCATTAGGGGGAAAGCTTACCGGTGCGGTCTTTCCCCAAAAAGATGCATCTATGGTCGCACTCAGTATTTACGGCACGACAGCGGCGATTCCCTATGGGAATGGATATTGGGAAGATTTTCCGCAAACTACGTTTTTAATGCTTGCGGGTGGAAAAACAGATGAATTTTTATCTGCACGGTGGATTTTGACCCCCACAGAAAGCGAAATGGAAGAACAGCCGAATATTGTTTCGGGAACACTGCCTGCCGTGCGGATCTGGCCAACAGGGGCGGTTCGGCTAGAAAGGAATTTGCCATGATAGTGAACGAACAAAAATTACATACGCTGTTGAACAAACAAAACGACTGTGCAGTGTACTATTTTTATTCTACCGAAGAATATCACCTGCGCAAAGCGTCCGAACAAATTTTGCAAAAGCTTACCCGGCAAACCGGCGAGGAAAGTACGGTAGTAGAGGGACCTGTGCCAAACATGGAAGAAGTGATTTTGGCAGCAGGGACGATTTCGTTTTTCGGAACCAAGCGGGTGGTGGAATTGCCCTTTGTGCAGCCGTCTGCATTCAGTGACAAGGAACTGAAAGAATTTTGTGAATTGATCAAAAGCACCGAAAATGCAGTGTTTGTTATCACGACTTTGGTGCCTGACGAAAAGGCTCGCAGCGGAAAACGACTGCAAACGTTTGCAAAAGAAATGGAGCAGATCGGACTTTCAGTAGAGATTGCTCCTTTGGGCAGCACCGAGTTGGTGCAGTTTGTGGTGGAAAAAGCGAACCGGTTGGATACACAGATCGAAATGGGTCCGGCAAAAGCATTGATCGAACGCTGTGGCACCGACCTGTATTTGCTGGAGGCGGAAATACAAAAACTTGCTGCCGCTAGCAATTATACCACCATCACAGCGCAGTTGATTTCAGAAATGGCGGTGCGAAATGTGGAAGCAGATGTGTTTGATATGGTGCGTTTGGTGCAGGCAGGAGGAAAAACGCAGGCGTTTCAGCGTTTGGAACAACTGTTGCAGCAACAAAACGAACCCATTGCCATCGCAGCCGCATTGACCGGCAGCTATGTCGACATTTATCGTGTCAAGTTGGCGCAGACGGTGCGAAAAAATTATACCCATGTACACAAGGATTTTGGGTATAAGGGCAGTGATTGGCGGTTGAAAAAATCGTCCGAGGCAGCAGCTCGCCTGAAATTGGAACAACTCGAGGAAATTTTGAATATCCTCACCGAGTTGGACACCCAACTAAAAAGCACACCGACCGATAAAGGCATTTTGCTGCAAGCGGCGTTGGCTTCGATGATACAGGCAGGAGGAAAGCGATGATGGAAAAGCTTCGCATTCAGCAGGCGATCGTTGTAGAGGGAAGATATGATGCTGCAAAACTTGCGGATATTGTTGACGCACCGATTCTAACGACGAATGGATTTGCGATTTTCAAAGACAAAGAACAGCAACAGCTTTTCAAGCATCTCGCACAAACGCAAGGGCTGATTTTGCTTACCGACGCAGATGCGGCAGGATTCAAAATTCGAAAATTCCTGACCGATTTGGTGGGACAGCAATATATCCGCCAAGCCTATATTCCGGCGGTAGAGGGGAAGGAGAAACGAAAAGCGCAGCCTTCCAAAGAGGGAACGCTGGGGGTCGAGGGGATTCCGGTCGAGGTCATCCGCAATGCATTGCTGCAAGCGGGTGCAAATATGCGTCCAAACCGACAGGGACGTGCCATTACATACACCGATTTGTACGAGTGGGGACTGTCCGGCACCAGCGACAGCGCAGACACTCGCAGAAATTTGCTCAAGCGCATTGGGTTGCCGCCACGCCTAAGCAAAAAAGCATTGTGTCAGGTGCTGAATATGATGTATACCTACGAAGAATTTTGTGCAGCAATGCAGGAAAAGCCGGTTCTTTTTTGGGATTTTCACGGAACACTTGCGCAGCATGACCCGATTTGGTATGAAGCAGCACTGGAAATTATCCAGAGGACGGTTCCGCATTTGTCGGTGGATATGGAATCTGTCCGAAAGGCATTCCATGCCTCAAAGCTTCCGTGGTGGAATCCGGTATTAGGAAATGGAAAACATTACAAAACGCCACAACAATGGTGGGCGGAGTTTGAACAGGAATTTGTATGGATTTTTCTTCAGTGTGGTTTGAATGAGCAGGAGGCAGCTGCGGTTGCAAAACAGATGCGTGCCGAGATCATCAAGCCCTGTCGTCACCGCCTGAAACCAGATGCTATCTCGGTTTTACAGCAACTGCAAAAGCGTGGCTATCGGCAATATCTGCTTTCCAACAATTTTCCTGAAATGGGCCGTCTGGCTACGCAACTGGGGTTGGCACCGTATTTCAGCGGAATGATCGTATCGGCGCAGGTGGGCTATGACAAACCACAGCGAGAGATTTTCGAGATCGCACTGCAACAGGCAGGAATGCCCCAAACAGCATACATGATCGGCGACAACCCAATGGACGATATGCAGGGCTGCAAACAGGTGGGCATGATCGCTGTCGGTGTGGGCAGAGCGGCAGGCTGTGCGCAGGCAGACCATTCGGTGGATACGCTTACCCAACTATTGGAGTTGCTGAAATAAGCGGCACTTGTAAATTGTTTTGTTTTATAGTATACTAAATACGTATACTTATCCGCAGGAATGATTGGAATATCAAGAAAAAGATTTCTTCAAAACCTGCGTTGCTGTGGCATTCAATGCTGCAAAAGACAACACTACGAGGTGCAATAGATTGAATCGAATTGATTTTACCCATAATACACAAGCAGCGCAGATCATTGCTGCAAACTACGATAGCCCACCCCTTGCATTCGTGCATTCTTTTGGCTGCCAGCAAAATGTGAATGACGGCGAAAAAATCAAGGGCGTCTTGATGGATGCAGGTTACGGGATGTGCGACAAATTCGAGGATGCCGACCTGATTTTGTTTAATACCTGCGCAGTGCGTGAACACGCAGAAGAACGGGTGTTCGGCAACATCGGCGCATTAAAGCAACTAAAAACAAAGAACCCCAAACTGATTATCGGCATTTGTGGATGTATGACCCAACAGGAAGGCGTTGTAGAACGCCTGAGAAAAAGCTATCCGTTTGTGGACTTGGTTTTTGGTGTAAATGGCATCGACATTTTACCCCAGCTATTGGCGGAAAAAATGCAGGCGGGCAAACGCCTGTTGAAGACCCCGACCGAGAGATACGACGTTGTGGAAGAAATGCCTATTCGACGGGACTCCACTTTCCGTGCATGGCTTCCCATCATGTACGGCTGCGACAACTTCTGTTCCTACTGTATCGTACCCTATGTACGTGGACGTGAACGCAGCCGTAAAAGCGAGGACATTCTCAAAGAGTTCCGCCAACTGGTGCAGCAAGGGTATAAAGAAATCACTTTGCTGGGGCAGAATGTAAACTCTTACGGCAAAGGATTGGAGGAACCCATTGATTTTGCCGACCTTTTGGCATTGCTTTGCCAGGAGGAGGGGGACTACCACATTCGCTTTATGACCAGTCACCCCAAGGATGCGACCCGAAAATTGATCGACACGATGGCGAAGTATCCTCAAATCTGCAAGCATCTGCATCTGCCGGTGCAAAGCGGAAGTGACCGTGTTTTGAAAGAGATGAACCGCCACTACACCGTAGCGCAGTATATGGATCTGATTGATTATGCAAAAAAGACTATTCCGGGCATCACCTTTTCCAGCGATATTATCGTGGGCTTTCCCGGCGAAACCGAGGAGGAGTTCGAGCAGACTCTGGAACTGGTGGGCAAAGTGGAGTATATGCAGTTGTTCACCTTTATTTATTCCAAGCGCAGCGGGACCCGAGCCGCTGAAATGGACGACCCTTTCACCCACAAGGACAAAACCGACCGTATGGCAAAACTGCTGAAATTGCAGGAAAGCATTGCTTCTCGCCTTGCAAAAGAGATGGTGGGCAAGACCTGCCGTGTGTTGGTAGAGGGACATTCCCGTCAGGAAGGCACTTTGGCAGGGCGTCTGGACAACAATCTGCTTGTGGAATTTCAGGCAGATAGCGACTATATTGGGAAGTATGCGCAGGTCGTGATCGAGGATGCACGAGTGACCATCCTCAAGGGAAAACTTGCTTGATTCATGCAGAGATTCTGTATTTTTCAAGGACGGATTTTGTAGATGAACTTATATCCGCCTGGACTTATCTGCCGTATTAAGGCAAAAAATAAAAGGAGAAAGAAAAATGGATTGTATCGAACTGTTTAAAAAGGCTGCGGCTGCAATGCAGACCGACCCCCGTTGTGTTGCACTGAACACTGCACAGAAAGCGTGTGACGAGTGCGCAGAATTGCAGGATAAGATCGGTCAGTTTAACCTGATGCGCATCGACATGAACGAGGAGATCGGCAAGCCCGAGCGTGATAACGAGAAGATCGCACAGTTGAACGAGAAGATCGGTAAGCTGTACAGCGAGATCATGGAAAGCAACGAAATGAAAGCTTACAACGAAGCAAAGGCAGCAGTAGAAGGCATGATCAACCATATCAATGCAATCGTGAACACTGCTGTTGAGGGTGGCGATCCCATGCTGGTGCAGGAGCCCAGCGCAGCTTGCAGCGGTAGCTGCTCCAGCTGCAGCGGTTGCCACTGATTTGGTATCCGCATAGCGTTTCAAAGGCAATGCCGTACAAGCAATTTTGCGGGTACGGTGTTGCCTTAACCTGTCTTTTGCAAAATTTGCCTGTTTCTTTCACAAAATTCGAGGAAAGAGAAAAGCAAATTTTACAAAACTAACTGCAAGTGGCAGTGAAACGGTCAAATTGACCATACGATTTAAGGAGGCGGATTTTTTTGGCAAAACTTTCCCCGATGATGCAGCAGTATTTCGACCTGAAACAACAGCATCAAGATGAGATATTATTCTTTCGACTGGGCGATTTTTACGAAATGTTTTATGACGATGCGATTTTGGCATCGAAGGAATTGGAACTGACCCTCACCGGCAGGGACTGCGGACAGGAAGAACGTGCCCCTATGTGTGGTGTGCCTTTCCATAGCAGCGAAAGTTACATTGCCCGTTTGATTGCAAAAGGTTACAAGGTGGCGATTTGTGAACAGGTGGAAGACCCTGCCACGGCAAAAGGTCTGGTAAAGCGGGATATTATTCGGGTCGTCACGCCGGGAACTGTCATCGAAAGCAGTATGTTGAAAGATGACCGAAACAACTATCTGGCAAGTATCGCACTGCAAAACGGGAAAGCAGGAGTCTGCTTTGCCGATGTTTCGACCGGCGAGGCACAGGTAACGTTGTTGGAGGGCGAAAAGCTGGAACTGCAGATCGTGTCCGAACTTTGCCGCTTTTCTCCCAGCGAAGTGCTGATTTCTCCCAATGTACTGGACTTGAAAGAAGTAGCGTCCTATATCAAGCACCGGATGCAGTGTGCCATCGAACTGATGCAGCTGGAGGACTACGAGCCTGCACACGTAGAGCAGGTGATGCAGCAACAGTTTGGCGAAGCGTATGCAGTGGAAACACAGCTTAGCTGTCAAGACCTTCCTTGTGCAGCACTGTCTGTTTTGCTCGAATACCTTGCCAGAACCCAGAAAAAGGGAGTGGAACGCTTAAAAACGGTTCGCCATTACGCCGAACAGCAGTTTATGCAGCTTTCGCCGGTCACACGGGCGAATTTGGAACTCACCGAAACCATGCGTGGTCGGGAGAAAAAAGGCACGCTGCTTTGGGTGTTGGATAAAACGGGTACCTCGATGGGCAAACGATTGCTGCGCCGTTGGATCGAACAACCGCTCGTCAATGCACAAGCGATCAATAACCGCTTGCAGGCTGTGGAACAGCTTGTACATGACACGATGGGCAGAGCCGATGCAATGGATGCCTTTCGCCACATTTCGGATATGGAACGGTTGATGACCCGTACTGTTTACGGTTCGGCAACACCAAAAGAAATTTATACACTTGCACTTACCTGTCAGCAGTTGCCACAGGTGAAACAGCTTGCGGAAAGCTATCAGGGGCAGGAGATGCAGCAAATTGCGGCGGAACTGGACACATTGCAGGACATCGAACAGCAAATATTGGCAGCACTTGACGAAACGGCACCCTCCTCGATGAAAGACGGAAATGTGATTCGTGAGGGCTACAATGCCGAGGTGGACGAACTGCGGCAGATCATGCAAGGCGGAAAAGGATACCTTGCTGCATTGGAAGCAAAACTGAAAGAAGAAACCAATATCCGTACCCTGAAAGTGGGCTATAATCGAGTGTTTGGGTATTACATTGAGGTAAGCAAAAGCTTTACCGAACAGGTGCCGGACAGCTTCGTGCGAAAACAGACACTGGCAAACGCCGAACGTTATATCACAGATGAATTGAAGCAGTTGGAAGGGAAAATCTTGGGGGCAAGCGACCGTCTTGCCACTTTGGAAAAAGAACTGTTCGACCAGTTGCTGCAATCCATTTCCAATCACCTGTTGCGCATTCAACAAACGGCGGCAGCGGTCGCACGGTTTGATGTTTTGTGTGCATTTGCCGAAACAGCTGCACAAAACCACTACATTCGCCCCACCGTAGATGAAAGCGATACACTCTGTATCCGACAGGGACGGCATCCCGTCATCGAGCGCATCTTGTCGGACAGTCTGTTTGTGCCGAACGACACCAGTATGGACTGCGACGAAAATCGTATGCTCATCATCACCGGACCGAATATGGCGGGTAAATCTACATATATGCGCCAGAATGCACTCATCGTGCTAATGGCACAAATCGGCAGCTTTGTACCGGCACAATCCTGCCATGTCGGTGTAGTTGATGCCATTTTTACCCGTGTCGGCGCATCGGACGATTTGGCTGCGGGGCAGTCTACCTTTATGGTCGAGATGACCGAAGTGGCAGAGATTCTGCAATATGCCAGCGCAAAAAGTCTGGTCATTCTTGACGAGATCGGACGTGGTACCTCTACGTTTGACGGTATGAGCATCGCCCGTGCCGTAGTGGAATATATGGCAGATAAAAATGGTACACTGGGCTGCAAAACTCTGTTTGCCACCCATTACCATGAGTTGACGGATTTGGAAAATACGCTGCAAGGCGTGAAAAACTATTCCATCGCTGTTAAAAAGCGTGGTGACGACATTACTTTCCTGCGACGTATCGTTGCGGGGGCAGCCGACGACAGTTACGGTATTCAAGTGGCAAAACTGGCAGGTCTGCCTGACGCAGTTACCGAACGGGCGAAAGCGGTACTGCGACAGTTGGAGGCAGCCATGCCCGACCCATCTGCAAATGTACAGATGGATTTTGGCACGATGCAGCCGCTGGTCGACAACGTTGTACCACAGCAGGCGATCGAAA
Source organism: uncultured Anaerofilum sp. (assembly GCA_944385945.1). Taxonomy (GTDB): domain Bacteria; phylum Bacillota; class Clostridia; order Oscillospirales; family Ruminococcaceae; genus Anaerofilum. The sequence continues at coordinate 6,891 of CALWZD010000127.1, read as the reverse complement.
CGCTGAAAAATACCGATGTGGAAACGCTTACCCCGTTGGAGGCGTTGAATCTTTTGTATAAACTGAAAAAAATGGTATGAACAACTGCGACCCGTTGGGTTGACGATACGAAAGAAAGGACGTGAGTGAGAATGGCAGTGATCCATGTACTGGACAAACACACCGCCGAGCTGATCGCTGCTGGCGAGGTCGTGGAGCGGCCGGCATCAGTGGTAAAAGAACTGCTTGAAAATGCCATCGACGCCGGTGCTACACGGGTGACAGTGGCCATTGAGCGTGGCGGTATCCGTAAAATCGAAATTGCCGATAACGGAAGCGGAATCGAAACAGAATTTATTCCCACAGCATTCATCCGCCATGCCACAAGTAAAATTTCCGATGCAAAAGATTTGGATTCCATTGGTACACTTGGATTTCGTGGCGAGGCACTTGCTTCCATCGCAAGTGTTTCGCAGATACACCTTTTGACCTGCACCGAACAGGACGAGTTTGCAAGCAGCTACCGAATCGCAGGTGGGCAGGAAGAAGGACTGGAACCGGCAGCACGTCCGGTAGGCACGACCATCACGGTCGAGAATCTGTTCTACAATACCCCCGCCCGCATGAAATTCTTGAAAAAAGATTCCAGCGAAGGTACTTTCGTTGCCGAAACGGTACAGCGTTTGGCATTGTCCCACCCCGAGGTCAGCATTGAATTTGTGCGTGAGGGCAAGCAGCAGTTTTCCACCCCAGGCAGCGGTCAGTTGCGGGCGACAGTGTATACTGTTTTGGGGCGTGATTTTGCGAAAGAACTTTTAGAGGTAAACGCCGAAAGCGGTGCGTATCGGGTAAGTGGGTTGGTCACTCCGCCACGTGCCTGTCGTGCCAGCAGAGGAATGCAGTACTTTTACATCAACGGACGCTTCGTAAAAAACCGCACCATGATGGCTGCGCTGGAAGCAGCTTATAAGGGTACCGTGATGCAGGGTAAGTTCCCAGGCTGTGTACTGGAATTGCAACTGCCACCCGATTTAGTGGATGTCAATGTACATCCTGCAAAAACAGAGGTGCGTTTTGCACGGGAAAACGACGTTTTCGATGCGGTCTATCGTGCCGTAAAAATGGCGTTGGTCGTCCCACAAGCATCGCAAAAAGAACTGCAATTTACTGCAACAAAGCAACCGATGCAGACAGCAACTGTTTTGCAGCAAAAACCACAAACAGCGATACAAAAAGAACTGGTGCAACAACTGCTTTCTTTGCCGGAACAGCAAAAGCAACGTTCTGCGGAAGAAAAAGTGCAGAGTGTACAGCCAGCCGAGAAACAGCCGTCAAAAGTAGTTATCACCACCCGTGACCCGCAGCGATTCACATCGTTTTCTTCCGCTTCGATGCCGTATATGGTACATCGCAAAGAGCCGGAACTGGACATCGAGGTGGAAGACGAATCGGAAATTCAACCGGTCGTTGACCAGCCGGCAGAGCAGTCAAAGCCAAACACTTCGGTACAAGATGAACCGAAACAGGATGCGCTCGAGCCACCCCAGCAAACGCATTTTATGGAAGAAAGCGAACAGGAACCACCGCTGAAATTGGTAGGGGAAGTATTTGATACCTACATTCTTACCCAGCGTGGAAACGAGTTGTGTTTCATTGATAAACACGCAGCACACGAACGGCTTTTGTACGAAAAGCTGTTGCGGGAAAAAGGGGAAAGCTGTGGACAGTTGTTGCTTGCACCGGTCAATGTGCAGCTTTCCGCAAGTGAAAAAAATGCACTGCTGCAAAGTCGTGAATTACTGTTGCAAAGCGGTGTTGAGATCGAAGATTTCGGTGCAAGCTCGGTATTGGTGCGAAGCGTTCCGGCAGATATTGCCCCCGATGACGTGGAGGATCTGGTGGTAGAACTGGCGGAAAAGCTCAGCCACAACGCACGTGATGCAATGAGTGACAAAGCAGAGTGGGTATTGCATTCCATCGCTTGCCGTGCCGCTGTCAAAGCGGGCGATAAAAATAACGCCAGCGAGTTGATACAGTTGGCGCAGCAAATTTTGCAGGGGGAGATCCCTCCCTTCTGCCCACACGGTCGACCGGTAATTTTACGGCTGACCCAAAAGGAGTTGGAGAAACAGTTTGGCAGACAAGGTTAAAACAAAGATCGTTGTAATTGGTGGTCCGACCGCTACCGGAAAAACTCGCCTTTCGGTAGAGATCGCCAAGCGGTTCAACGGCGAGATCATTTCGGCAGATTCCATGCAAATTTATAAAGGGTTGGATATAGGAACTGCAAAAGCAACATCGGAAGAACAGCAGGGGATACCGCACCATTTGGTGGACATCCTTTCTCCCGAACAGCGGTTCAGCGCAGCCGATTTTGTGCAACGTGCGCAGGAGTGCATCGAGCAGATCGCTTCACGTGGCAGGTTGCCTGTCGTCGTCGGCGGAACAGGGCTTTATATCGAAAGTCTGGTCAAAGGGGTTCAGTTCACAAAAGAGGAATTTGACCCCGTTCTTCGTCAGCAACTGGAACAACAGGCGCAAAACGAAGGCATAGAGGCGATGTATGCCATGTTGCAGGACATCGACCCCGAATATGCCGCAAAGCTTCACCCCAACAATGCAGGAAGGGTACTGCGAGCGATCGAGTTGTACCGTCAGACGGGAATCACCATGACACAGCAGCTGAAAAATTCCTTGCCTGCACAACCACCTTATGATGCTTTGCTGTTTGCGCTGGATTGTGCCGACCGTCAAACACTCTATGAACGCATCAATTTGCGGGTCGACCAGATGATGCAGCAAGGAGCAGAGCGGGAAGCACGCCTGGTGTATGAACACCGCAATGAATTTACTACCGCAGCACAAGCTATCGGGTACAAAGAATTTTTCGGTTATTTTGAAAATACCCAGACGTTGGAACAGGCGACCGAACTTCTCAAGCAAGCCACCCGCAAGTATGCAAAACGGCAGCTTACATGGTTCCGCAGGATGCAGGATGTTCACTGGCTGGACGCAGAGCAAGACCCGTTTGCACAGGCGTTGCCTTTCATTGAACAACATCTGCAAAAGCAGCCAAACGCCCAAAAGGAGAACGAGGCATGAAGACCACAAAATGGATCGGTGGTATTGTCGTTGCGATTTTAGCGATTTCCATCTTATATCTGCTGTTTCAAATCCGTGGTATCGTTAATCCCGATTACCGCACAGAAACGGCGATTTTTTATGAAATGTCCGAAAACATCGAGATGACGGCAGCAGCTGTGTTTGAGTATCAAACGGTAGATGGAGGAGGTCTTTTGGGCTATCTGGTAGAGGACGGCGAGCGTGTAAGTCCCGGTCAGACAGTGGCGGAAAACTATGCCAGTGCCGAACAACAACAGGCACAGCTTCAATATCGCCAACTGCAAAGCCAAATCGAACTCTTACAGGCAGCCGGAAATGTAGAGGGCAGTGATGTTGGTGCGATCACTCAAAAAATGGAAAATGGGCTGTATCTTCTTTTGGCAGATTTGGATGAGGATGCGTATGCACAGGCAAATTCGGATTTTGATGAATATTTACTGGCTGCAAACAAGATCCAATGTCTGACAGGACGGGTATCCGGCTTTCAAGACCAGATCGCACAGCTTCAGATACAGATGGAACTGCTGTTGTCTACCATCGGTACCCCCACTGCCATTTCTTCACCCGCAAGCGGATATTTCGTGCGCAGTTCACTGGTCGGTGACCAACCGTATACTGCCGAACAACTGGATGCAATGACGGCTGCGCAGCTGCAAACTGCTTTGCAGACAGTTGAACAACAGCAGGAAGCGGGCATCGGGCGGATCGTTACAGACTACCACTGGGAGATCTACGGGACGACCGATTCCGAACTGGCGAAGCAGTTGAAAGCAAAACAAAAAATGACGATGCGTCTGCCCGAGCATGGGGGGGCCGAATTTCCTGTTACGGTTGAAAGTGTTGCGGTCGACCAAGAATCCGGTCTGACAAAAATAAAACTTTATTGCGAAAATATCAGTGCCGAAGCACTGGCGTTTGGCGTAGAGCAAATCGAACTCATCGTGAACGAATACGAGGGCATCCGTGTTCCCCGTCAGGCAGAGCATATCCGTACCACCACCAACGAAGAAGGCGAAACGGTGGAGGAATACGGCGTTTATGTACAGTTGGGGCGGTTAATGTATTTCCGAAAGATCACGACAAAGCTGTACGAAAACGAAGAATATATGCTGTTGCCGTTGGAACCGGAAGATCCTTCGTTGGATCAGGTTTGCCTTTATGATGAGGTCATCGTTTCCGGCATCGACCTGCAACACGGAAAATTGATTTGAACAGCTTCCAAAAGCTTGTTTTCTTTTCCATGACATCGAGGAAAATGGCACTTTTTGCCGAAAGATGAGAAAGTTTGTTTGAATTGTTGACATATCAAATAAAAAAAGAGATAATTAAAATAGCCTTTGCGTCTTTTTGTGGTGAATTGTTCCACAAATCGTATCAACCAAGATGAAAAAGGAGAATGGATATATGTCTTTTATGGGAAAAGTAAAGGGATTTCTCAATGGGGAATCCGATGAAGATTATGAATACGAAGAATATCAGGAAGGCTACGATCAGCCCGAAGAACCCATGCAGGAGCAATACGAGCAACCTGCCGAGCAGCCTGCGGAACGCCGCAATAAAATCGTAAGCATGAACAATGCGGTACCGCTTCAGGTAGTTTTGGTAAAGCCCGAGCGTTTTGAGGATGCAAGCGAAATTGCGAACCACCTCAACCAGAAAAAAACGGTCGTTTTGAATCTGGAGTCTACCAATAAGGAGATCTCCAAGCGTCTGGTCGACTTTCTCACCGGTGTTGCCTACGCAAACAAGGCAAATATCAACCGTGTTGCAACAAATACATTTATCATCACCCCATATAATGTAACGGTAACGGGTGGCGATGCTTTGGGAGATATGGCGAATAATGGATCGTTCTTCTGATCGCAAAAAGCGGGGATTTCTTCCGCCGCAATCGCAGGACGAGATACTTCTGATGCGCAAGGTCGAGGAACTGTGCCGACAGGCGTATTACACCCAACGGGTGCGTTTTACCAATTTTCTCAGCGACCGTCAACAGGAACTTGCACAGGCAGCGGTGAACAAAGCCGGTGCAGGAGCGTGTCGATGGGAAGGTGGCTATCCCGATGCCGAGCGAAAAATATTGGTATTGCTTGCCGAACCCGAGCAGCTATTCGAGTCCCCTTTGTGCTGTGTGTCGTTGCAGCCGATCTCCAAAACGGCAGCGTTGCAGCACCGTGACTGCCTAGGGGCGATATTGGGGCTTGGACTTGACCGAAAAAGTGTCGGAGATATTCTTTTGCAAAAGGACGGCAGTGCGGTGGTGTTTTGTCTTGCACAGGCAGCAGAACTGATGCAGCGAGAACTTTCCCAAATCGGGCGTGAAACAGTTTTTGTGTCGCAGTATGATTTTGAGCAGCAGCCTTTGGAGCAGTCACAGCAGCCGCTGCGAACGGCTACTGTCGCTTCGTTGCGTTTAGATGCAGTGCTTGCCGCAATGTTGCATTGCAGCAGAGAAAAAGCAGCACAGGCGATCCGCAGCACAAAGGTGGAGATCAACCACTGCTTAACAGAATCTGTCCACACCCCCTTGTACGAGCAGGATCTGATTACAGTTCGTGGATTGGGACGCTTTCGCCTGCAAACGATCGGCGGAAAAAGCCGTAAAGATCGGATCTTTATCGAATATTATCAGTACTAAAGGAATGCATCCGCTTTTGGCAGACGCAAAAAATAGAGAATGAGTTTATGATGAAAGGGGAACCACCCGAGATGAAAAGCAATGAAATCCGTACTGTGACCTTTGACAAAAGTATGCGTGGCTATCGCTGCGAGGACGTGGATGCGTTTCTGCATCGTGTAGCAGACCAAGTAGACCAGCAGGAAGCAACGATTGCAGACCTTGAGAAAAAACTGCAAATTTTAGCCCAGCGCATCGAGGGGTATCGTGCTGACGAGGATACACTGAAAACAGCGTTGCTGAATGCACAGCGTTTGGGCGAAAATGTGATCCATGAGGCAAAGCAAAAAGCAGAAAGCATTTTGCGTGAGGCATCTTTGAAAGCAGAAAGTCTCAACGAACAGGCAAAGGGACAGGTGCTGGAGCAGCGCATGGAACTGGAACGGGTGCAAAGCGAAGTTGCTCATTTCAAAGCAAGCGTGCTCAGCCTGTATAAAAGCCACATCGAGTCTTTAAGCACTTTGCCCGGCGGAGAGGCTGAACAGCAGGAGGAAGAACAGCCGGAAACCGAAGTGCAGGAGGTAGCAGAAGCAGAGCTGACCGAGCAGGCAGAACCGACCGTTGAGTTTGCAGTAGAGGACGAACAGGAGCAACCTGAAGAAGACGAAGAACTGTAAATAGGGGCAAGGTGGTGCAGAAAGCTGTACCGCCTGCTTTTGTGTAACGAGTTGAACAGAAGGAGCGAATGATTTGACGATTTTTGTCGTATTTTCTTTGGTGATGATCGTGGCAGACCAGCTGCTTAAGCTGTGGGCGACGGCATCGCTTGCCCCCATTGAGCAGCATCCGTTGATTCCGGGATTGATAAAATTGCACTATGTCCTGAACGATGGCATGGCATTCAGTATGTTTGGCGGTGCAAGATGGCCTTTAGTTTTGCTTACCACCGTGGCATTGCTTGCGGTAGCAGGATATGCTCTGGTAAAAAAGCCTAAAGGAATGTTGTTTTGGGCATTGAGCTGTATGTTTGCGGGTGGTGTCGGAAATCTTGTTGACCGCATTCGTACAGGTGTAGTGGTCGATTATTTAAAATTTGAATTTATCAATTTTCCGGTGTTTAATTTCGCCGATATTTTGATTACCGGTGGAGCAGCACTGTTGTTTTTGTGGGC
>CALWZD010000126.1 GCA_944385945.1 uncultured Anaerofilum sp. | reverse complement strand
AACTCAGGCAGGATGTACTCCTCATAGTAGCCATTGCCTGCTTCGGGCATGAACTCCTCAACAGTCATACCGTTCTCGTCAGCCCAACGCTGTGCGACAGGAGTGATCTCCTCGGTAGTGGGCTGGTAAGCAGCTACCTGCTCCTCGATGGCAGCGTAGTCTGCAGTGTCATAGTAGTACTCTTTTACACCAACGATCTTCTCGTTCAGCAAGGACAGAGGACCGGTGTAAGAGGGGTCACATACAACGTACATGCTGTACAGATAGTCGTCGATGGTAACGGGCTCGCCATCGCTGAAGGTCATGCCTTCGTTTACCTTAACAGTGTAGGTAACGGTGCCGTCCTCGTTCTCAGCCATTTCGATGCTGCCTGCCCAGTCGATCATCTCGTTGTTGATGTCGATACGCTGGGGGAAAACGAAGATCTGCTCCATAACCTGCATATCGTATGCATTTTCGTTCAGGAACGGATTCCACTTCTCCTCGAAGTTTGCCTGCACTGCTACAACCAGAGTGTCCAGACCGCTGCTGGAAGCGGTGCTGCTGGAAGCGGTGCTGCCGGAAGAGCTTTCGCCGGTGCTGGTGCTGCTGCTGGTAGAACCGCCGCAAGCTGCCAGACTAACTGCCATAGTAGCAGCCAGAGTCAATGAAAGTGCTTTTTTCATCTTGCATTCTCCTTTTTGATTTTTTAGAAAAGGAACCGTGAGCCCACCCCACAACAACCTTTTCAAAATTGCTTTTGAGCCACGCACAAAGTGTGTAACTCATGTGAAAGAGTTTAATACAAATCAAGAGTTCTGTCAATGTACATATTACACAAATCAAGCCCTTAAAACAGTTTAACACTTTAAAGTATTGACAATGCGCTTTTTGCTATTTTCTATTTTTTAACGTTTATTCGTACTTTTTATAAAATCAATTTTTTCGTGTTTTTCACCAATTCGGAAATGTTTACAATTTTCTATCAGTACATTTTTTCTTCATTTTTGCAATTTTTTTCACCTTTGATGCAATTTCAACACAATGTGTTTTTTATATAGCTACACTTTTACATTTTCAAATCACTGTTTCGGTAACGCATGGGCGATATACCCACATTCGACCGAAAAACACGTTCAAAATAGGTCACATTTCCAAATCCAAGCTGCTCTGAAATTTCGGTGACGCTCATTTGTGTTCCACTCAAAAGCATCCTTGCTTTTTTTATGCGCCAAAATGTTTGATACTGCCCCACCGTGAACCCTGTTACCTGCTTAAAAATGCGTGTGAGGTACGAACGGCTAAGATAAAACCGCTTTGCGATCTGTTCCAGTGAGAGGGTGCATTCACTGTTGTTTTGAATATACAGTGCAATTTCGTGTACCTTTATATATAGTGCATCCCGTACGAGGTGTTTTGTCTGTCGCCACTCATTTTCCTCATTTTTGCTTCGATTACGTACAAACAGCAACAGCAGTTCCACTGTATGCAGTGCTGTACAGATATTGGCGTATTGGTCGCAGGTGTTCATCTCATTTTGCATCGCTGCCAAAATCTGCTGCACTCGTTGCCAGTCCTGTTGGCAAAATTCAGCGACCCCCCAATAGCGGTCGGTAACAAGATACGGCTGTGCAAAGCCCGCTGCTTTCAAATAAGGAAACAGCTTTTGCAGGTCGATCTGGAGCAAAAACCGCTTATGCTCTTTTACTCCGGGTGCTGCACTCGTCTTGTGGATCTGATCTCGGTTGACCAGCACCGCCATTCCCTGCTTGATATGATACGTATTCTGTTCAACAAAATAAAACCGCTCACCCTCCAAAAGAAAGTACAACTCCACACTTTCGTGAAAATGTTGCGTCACCATCGAAAAATCCCGCTGATAGCACCGTTCCTCCGCAAACACGCCCTCAGCCGAGCCCGAAAATAAAATTTCATCTTCATGTTGCATCCGCTTTCCCCTGCCCTTTTTGTCGATTTGCTTTATTGTAGCCGATTAGATAATACTTGTAAAGATTCTGCCGAATTTTATAAGACTTTTTTCGGATAGAACATTATAATGGGGATAACATACAGACAAAACGTTTGGAGGGATCATATGAACTATTCCTGTGGAACAGTAAGTGATTTAAAAATCGCTTACATCGGTGGTGGCTCACGTGGATGGGCATGGACTTTTATGACCGACCTTGCTTTGGAGGAAAAAATCAGCGGAACCGTTCGCCTATACGACATCGACCCCGCTGCTGCCGAAGTGAACCAGACAATCGGCAATCGCCTGATGCAGCGAGAAGACGCAAAAGGCAACTGGAAATTTGAAACCGTCCCCAGCCTGCAAGAGGCATTGGAGGGATGCGATTTTGTTGTAATTTCCATTCTTCCCGGTACATTCGACGAAATGCAATCCGACGTACATCTGCCCGAACGATTGGGCGTATATCAATCGGTGGGTGATACCGCCGGTCCCGGTGGCATGATTCGTGCGCTGCGTGCTATTCCCATGTTCGTCGAAATCGCCAATGCCATCAAGACCTATTCTCCCAATGCATGGGTCATCAACTATACCAACCCCATGTCGCTGTGCGTTAAAACTCTCTATCACGTATTCCCGCAAATCAAAGCATTTGGTTGCTGCCATGAGGTGTTTGGAACACAAAAAGTTTTGAAAGAGATCTACGAAGCAAGCGGTGGCGAAAAAGTAGCCGACTGGCACGACATCCACACCAACGTTGTAGGCATCAACCATTTTACTTGGTTTACCAAAGCTTCCTACAAGGGAGTAGATATGTTCCCTGTATACCGCAACTATATAGAAAAGCACTTTTCCGATGGCTATAAGCCCGCTGGGGAAAACTGGATGAACTGCTCGTTCAAATGTGCAAACCGTGGAAAAA
>CALWZD010000125.1 GCA_944385945.1 uncultured Anaerofilum sp. | reverse complement strand
AGGTGACCCAACGCATCCGGAAGTGCAGGGAATCGTGGGACACACTTGCGGTGAAGTGTTTGTGTTCGAAAATTTAGAACAGCTGAAAGCGATTTCGACCGCCGAAAATTGTGAAAAATCGGTTGTGGTTGTTGCTCAGACCACTTTTCAGGTGACAAAATGGCTGGAATGCGCAGAGTTTATCAAAAAGGTATATACAAACGCAAAAATTTTTGATACAATATGTAATGCAACATTGGCGAGGCAGGAAGAAGCCGAGGAGCTTAGCCGTCGGTGCGACTTGATGGTCGTTGTCGGCGGGCATCACTCCTCCAATACCCAGAAACTGGTAAGCGTTGCTCGACGATTCACAAAGGCTGTGGCGGTAGAAACCGCAGATGAACTTGACATCAGGCTTTTGCAGAATGTAAAACGGGTAGGGGTTACGGCTGGGGCTTCCACGCCATCGTCTGTAATTGAGGAGGTACTTAACAGGATGAGCGATGTAATTCGTGAAGAGGAACTGAGCTTCGAGGAAATGATCAACAGCGATTCCATGAAGCCGGTCCGCGCTGGCGATATTGTGAAAGGAGTCGTGACCAGCATTCTGCCCAACGAGATCCAGGTCGACATTGACGGCAAACAAACCGGCATTGTGAAGTTCGACGATTTCACCGACGACGCCAGCGTACAGCTGAATCAGGCTGTAAAGGTAGGCGAGGAGCTGGAGCTGTATGTGCTGAATGTACGTGACCAGGAGGGCATCGCCAACCTGAGCCGCAAAAAGCTGGAAGAGAACAAGGGCCGTCAGGAAGTTCGTGAGGCTGCCGAAAACGGTACTGTTCTGGAAGGCACCGTCAGCGAAGTAAACAAGGGTGGCTTGGTTGTGAAGGTAAAAGGTGTGCGTGTATTCGTTCCCGCTTCCCAGACTACTCTGCGCCGCAACGAGGATTATGCTGCACTGGACAAGCAGAAAGTTCAGTTGGTGATCAAGGAGTATAATCCCCCCCGCCGCATCGTAGGCTCCATCCGTGACGTTCTGGCTGCTGAGGCTGACGCAAAGCGTGCAGCTTTCTGGGAGACCGTTGAGGAAGGCAAGACCTATACCGGCGTTGTAAAGAGCCTGACCAGCTACGGTGCATTTGTTGACATCGGTGGCGTTGATGGCTTGGTACACATCAGCGAGCTGAGCTGGAACCGCATCAAGCACCCCAGCGAGGTTTTGAATGTAGGCGACTCCATCGAGGTTTATGTAAAATCGCTGGATAACGAGAACAAGAAAGTTTCTCTGGGCTACAAGAAGGAAGAGGACAATCCTTGGGAGAAGTTGAAAAACGAATATCCCGTAGGCAGCGTGTTCACGGCTCCGGTCGTAAGCCTGACCAAGTTCGGCGCATTCGTTCGCATTCTGCCCGGTGTTGATGGTCTGGTACACATCAGCGAGATCTCCAACGAGCGTGTTGAGAAAGTTCAGGACGCTTTGAAGGTAGGCGACGAAGTTCAGGTAAAGCTGCTGGATGTTGATTTCGACAAAAAGCGCATCAGCCTTTCGATGAAAGCTTTGCAGGACGACGCTGCAGAAGAAACCGAAGAATAAGATTTGGTTTATTTCAAGCACCCATGTTGAAAAACATGGGTGCTTTTCCATTATTTGTACAGATACAAACAATCTATGCTTGCTTTTTTGCTGCATATGTATAGAAATTGCACAAAAAAGGTTGTAAAACCGGCAAAAACAGGGTATGATATATATAGTCGAATTTTGCGACTATACAACAAAAGGAGTGACAAAACTGTTGAAGAAAAAAGGCAAAGCAATAGTAGCGGGGCTTTTAGGCGCAGGTTTGCTGTGCATTAGTGGTGTTAGTTGCTTAATGCCGCTCATTCCAGAGCCGGAGGTCACTTATCAAGACGGTACTTATAGCGGAACCGGACAGGGCATGATGGGTGAATTGCGTGTAGAAGTAACGATTGCAAATGGACAGATGACAAAGATCGTGCTGAAAGAACACAACGAAACGAGTGGAAAATATCAAAAAGCAGAAAAAAGCGTGATTGAAATGATCCTGCAACAGCAGACCACTGAGGTAGATGCTGTTTCTGGTGCGACAGAAACGTCGGATGGTATCAAGCAGGCTGTGGAAGATGCATTACAGCAGGCTGCAAAATAAACATGACAAAACAAACTGCCCAACCATATGGCAGTTCTAAAATAAATGAGGGATTTAAAATGAAAAAAGGAATGGCGATTGCAGGGCTTGTTCTCGGCATTGTGGGTGCAAGTGTTTCGGTATGTGCGGTCGTTTTTTCTACGATCGCTATGATGAGCAGCTGTAAAAATAAAACGTTCAAAAGGAGCAGATGAAATGAATCGACAAGAAATTTTAAGCAAAGTTGACCACACATTATTAAAAGCGGATGCTACTTGGCAAGACATCCAGCAAATTTGTGCCCAAGCGGTAGAAAACAGCACCGCTTCCATTTGCATCAATCCCTCCTATGTAAAGCAGGCAGCTGACTATTTGCAGGGAAAAATTCCCGTTTGCACTGTTGTCGGTTTTCCGTTGGGTGCTACGCCTACATCGGTAAAAGTGTTCGAGGCAAAAGATGCCATCGAAAACGGTGCGAGCGAGGTGGATATGGTCATCAACATCGGCGCTTTAAAATCCGGCAATGTCGATTTGGTACGCAACGAGATCCGTGCAATCAAGCAGGCAATCGGTGACCATGTGCTGAAAGTTATCATCGAAACCTGTCTGCTGACTCAGCAGGAAAAGGAGCTGATGTGTGATGTTGTGTGCGAAGCGGGTGCCGACTACATCAAAACTTCTACCGGCTTTTCAACAGCGGGTGCTACCTTTGAGGATATTGAACTGTTTGCACGTTGTGTAAAAGGCAGATGCAAGATCAAGGCGGCAGGTGGTATCCGAAGTGTAGAGGATATGGAGAAATTCATTGCTTTGGGTGCAGACAGACTGGGAACTTCGAGTGCTATCAAGATTCTGAATCAGCAAAAGGTAGATAGCACATACTGATGTTGTTTTAAAAAGTATTCCGTTCAAGTCCATTTTTCGCAGAGGGTAGCAATAAAGAATGCACATAAAATGTACCAAAAGAACAAAAAGGTTCGGTGTATTTATGATATTTGCGTTAGAATGTTTGGCTTGGACGGTATAATTTTGTCAAAAAAGGTAAAAAAAACAAACGTATTGAAACTGTTTTTAAAAAATGTTATAATGAATCCATGCTGTAACAAACTTTTCATGTTTTTTTACACAAAATACGATGGTTACAGTACGAACCATTGATAGGATGTCAAATTTTTCCCGGGAGGGGTTCATGTTGGAACAAGAGTATGAGACAATCGATCTAAGAGAAGTGTTTTCAATCCTTAAAAACAATATCCTGATCATTCTTGCAAGTGCTGTCGTTTGCGGTTTAATTGGCTTGTTGGTCACAGTTTTTTTGATCACGCCACAGTACGAAGCGGATGGTATGTTGATTGTAAACAACCGCAACGATACAACCAGTGTTGTAACATCTGATAACATCAACTCGGCAAAGAATCTGGTTGCTACTTATTCGGTCGTTTTGAAAAGTGAAACAGTGCTTACAAATCTTATCAACACCTTGGGAATTCAAGAAGAATACAACGCCACCACCTTGGCAGATAAACTTTCGATTGCAGCAGTAGGAGAGTCGCAGGTAATGGAATTGTCTATTACCGACCCGGATCCACAGCGTGCCCGTGCCATCATTGCGGAATTGATGCGGATCGCCGACCCTGTTCTTACCGAAACAGTCGAAGCCGGTTCGGTAAAAGTGGTGTCGGAGGCAAATGTTAGCACTCACCCTGTTTCTCCTAGCCGTCTTAAAAATACTGCGATTGCGCTTGTGGTTGGTGCAGTGTTGGCAGCGGGCTATGCATTTTTGAAAGAAATGATGAATAACACCTTTGTTAACGATACAGATATTACAAAGCATTTGGGCTTGACCGTTTTGGGTGTTATCCCTCGCATCAACATTGAGGAGTGAGTAAAATGAAAAAGGATAAGAACGGCCAGCTGAAGATCAACCGAAAATTTCAGATTATTTCTAAAAACGCTCCTTTCCAGTATCAGGAAGCATATAAATCGTTGCGAACCAATTTGAAGTTCGTATCGTTGAATGGCGACTACAAAAAACTGGTCATTACAAGTGCTATCCCCGGTGACGGAAAAAGTACCGTTGCAGTCAACTTGGCTGTTTCGATGGCAGAAGCAGGTACCCGTGTGCTTTTGGTGGATTGCGATATGCGTAAGCCGATTCTGCACAAATATCTGCGCATTTCCAAAAACGCCAGTGCAGGTTTAACAGGTGTATTGTCGGGAACGGCAAGTTTGCAGGATGCCATCGTTCGTTTTTCCGATATTGGTATCCATGTTCTTACTGTCGGTATGATTCCGCCCAATCCAGCTGAACTTTTGGGTGGCTCGAAGATGAAGGCATTGATCGAGGAAATGGAGTCGATGTATGACATCATTCTTTTTGACACTCCGCCTGTATCCGTTGTTACAGATGCTGCAGTACTCAGCCAGTTTGCCGATGGTGCTATTTTGGTCATTCGTCAAAAACACGCCACGATCGAGCAGGCGCAGCTTGCAAAGAGAAACTTGGAAACTGTAAACGCCAATATTATTGGTGTTGTAATGAACGACTACGACATGAAGTCGACCAACCGTGAAAGCGGCTATTATTATAGCTATTACTACGATTATAGTAGTAAAGACAAAGAGTAACCCAAAATATTCGGTGAATGGGGGCATCACAATGATTGATATGCACAGTCATATACTGCCAGGTATCGACGATGGTGCCCGCGATGCAGAGGTTTCTCTGCGTTTGATTGAAAAAGATTTGCGAGATGACGTAACAACGATCTGTTTGACCCCGCACTTTAATTTCGAACGGCAGAGCATTGAAGAATTTTTGCATCAGCGAGCCCAATCCTTTGAAGTGTTGAAGGCGGCTGTTGCAAAGCAAGGATGGAATGTAAACTTCATCCTTGGGGCAGAGGTAGCTTTTTCTACTGCACTTGCAGAGCATCCGGATATAGCAAAGCTGTGTTATGACGGTACCAGTTGTATGCTGGTCGAACTTCCGGCAGCTTATCTTCCAAAGTGGACAAGCGAAGTTTTGGACGAGATGCAGTTGCAGGGGATTACACCGCTTTTGGCACACGTAGAACGCTATACATATTTCCAAAACGAGCCGGAACGTTTGTTCCACTTACTGGATGACGGTTGCTATGCACAAGTGAATGCAACAAGCATTGTAAAACATAAAAATGCACAAAAGTTTATCGCTTTACTGATGAAGCATAACATGGTCCATTGTATGGGGTCGGACACACACTCGATGGAAAAACGTCCCCCTATGCTGAAGGATGCATCTAACTTTGTCCAGCGAAAAATGGGTCCGCAATATTTGGACAGCTTGAACGAGATGGGTGTGGCATTGGCAACCGGAAAAAGGATTTCAAAACCGCAGCCGACACCGGTTCGGTCAATTTTTGGGCATTATTTTTAATGTTGTGGAATATTTGTCGTCTAATATCACGAATTTTGCATGAAACAGTGCGAAAAATTTTAAGAATAAATTGTGAAATACTGCTTTCTTTTTGAAAAGAGATGTAGTATAATTGCAAAAAGGCTTTTAATAGGCTTTTTGCAATTATGGTATGGTAAAGTCTGTTTGAGATCACTCAGATGGATTTTATAAATTTTATGTATTCCGACAGGAGGAAAAGACCAATGAAAAAGTTTGTATCCGCAATCGCAGCTTTGGCAGTTGTTACCGCTATGGCAGTTCCTACCATGGCAGCTACTGAGGCAGAAGTAATCGCAGCTCTGCAGAACGCAGGCGTAGGCAGCACTTATGTAGACGCTGCTAAGACCTACCTGAACAGCGTAGAGCTGAGCGCAAGCACTCTGGACACTGTTGTTGCTAACATCAGCACTGCAAAAGATGCAGCAGCTAAGAAAGATTCCAAGGCTGTTATGGCAGCTGCTAAGGCAGCACAAACTGCAATCAACGAAGATTCCGGTGCAGCAAGCAACAAAATCGAGTTCGTAACCGCTAACGACGGCGACGTAAGCAAGGTTGTTGTTAAGGCAAACGGTATCTCGGTAGGCGTAGACGTTAAAGACGGCGTTATCGCTCCTATCAACACCCTGACTCCCAGCGCAGGCACTGGCAGCAACTCTGGCAGCACTGCAAGCAACCCTGTAAAGGCTACTGGCGCAAGCATGAACGTAACCGCAGCTATGACTGCAGCTCTGGCTATGGCTGCATCCATGGGCGCTGCTGTTGTTTACAGCGTAAAGAAAGGTCTGCTGGCTAAATAATTAGCCTGCACCGAAAGCGAAATGAATCGCATTCATGGTCGGAAGAGCTATATAGCTCTTCCGATTCTTTTTTCTGTACTTACGGCGTTGATCTTGTATTTTACGGTCTGGCCAACCGTTGCGCCGTATTACAGCTTATTTTCGATTTTGCTGACCAGTGAAGAACAAGAAGAATACAATGGCGTAAACTTGATGGAGCAAATTTCCGCAGGCGAAAATTTGGCAAACCGAGAGAGCATTTCGGTAAGCGAGATCTCTTTGCCCCGTGAAGGTGACCAATATGGCAATCTTACCATTGAGGGAACATCGGTCGATGCACCCGTATTCTATGGTGACGGTGAAAAGCAGTTGAACCAAGGTGTCGGCACATATGCATTTGGATATTTGCCCGGGCAGGGCGGAACGATCCTGATGGGCGCACACACCAACACATGGTTCAGTGACCTAGGCTCCGCTAAGATCGGTTCTATCATTAAGTTGGAAACGAACTATGGTGTGTACGAGTACAAGATCGTCGACGCACAGGTAAAAGATCATCAGGACAGAACGGCATACGATTTTTCACGCACAGATGAAAATATTATTTTGTATACTTGTTATCCCTTTGGAACCATTGGTTTTACGACACAGCGGTATTTTGTATATGGCGAATATGTGTCCGGACCGGTATGGGTATACGAATAGGCAGGTGATTGGCAATGGGACATAAACAACTATCAAAAGAAAAGGCACACTATCGTGTGATGGTGGTTTTAAGCTTTCTTCTCACATTCTTTAGTTTTTTGCTTATCATCGCAGGTGTTGTTCAAGCTACATTACTGAATGCTTCTTATTTTAAAAGCGTCGCAAAATCCAGTGGATATTTAGAAGAGTGTCAACAAGCATTGCAGGAAACATTCACATCCCACGCAACTGCAGCCAATGTTGAACCACAGGTTTTTGAATCATTTTTGACACAAGACTATATTGCCAAAATCGTAAATACGAATATTGATTATATTTACGGAAATGGCGATGTCATGGATTATACACAGATCAATGCAGACATGAATCAGGCGATCATCGCAAGCATTGAGGCACGTGGGATCGAAGTCACGGAAGACATTGAAACGGGCATCCAAATGTTGGTAGATACCTGCTGTGCAGATTATCAAAACAATACCAACCTTCCTTTTTTGGAATTCGTCATCCGAGGATTGGAAATTGCACAGAAACCGATGATGTATATACTGGCAGTACTGACCATTGCAGTATTATTCTTATTGGTTTTTATGTGGATGATCTCCAGAAAATTGGAAAAATTTTTGCCGTTCCTATTCGATTGCAGTGTGGCATTGGCAATTTTAAGCATTGTATTTCCTGCGTTGGCATTGGCACAGAAGATTTTTGAACGTGTGGCAATTAGTCCGGAAAGAGTTCGGGTGCTGCTGGTGGGCTATGTCAACGGTATATTGATGCGATTTTTCCCTGTGGGGATTGCAATGTTGATTTTTGCCGGCGTATTGATGTTCATCCAAATAAGAAAGACGAAAATGCAGAACAAAAACGCATAAGACAATGTGTGAGAGGGATGTGTGCAAAGATTCGACCCTTCTAATAAGGAAGATGCGATCGTTTTTTGTCTGCACAATACAAAATGAGGAAATTGTGAATTATGCCAAATCAAAAATTTTTTGATAAAAAGAATAATCATTCTGCGGTAGTTCTTCACGAAGACAGTCTTCAACCTGCAAAAAAGATTCGGTTTTCAATCAATACTACCATTATTGTAGCAGTGGTAATTTTATGTGTAATAGCAGGGCTGTTTATTTGGCTGTTTACACTTCCGCCAAAACAGGTGGAGGGTGGATACCAAATGCCGGAAAATCTGGTAGACACTACCCCGATTCCAGCCGAAGTGACCGTGACAGAGCAGCCGGTCGTCGAATCAACTGCTGCACCGGTGGACGACATCCCACGGGATGAGTGGTATTTGAAATTGGTCAATGCAGAAAATCCCTTGCCCGACTCTTACGGTGAGCAGGAGATGACTTCGTTCGGTGGCGGTTTCTATTTTGATGAACGAATCATAGAGTCACTGGAACAAATGATGGATGCGGCGGAAGAAGATGGAGCCGAACTTCGAGTGATTTCCGGGTATCGAGGGGTAAACCGACAAACCGACCGCCACGAAGCAGAAGTACGAGCTTATAAAAATCGTGGCTATTCCGAAGAAGATGCACTTGCACTGGCAAGCATGGAAGAACCAAGTTATTGGGAATGCGAACACAGCTTGGGTCTGGCTGTCGATTTGATGGATTCAGCACATAGCAGCACCAGTATTGCATTTGATGAAACAGAAGAATTTGCTTGGCTGATGGAACACGCAGCGGAATACGGCTTTATCTTGCGCTATCCGGAAGATAAAGTGGAGGTCACAGGTATGGTGTACGAACCGTGGCATTTCCGCTACGTAGGGCAAGAACAGGCGCAAAAAATCAAAGAAAGCGGCTTGTGTCTGGAAGAATATTTGGCACAAGGTCAACCGCAAGCGTAACAAATAAAGACCGATCTGCAAATGCAGACCGGTCTTTATTGTTTCCAAATCTCATCGTTCAAACAAACGCAAATATTCAATGGGGTCAAATGGATCCAGAGCGGAATCTTTTTTTAAATATAGAGGATGATGTGGATGCCCTTTTTGCGACCGTTTGCCGGCGGTAAACCAGAGGGCATCGTGCTCGGTTGCAATCGAGATCATATCCCGAAGACAAGCGGAAAGATAGGGGCGCATTTCGATGATGGTCCCCCATGCTGCCCAGATAGCAGGCGTTTGGGTGGAAAGTTCTAATACGTATCGAAACGCCTGCATATTTTGCTGATGGAGCATTGGATTACAGGCTGGCTCCATATCTTTGGGATTGGTAGCTCGCTGTGCATATACGTTGAACATGATGAAGCTGTCGTATCCGTTATGAAGTGCGACCCGTTCTACCGATTTCAAGGTGTTGTCCAGTGCGTTGGGGGCAGCGGTAGAGGGATTGATGCCAACGCAAATTAAGGGCTTTTTTCCACGGGTGCCAAGGATATAACGATATTCGGAGTAATGGTTTGGCACATAAAGCCACTGTTTTACATCGTATTCTTTGCTGGGCAAAAGGGCTTGTTGTAAAGCCTGAGAAAATTCAGGCAAAGAAAGTGCTGTGGTATACTGAGAAGGAATATGCATAAAAATCGCTCCTAACACAACGAAAAGATACTAAAAATAAGAATGCCAAAACGGCGATATACAAAAATGATAACAGGATAAGCAGAAAGATGCAACTAAAATTGCTTGATTGTGTAGAAATTTGTTGACAAATCAAAAAAACAGAGTATAATATGTAACAGTAAATAGAATATTTCTTATCAAGAGAGGCGGAGGGAACAGGCCCGATGAAGCCCGACAACCTGCACAGCTGTGTAAGGTGCCAAATCCTGCGGGAAACCGAGAGATAAGCGTTGTGCGTTCGGCGGTTTTTCCCCGAGCGCTTTTTTTATGGAAAATTCTATTTGTTATATTTACAAAGCCTACATCGGTTTTTGCAAGCGAAGATTATAAGCTTTTCACATCGTAAATGCGATGTAGATCTTACAACATAAGGAGGACGTTATAATGGTAAAAACACTGTTTACTTCCGAATCGGTTACCGAGGGTCATCCCGACAAAATCTGTGACCAAATCAGTGATGCGATTCTTGATCAGATCCTTTCACAAGACCCCAGTGCTCGTGTGGCTTGTGAAACTACCTGTACTACCGGTTTGATCCACGTTATGGGCGAGATCAGCACCAAATGTTATGTCGATATTCCAAGCATTGCCCGTGGAGTTGTTCGTGATATTGGTTATACCCGTGCAAAATACGGTTTTGACGCTGAAACTTGTGCTGTTATTACCAGCATCGACGAACAAAGCCCCGACATTGCAATGGGTACCAACGACGAAGTTGGCGGTGCCGGCGATCAGGGCATGATGTTTGGGTATGCTTGTAACGAAACCCCCGAATTGATGCCGCTGCCTGTTAGCTTGGCACACAAGTTGGCAAAGCGTCTGACCGAAGTGCGCAAAAACGGAACATTGGATTATCTGCGTCCCGACGGAAAAAGTCAGGTCACAGTAGAGTACCATGACGGAAAGCCTGTGCGTGTGGATGCAGTCGTAGTATCCAGCCAACACTCGGCAGAGGTCGAAATGGAAACACTGCGCAAAGACATCATGGAGCAGGTCATCCGTGCCATTATTCCCGCAGAATTGCTGGACGAAAACACCAAATATTACATCAACCCCACCGGTCGCTTTGTCGTAGGTGGCCCGCAGGGCGATTCCGGTTTGACTGGTCGAAAAATCATCGTAGATACCTACGGTGGCTATGCTCGTCACGGTGGCGGTGCATTTTCGGGTAAAGACCCCAGCAAGGTAGACCGCAGCGCTGCAT
>CALWZD010000124.1 GCA_944385945.1 uncultured Anaerofilum sp. | reverse complement strand
TCAATAACTAACCAATAAAAAATGCCGCCCTTTAAAAGGCGGCAACAGGTTATTTTTTGGCAGTTCGCTTTTTATTTTTTTCTTTATTGGGTTTCCGCTTCAAATCAATGCCATAAGCAGTCAACGACTTTAACAGACTTTCTGCCCCCTGAAACTGAATCGCAGTAATGCCCAGATCATAAGCAGCTTTGACATTTACGGGATTGTCATCCGTAAAAAGCGTTTCTTCTTTGTTTAAATGATAACGGTCGATCAGCGTTTCGTAAATTTGAGGAGATGGTTTATTCACCAAAATTTCGCAGCTTGCAACACCGCCATCAAAAAGGGGCCAAAAATCTCGCTGTTCAATAAGATTCAAAATATCACGGGAGATATTGGAGAGAAAGAATACACGATAACCGTGTTTTTTCAGTTGCTTTATGATGGATACAACGCTGTGCTGTGTACGAAGCATACTCGTCCAATCGTCGAGAATGCCCTGCACCTCAAAATAATGCCCGGCTTTTTTTGCTACCGTCAGCATTTCGTGTTCTGCCTGCTCTCGTGTAAGTTCACCGGCATCCATTTTTCTCCACTCATTAGAGGCGAAAGTAATGCGGAACAGCTCATCTTCCAATGCTTCATCCCGAAAACGGTCAGCAAGATAATTCAATGGGTCGAAGCCTACAACGACGCCACCCAAGTCGAATACAATATTTTTATACATCGTTAAGTCCTCCTGAAAGGGGAATATACCATCATTATACGATGTAAAAGAAGAAAAGTCAAAGATAAGATGGGGCGCACAAGCTGTTTTCATGTAGCCCGTGCGCCCCAATAAAACCGATTTTAGTACCGTAAACCGAAGTTCAGCTCGTAATAATTTCCGTTGGCATCACGATATGCATATGCTTTTCCGTTTTCGTCTTTGAGATGGTCGGGCATATATTGGTCTTTGTCGTATCCGGGGACATCGTTGGGGCTTATGCATACGCCATTTTCGTCGACAGCCAATACTTCATCGCCACGGGGCAAAGTGAGCGGCAATCGACCCACAGGAGAAAATTCTCCAAACATCACGTCAAGCGTTGCTTGGGGGTAGGTGTCAAATCCGACGGTCAAAGCATCGCACAAAGGCTCCACATTTCCAACCTGCCATGCAAGGGTAACGTTAATATTCGAGATGACTTTACCACCCTTTTTATGAACGGCAGCTGCAATATCTCGGATTTTTTGCATTCCGCTCAAGGTGGTTTCGGTGTGGGTTTCTTTGGTGGGGCGACTAACTTCGTCTACATTGGGAACGATTTTTCCTTCGCACAAGTCCAACTCCAAATAACCGGGAGTTGCATTGAAGTATTCACCGGAGGACGGCGTGAGCAGCAAAATGGCGAAGTCGGCTGTTTGAAAATCATCTGTCAATGCGACCTTGTCTTTCAAAGCGGTACGCAGAACATCGGTCGCTTTGTCGGCATTTTCTTGTTTTTTGCAGAAACAAGCAGCATAAACTTTTTTGCCGTTTGTTTTATCTGCGGTCAAAGGAAGTGTGCCGTCGTTTTTCAAAAGTACAACAGATTTGCGATGGGTCTGCATTGCTTCGTCCCAGTCCGCTTTGTTGTTGGTAACTACTTCGACTGCTTTCATGGGGTCACGATAGGGATTTTCAAACATTCCCAGAGCAAACATTTCTGTCAAAGTGCGGGTAACAGCACGGTTCAGTGCTTGTTCGGTAAGCACGATCTCCTCCACACGGAATCCTTCGGGGATGGGGTGTGTATCGTAATAACCGTTAGTAGAACGGGCAAGTGCTTCTTTTGCGTGTTCGATGTCAAACAAACCACTGATCAAGTCAACACCGACATGGTTTACTGCAAAGCCAACACGCTCTGCTTCATCCAGCATCTCAACGCCCCACTTCATGTTGTGTACGATGCCGGTATCTGAATTGATATAGCCCTTAAAGCCCATTTCGTTGCGCAGCATTCCGTCGATAAAAGGTTTGTTGAACGCAAAGCCATATGGCAGCATTTCGACCTCGTTGCCTTGAAGGTCGGTCTGGGCAACGCTTTTTTGTTTTGCAGGCTTGGAATAGTAGGGCATGATGGAAGAGGCGTTGTGATCTACTGCCGTTTGGAATGCGAGCAGGTGGTATTTCTTGAGGCTTCCCTCGGTGGCATATACGTTCCACTGTCCCATAGCGTAGTGCGGGTCGAAGCCGTTTTCACGGGGACCGCCACCGGGGAAGTGCTTTACTGTCATAGCAACACCATCGGGAGTAACACCCTCATTGCTGCCCTGAATGCGAGGCAACAGATGCTCAAAAATTTGTTGCACCAACTGTGGATCTTCGCCAAAAGTGCCGTAGCTTCTTTGCCAGCGGGGATCGCTTACAACATCAGCCATATACATATAGCCTTTTTTCAAACCAACAGCATCCCATTCACGGCGAACGCAATCTGCAAATCGGTCAACGACCTCGATGCTATCACCACGAACAGCAGCGGCGATTCCGAGGGTGCCGGGCCATGCTGCAAACACACCGGAAGCATCGTTCATACCATAAACTAATTCTCCGTTTTCATTTCGAGAGTTGGAAACGACCTGAACAGGAACGAAATGTTCGCATTCTTCTGCAACAGCGTGTAGCTGGTCGATCCAGTTTGCCAACTCGTCCGGACGTGGATTTTCTCGCAAAATGACATGACGTGCCCACCAATCTTTCAGTAGGGTACTTGTTCCGGGCAGGTGCTGTTCACCAAAAATAGTTTTTCCGGAAAATTCGCCTTCGTCCAAGAATCCGGATTCGTCTAGCTTGCTGGGGTCGGACTGTTTTGCAGCGGTACGCCAATCCGAGATAAATAACTGACCGATTTTTTCTTCTAGGGTCAAAGTTTCTACATAGGATTTGGCACGTTCAGATGCAGGCAAACGCCAATCACAAAAGGGTTTGTATTCGCCCGAGCCGTCAATGTCTTTGAAGAACAGACCGTCTTTTTCGATTACTTTACGGGAAACGGTCCCGATAGTGGGGCCATTTTGATTGTGGAAAAATTGAACGTGTTCAGATGCTTTTTTTGCCATAAATACTCCTTATCCTGTCAAAAATGTGCAGACTTCGTAAAATCCATGTAGATTATTATAACCCATTTAAAAACCGGTGTTCTAGAAATATTTTAAGAAAAAATCGTATAAAATTTAGGTATGCTTCGGATGACACAAACAGATGTGAAGATATAAGGGCAGTTATTTGTCTGTATAAGAATCCAGACAAAGTTAGTGGGTTTGTTTATGATTTTGAACCAGTTTGCAGATGTCGATACTGTGTAGGCGTACATCCAAAAACTTTTTTGAATAATTTGGTGAAGTAATTCACATCCGAAATTCCGACTTCAGCAGAAATCGAGGTGATATTTTTTTTAGTAGTGCGCAATTCGTACGCAGCATATTGCATTCGCTGCGTGTGGATATAATTGGTCAAGGTAATACCGGTTTCCTGTTTAAAAAGGTTGGACAGATAACTGGGGCTGACGAAACCCAGTTCTGCAAGATTTTTTAAGGTAAGGGGCTTGTTTAGATTCAGGTGGATATGGTCGATCACTGTTTGGATAGTCGCAGAGTAACTTTGGTTTGCATATTTTTTAACGTAGATACAATATTCCCGCAACATTTCTGTTTGCAGAGGTGAAACTTGTTCTTTTGAGGAAAGGTCTTCGATTTTAAAAGAAAATCGAGTGCTGATGGCGTCTAAATAGTGTGGATGCACACCGGTTTGTTCGATTCTTTTTCGCAGCAGTGTATTCAAAATGATCAATCCATTTTTTTCGCTGCGCAAATTCCCCAAAAAGCGTTCCCCTAAATCAAAACGAGAAAATTGTTGGTATGCTTGTATGCTCTGCTTAATGCTTCCGGTTGCAACTGCATCTAAAAAAGCATTCTCTGCGTTATAACGTTGCTGAACCAAGGAAGATGGAAAATCTTCAATCGACAATGAATGGTTCTTTTTTTGTTGTAAATGAGGCAAAGAAAATGCCGGCAAATCTATCATTTTTTCTACTCTGACCGATCGATCGGGAGATAACGATTCAGCAAATGCAATTATATTGCCGATCAACATTTGTTCGTTCACTCGTGGTACAGCCTGAAAATAAGCCTTGATTGCAGTGACGGTACCGGAATCCAACTTTTCCTCTAGCGAAGGCGGAAGCGACAAAAGCTGATGTTCCCCTTGCCATGGCCCAATCAAAACGGCACTTTCATCACTCAAAGAAAAAGAAGCATAGTGAATACCTAAAAAGTCTTCTGTTAAGATAACAACAGCAGGGGTCTGTATCTTTAACAGCTGATTTCCAAACGAATCCCAATCGAATTGAGGGTCAAGTTTTAACCGTAGTCCAAGATCGAAATTTTCTAATTTTTGGAAAGGGGACTCTATGCGTAGCAAAGATAGATTGAACAGAGCTAGACATTTTTGAAAAGTAGTCATAAAATCAATCTGCATTGCCAATCAATCTCCTTTTAAAAATGTCCATAGGTCTTACAAATAATATACCATAAAAAATTTGCATTCATCAAGATTTTAAACGATAAAGCATAAAAAGATTGACTTTCATTTATGAATCCCTGTATACTATCAGTGAAAACGCAAAAGTGGTATACGATACCAGAAAGGGACCACAAAATGGAAAACTATGAACAGGACGCAAAAATATTTAAAGCGTTTTGCGACGTAAACAGACTTCAAATCTTGCGGTTACTGCGCAGTGGAGAAAAATGTGCGTGTGAACTGCTTGAAAATTTGCAAATCAGCAAGTCGACACTTTCTTATCATATGAGAATCTTGTGTGATTCCGGCATCGTATATGCCAGAACCAGTGGAAAATGGACACATTATGCAATTAGTCAGCAGGGAAGCAAGCAGGCGATGCAACGTCTGCTTCAGCTAACTGCACTTGAACCAGAAACGGAAATATGCAAGTGTAAAGAATAAATGCAGAAATTTGAGTGATGGCAAGAGAATGCACTTTTTATGGATTTCGTCTTGCGCAAAGCCTGTTCCGATAGTTTTATTGGAACAGGCTTTTTTGTTTCTAAATTAAAGATATTTTATTAATAAATAAAAAATAAATAATGAAAAAAATGAATCAATTTTTAAAGTATGAGCAATGCTCTGCGCCGCTTAACAACAGTTTTAAACTTTAAAAACACAACATAATTCCGATGAATTTTCAGTCAAACACCTTCCTGATGTAGTCTTTCTCTATGTGAAAAATATATGAAAAATTATTTAGGAATCTATTGAAATCCACAATGAAGTGTGTTATCATTAGCATGATTAGTCAAAATATGCCTTTTTAATGGATAAAAAGGAGCTTTTAAGAGGAAAGAAAACAAATGCATTGAGCAAGTAGTTCAAGGAGAAGAAGGGAGAGCATAGCGCAGGAACAATATAACGATATGCAAAGCGACGAAGTAACT
>CALWZD010000123.1 GCA_944385945.1 uncultured Anaerofilum sp. | reverse complement strand
GGTCGAAAACGCTCCGCAATATAAAATTGCAACATCGGATCACTTTAAAAACGGAAAATTGGGCTTGCAGTGGCAGTGGCAAGCAAATCCCAACCCCGATTTTTATAGCCTTTCCAGCCAGAACGATAGCTTGTCGCTCTACTGCTGGGCAAATCCGAAACGAGAAAATCTTTTGTGGTACGCCCCGAATGTACTTACCCAGATCCCGCAGTCGAATCAACTGATGGCGACCGCAAAACTGAACTTGAAAGACGAAAAAACGCACGATTTTGCAGGTCTGGGCATGGTCGGACATGAATATTCGTATATCTGCATAGAGCGTACCGAGAATGGATATGCGCTGAATGAAGTAAGTGGTCATGTAATTGAAAAAACATGGCAGGGAAAGGCAGAAGAAACGGTAAAAACCGTTTGTCGGTTGGACGACTCGCAGGTATGGCTGAAACTTTGCCTGAGCGAAAATAAAACGTATCATTACGCTTATTCCACCGATGGAATCACCTATCAACATCTTGCTACCAAACATATCCTTCAAAATTCCACATGGACAGGTGCAAAACTGTGCCTTTGGGCTGCGAACCGCACCAATCAACCATCAAAAGGATATGGCGAATACGACTATTTCGTTGTGGAAGACAGCTGCAACTAAGAGCCTGTTTTCAAGTATTGCCGTTTGTGCAAGACATCTGTTATTATAACAGTATGTACAGTCGAATTTTTTGGGTTTGAAGTATAAAAAGGAGGACAGAACAAAATGAAACAACTCAGCTATAACACCCTGAAAGAACAGGGCTATGATGGCTATCTACTCGAAAACGCCCCCGAGCGAGTCTTGCAGTTCGGCGAGGGAAATTTTCTTCGTGCATTCGTAGAAAATTTCATCGACGTGATGAACGAAACCGCCGGTTTCAACGGCAAAGTGGTATTGTGCCAGCCCATCGCAAACGGCTTGACCGATAAGATCAATGAGCAGCAGGGCTTGTACACCTTGTATCTGCGTGGAATGCAGAACGGCGAAAAGGTGAACGAAAAACGGGTGATTTCCTGCGTCAGCCGTTGCCTGAATCCGTACAGCGATTTTCAGGCATTGCTGGACTGTGCAAAAAATCCCGACCTGCGTTTTCTGGTGTCCAACACCACCGAGGCAGGCATCGTTTACGACCCTGCCTGCAAATTTGAGGACGAGCCGCAATCTTCGTTCCCCGGCAAACTGACCCGTTTCCTGTACGAGCGTTATACTTTGGGGCTGAACGGCTTCATCATTTTGTCCTGCGAACTCATCGACCACAACGGACAGGAGCTGAAACGCTGTGTCGAACAGTACATCAAGCAGTGGGGTCTGTCTGCTGAATTTGCACAGTGGGTGGAGAAAGAGAACATCTTCTGCTCCACATTGGTCGACCGCATCGTGACCGGCTATCCCCGTGCAGAGGCTGCACAGTTGTGCGAGCAGTTGGGCTATCAGGATGACCTCATCGACACCGGTGAAATTTTCGGGTTCTGGGTCATCGAAGGCCCCCAGAGCATCAAAGAGGAGTTCCCTGTGGACAAGGCAGGTCTGCCGATTCTGGTGGTGGATGACCACACCCCGTATAAACAGCGCAAGGTGCGTATTTTGAACGGCGCACATACCAGTATGGTACTGGCAGCGTATCTGGCAGGGCAGGACATCGTGCGCAACTGTATGCAGGACGATGTGATTCGTGGATTCATGGAAAAGACCATCTACGATGAGATCATCCCCACCTTGACCTTGCCAAAAGAGGAGTTGACCGAGTTTGCAGCAGCAGTGACCGACCGTTTCAACAATCCGTTTATTGACCATGCGCTGCTGTCCATCGCACTGAACTCGACCGCAAAATGGAAAGCCCGTGTGCTGCCCAGTCTGAAAGGCTATTTGAATCAGTTCGGCAAGCTGCCCAGCTGCATCACATTCTCGTTTGCGGCTTACATCGCATTCTATCATCAGGGACACACCTTGACCGATACCGCACTGCTGGCAAACCGTGGAGAAACCGAATATTCGATTCAGGACGACCGCTGGGTACTGGAGTTCTATCTGGAGCATAAGCAGGACGATGCAGCGACACTGGCGAAAGCAGTGTGTGCAAACACCAAGATGTGGGGCGAAGATTTGAACGAACTGCAAGGCTTTGCAGATGCAGTGACTGCGGCATTGGAGGAAATCGAGCAAAAGGGTATGTACGAGGCAATGAAAGCCTGCCTGTAAGGAGGAGAAGATGAAAGCCATCCAAATCTATCCCACCGACAATGTGGCGGTGGCATTGTGTCCGCTAAAGGCAGGCGAGGAGATCGTACTGGAAAATGGTTCTGTAACCTTGCAGCAGGATATTGCACAAGGGCATAAATTTGCAGTGCAGGAGATTGCAGAGGGGCAGCCCATCCAGAAATACGGCTATGCCATTGGCATTGCAAAAGAAAATATCCATATCGGCGAATGGGTACATACCCACAACCTGCGTACCGGTCTGTCGGAGGAGGGAGAGTATTGCTATCAGCCCTCGATTCAGCCACTGGAACCGCAGCCCGCAAAAACATTCAACGGCTTTTTGCGCAAAGATGGCAGGGCAGCTATCCGCAATGAGCTGTGGATCATTCCGACAGTCGGCTGTGTGAACGGTGTTGCACAGCGTCTGGTGCAGCAAAACCAGCATCTTGTACAGGGCAGCATTGATGGGCTGTACAGCTTTGGGCATCCGTTCGGCTGCTCCCAGATGGGCGATGACCATGCCCAGACACGCAAACTGCTTGCTGCACTGGTCAACCACCCCAACGCAGGCGGTGTGTTGGTGCTGAGCCTTGGATGCGAGAACCTGACCCAAGAGCAATTTAAGGCAGAACTGGGTGAATGGGACGAGCAGAGAGTGAAATTTTTGGTCTGTCAGGAGGTCGAGGATGAGTTCGAAGCAGGCAGCAAACTGCTTGCCGAACTTGCCGAGTATGCCAAAGGCTTTGAACGTCAGGAAATTCCTGCATCCAAACTGGTCATCGGTATGAAATGCGGTGGTTCGGACGGGCTTTCGGGCATCACTGCAAATCCTACCGTTGGGCGTTTTTCCGACCTGCTGATTGCACAAGGCGGTACCACCATTTTGACCGAAGTGCCGGAAATGTTCGGAGCCGAGGCGATTTTGATGAATCGCTGCGTAAACCAAGAAGTGTTTGAAAAAGCAGTTCGCATGGTCAACGATTTCAAACAGTATTTCGTTTCGCATGGGCAGGTGGTGTACGAGAATCCCTCCCCCGGCAACAAGGCGGGCGGAATCAGCACACTGGAAGATAAATCCTGTGGCTGTGTGCAAAAGGGCGGAAGTGCGCCGGTGGTGGATGTCATCGGCTACGGCGAGCAGGTAAAAACCGCTGGTTTGAACTTGCTCAGCGGCCCCGGCAATGATTTAGTCAGTGCCACCGCACTCACCGCAGCAGGCGCACATCTGGTGCTGTTCACCACAGGGCGGGGAACGCCGTTCGGCGCACCTGCTCCCACCGTGAAAATCTCGACCAACAATGCACTGGCAGGCAAAAAATCGGGATGGATCGACTTCAACGCCGGTTCGGTCGCCGAGGGTGAACCCCTGCAAGCAGCCGGCGAGCGTCTGCTGGACTATGTGCTGCAAGTAGCCAGCGGAACCCAGACCCAGAGTGAACGCCACGGCTATCGTGAAATCTCCATCTTCAAAGATGGCGTGGTGCTGTGATACAGCCTGTTTTAAAACAGACTTTATAATAAAAACGGCTCTATGTGGTTCGATTTACCACATAGAGCCGTTTTCTTTGTAGATAAGCGTATCTGTTTTAGGAGGTATGTACTTTGCTTTGTTTTGCGATAACAAGGTACAATAGATAAAATCCGAGTAAAAAGCAGGGCAAAATCAAAAATCCTGCATGATATCCAATTTTTGCAAGAACAAACCCGAAACCGGCATTGAATACGATGTCGGCAATGGTGGCGATGCTGATGATCGCACCTGTTTTTGCTGCCACACAGTTGGCGGGGTAAAGTTGCTGCAAGAAAAGAAGCATGGTGGGATATAGGATAGAAATTGCCAATCCGGAAATAGCCAACAAATAGACGCCCGACCGTGCCAAAATACAGCCTCCGGCAAACAAAATAACACTGGTCGCCCCAAAAATCGTGATGCTTTTCTGATTTCCCAGTTTTTGAACAACGGGTGCAAAAATCAGACGTCCCACCGTCATACTTGCCCAAAAGGTGGATAAAATCACAGATGCCTGTGCCGATTCCATCTGCAATTCGGTCAAGCAATAGGACATCAAGCGATTCATTACGCTGTGTTCTGCAATAAAATAACAACCCATCATGGCAGCAAACATCCAGAAAACGATCCGTTTTGGCATATACGACGAGGCAAGGTCTGTCTGCGCAGAAGCTGTGGTACCAACGACAGAGGGAGTTTTGCGAGCGATGGAACTGAGTAAAAACAGCGCAAGAGAAAATACAGCGATGCCAACAAGAAAAATACAGGTCAAACGCCAACCTTGGTATGAAAACAGATATTTACCCAACAAAAATTGGCTTGCACTGGTTCCGATGCCTTGCACAAAAAAGAAGATGTTTACCAAAAGTCCGGCGTACGAAGTGCTGATAAGCGGAGTAGACAGATTGACCGAAGTATTTAGCAAAGTTGATGTACCCAGTGCAAAAAATACCGAGAGTAAGATCATACCGTAGCTGTCGGTGACAACGTTCAGCAACAGAGAAAAGCCCCAAATCAGCATCATTGCCAGCATTACCGATTTTTTACCAAATTTATCAAGCAGTTTTCCGCCAACGCTTAAAAACAAAAGATTGCCTATATAGCTGACGGTAAGCAGTTGCGAAAGTTCAGCTTCATTCAGTTGGTAACGCTCTTGAAATACGGGCGAAAAAATGCCACGCAGAGCATCACTGATGCTCAGCCCGAACATCAAAAGCGAAAAACATCCGATTGCGACCCATTGCTTTTTTTTCATTGTTACGCACCTCATTTTGTGAAAATATCCCCAAGCGTCTGTTTTTGCTGTACAAGGCATTACAGACAAGTATACTCGGTTTTTTTAGCAGTAACTACAATCTTTTTTGCGTATTTTTGAATTGAATGTTGCACTTTTTGTCTTTTTATGCTTTACTTAGCGGTATGGAGGTGCCTTGTATGAAATACTATTATAATTCTCCACTTCTTTACGAGAAAGGATTCTCTGCCACGGTCAATCCCGATTCGAGGTTTCATGGATGCTGCTACAATTTCGACTACAGTTATCGAACCCATGCCGTCAATATGAAATTCCCGCATTTTCACTCTTACTACGAAATCATGATCCCTCTTTCGCAAAAAGCGTATCATTTTGTAGAGGGCAAGCGGTACGAATTGATGGCAAACGATATGGTGCTGATCGCCCCGTCGATATTGCATCAAACAGAATATCTGGAAGAATTTCCATGCGATCGTATCGTTATTGGACTTATCCCTCCCGACGAAAGCTATCCATATGCCAAAGATTTTGAAACACTGTTGTCGGTGTTTCGAAATCCGTGCCCTGTGTTTCGGTTCGAGCAGAAAATACAGAGCGAACTGTACCATATCCTGAACGAGATCGTACTGATTTTAAAACAGGAAGACCAATCATTGTGTCGGCTGGCAGTGCATCAAAAGTTCACCGAGTTCTTGGTGATGCTGTACCGTTTGCGCAGCGAAAATTGCTACACCGAAAATGTAACGAGCAGTGTGCAGGAAAAAATATACACCATAACAAACTACATTCACTCGCATTACAGCGAGGATATTTCGCTGAATTCCTTAGCGGAGAATTTTTTCATCAGTCCATACTATCTGTCGCATCAATTCAGAGAGGTCACCGGTTATACCGTTGTGCAATATATCCAGATGACACGAATCAAAAACGTGCAGTATCTGCTGTTAAATTCCGACATGAAAATTTCGGATATTTGCGAACACACTGGATTTTCCAGCTTTTCCCAGTTTAATCGAGTGTTTCGAAAGTTTTGCGGGATCTCTCCCTCCGATTACAAAGCACAGGCAAGACCGGTAAATTATCCGTTGGTATTTGGGAGTTTTGATCGTTGATAAAGGCGATTCTATGTAAGTCGTCAGAATTTTTTCTGCACAGTTTTCCAGCGCAAAATGTGCAATAAAAACCTGCGAACCAAGCAAAATCGGAACTATTTTGTCACTGTGAAACATGATAAAAATTTTAAAAGGTAAATTTTGTTGCTGATACGGCAATCAAAATTAAATTGTTTCGGTGTAAAATTAAATCGAAAAGGAAAGGGGCAGGTTATGAATCGGACACAGACAGAACAATATCTAAAAACGGCACTCTCAGCACTTTCGGATTTGAGATCTGAACAAATGGAGCTTACGGGAGAAGTCCGCTGGACACCTTACGACTACGGAAAAGACCCAAGCCCAGACCAAAGCAGCAAAGAGTGGGAATCGTTTGAACGTGACCAAACGTGGGGCGGAAAAGATCTGCATTTTTGCTTCGACACAATGGTCACGACCCCCGCACAGGCAGCCGGAAAAAATTGATGCTGCGTTTGAATACAGGCGCAACCAACGTTTGGAATGCCGACAATCCACAGGTGTTCGTCTATTTGAACGGCGTTTTGACCGGCACCATGGATATGAATCACCATGAACTGCTTTTGGAGCAGGTGGCGCAAGCGGGCAAGCAGTACAACGTTCGCTTTTATGCATACAGCAATTATTCGCAAAAAACAAATTTTTTCCATCTTACTCTACACGCAGTAAACCCTTTGATCGAGGCAGTATATTACGACTTCAAGGTTGCGTTTGAAGTGGCGGCTTTGCTGAGGGAAGATGACGAGCGAAAAATATTGCTGTATGATATTCTGACCAAAGCCGCACTGATGATGGATCTGCGCAATGGACAGCAAGAAGTAGAACAAAGCATCTGCGATGCAGGTGCATGGCTGCGAAAGACATTGGAAGAACATCGCAGTGAAAGCGTCTGCGAAGTGTACAGCATCGGACATACCCATATCGACGTGGCTTGGAAGTGGCCCTTGCGTCAGACTCGAGAAAAAGCAGCCCGCAGTTTTCAAACAGTTCTGTCGTTGATGAAAGAATACCCCGAGTATGTATTTATGTCCAGCCAGCCACAGCTGTATCAGTTCGTTAAAGAAGACCGTCCCGCCCTGTATAAGCAGATCAAAGAGCGTGTTAAAGAAGGTCGCTGGGAAACGGAGGGCGCAATGTGGCTGGGGGCAGACTGCAACCTGAGTTCCGGCGAAAGCTTGGTGCGGCATATTCTGCATGGAAAACGCTTTTTTAAGCAAGAATTTGGCTGCGACGAGAATCTGGTCTTGTGGCTGCCGGATGTTTTCGGATACAGTGCGGCTTTGCCCCAAATCATGAAAAAGAGCGGCGTAAAATATTTTATGACCACCAAAATCAGTTGGAACGATACCAACAAATTTCCGTACGATACGGTGTATTGGGAGGGGATCGACGGTTCACGTGTCCTTTCGCATTTTATCACCACCACCAACTATGTCCCGTATCCGGAACTTTCGGTCAAGCGAAATTTCAATACCACATATAACGGATTGGAAAACGCTTCACAGGTGATGGGTAGCTGGCAGCGGTACCAGAACAAGGACATCAGCAAAAAAGTGCTTACCTGCTACGGTTACGGCGATGGTGGCGGTGGTACGACACGGGAGATGATCGAGCAGGGAAAGCGGCTGCAAAACGGGATTTTGAATCTTCCCAGAGTACGTTTTTCGACCGTTCGAAAATTTTTCGAAGATTTGGAACAGGAGCTGCAAAACAAGCAGGTTCCATCGTGGTACGGTGAATTATACTTAGAGTTCCATCGTGGCACATATACCTCTATGGGAGCGGTGAAACAGAAAAACAGACAGTGCGAATTTTTACTTCAGAACACCGAAACACTTGCCACGCTCGCATCGGAAACTGCCGAAATGGTATATCCTCACAAAGAACTGGACGCAGCGTGGAAACTTTTGCTGCTGAATCAGTTCCACGATATTTTGCCGGGAAGTTCGATCGAGGAAGTGTATACACAAGCAGCCGAGGACTACCAAAAAATCGAACGTATCTGCACCGAGCTGATAGACCGTTCGTTCGGTGCGCTCTCGTCGAATCTGTCGGTAAAGCCCTGTGACCAAACACAGGCAGATGCAGCTATCGTGTGGAATCCCCTCAGCTTTGGATCGGATCTGGTCATTGAGCTGGATGGAAAGAAAACGGTAGCATCCGGTGCAGAATTTTTGCAGGATACTGCTTACGGAACCAAGCTTTATCGTGTACAACAGGTGCCGGCAAAGGCAGCTCGCAAGCTTTTGCTTGCGTCCAACACCGACCAAAGCAGCGGTGCTGGTACGGTACTTGCCGAGCAGGAGAAGATTTGTGTCGAAACAGAGTTTTATTCGGCGACTGTTTCCTCGACAGGCGGTATCTTGCGTCTGTACGACAAAGAACAGAACCGTGATCTGTTTGCTGAACGAGCACCCGGAAACTGCTTTAAGGTGTTCGATGATCGCCCCAATGAATACGACAGTTGGAACATTGATGCTTCTTACAGCCTGAAAAGTTTTGCTACCACGCCGGTATGCAATGCACAGCTTGTGGAAGATGGGGAATACCGGAAAGTGATTCGGGTTCGAACGAAATATCGTTCTTCCACCATCGAGCAGAATATTATTTTCTATCTTCACAGCAGAAGGATCGACTTCGAAACAAAAATTGATTGGCAGGAACACCAGCATTTGCTCAAAGCGGAATTTCCGTTCCAACTGTTCAGCCGTAAAATTTCCGCTGACATTCAGTTCGGAAATGTCGAGCGTCAAACGCATAAAAAGACCAGCCGTGAACAGGCACAATTTGAGATGTGCGCACACAAATGGGTCGATTGTTCCGAAAATGGTTATGGTGCAGCCCTGCTGAATGACAGCAAGTATGGGTATAGCGCAGAGGGAGCCACTATTTCGCTTACTTTGCTCAAATCGGGCATCTATCCCAACGAAAATTGCGACATTGGGCATCATGCCTTTACTTACAGCCTCTACCCCCATAAAGAAGACTTCCGTACAGGTGGCGTGGTGCAGCAAGCTTACCGCTTGAACTGTAAGCCCATCACTTTCTTTGCCCAAAATGTCGGCAATGAGGATTGCTTGCCCTCGCTGAAACTTTCGGCAGACAATATCATCTGCGAAACCATCAAAAAAGCAGAAAGCGGCGAAGGGGTGGTCGTTCGTATGTATGAATGTTACGGATGTCAAACCACTCTGGATTGGGAGTACGATTTGGGCGAATGTCAAGCGTTTGAGTGCGACTTGTTAGAGCGTGTCGAGAAACAGTTGCCTGTGCAGGATGGAAACATCTCCTGTGTATTTGCCCCATACGAGATCAAAACATTTTTGTTAAAAAAGTAAACCTGTCCGAACGCTAAAACGGAATCGCCCAACAAAGGCGGAAGACCATATACGATGAATGCCCCCCGATGTAGTTTCAATCTCAACTACATCGGGGGGCATTGCTTTTGTTCGCAAAGCGATTTTAGTGGGTTGCTTTCAGTGCTTCGACCAAGCATAAAATGCTGAGGGCTTGTCCGTATGCCATCGAGCCAAAAGCGATGGTCTTATAAAATTCTTTTTGTTTTCCCATCGGTGTACCGATCGAAACGTGGTGTACTGTGCCGTCAAAGTCGACCTCTTGCAGCACAGCAGAGGCTGTTTTTTGTGCCACCGACAAAAATTCGCTGTCCAACAGTCCTTGTGCGACACCTTTAAAAATTCCCGCAGCGATTCCGGCAGAACCGCTCGTTTCGCAATAACTGGTGGGGTCATCTAAAAGCGTATGCCACATACCGTTCTCGCATTGCAGTTGTTTGAGCGCATACACCTGCTTCGAATAAGAGTGACGCAGCATCATGCAGGCAGCGTCCTGTGTATATTCCGGTGGCAGCATCTCTATCAATTCGGGGATCGCTAAGGTGATCCAACAGTTTCCTCTTGCCCAAAGTGCATCTGCAAAATTATTTTTTTCATCGAACGTCCAACCGTGGAACCAAAGCCCCGTTTTGCGATCGGTCAGATATTTGATATGCAGCAGCATTTGGTATTTTGCCTGTTCGATGTGTTCTGTGCGATGCAGCAGCGATCCCGTTTTTGCCAAAAACAACACGGTCATAAATACCGTATCAGCCCAAAGTTGTTGGTCGTTCCTGCTTTCGCTGGTAATATGCTGAAAGCCGTTTTCCTCTGTGCGGGGAAGTTCTTCTGCGACCCAGCTTGCCCATTCTTGGATGACCGACAGGTATTTTTCGTTCGGCTGCACTTCGTATAAGTAGCACAAGGTCAAAAGGGGGCATACCGAATTGATGTTTTTTCGTGGAAGTCCACCTTCGATCGACCTTTGAAAATATTCCTGCAAAATGTTTAGCAGAGAAACATCCTTTGTATAGCAGTAGTATTTCCAAAATCCGTACACGCCTACCCCTTGGAACCAGTCCCAGTTTTTGTAACGCAAGATCTCCTGTACATTCTGTCCGTCCCAGCCAGCTAAGCTGTTTAGGTATTCCTCGTCGGTCACATTCAAAAATTTTTCAAAAGATGCGGTAAGGCATTCTAATGTTTGTTCGATGCGGTTATCATTCACGGTACACACCTGCTTTTGGTAAGTATCGTCACAATTTCAAACGGTATATCGCCGATTGACCTTGCCAGTCGCTGGTAAAAATGATATGCTGATCGGAATTGTCGAACAGCGGATGCGCATGGACTTCTGCGGCTCGCCCATAACTGATCGACCCATGGTATACCAGCGGTCGGTAGGTTTTCTCTTGCACATCGACAAGATAGAGATAGAGTTTGTCGGGATAAAAATCGCCGTCGGCGATAATAAAGCGGTCGTCGTGGCTGGAGATAAAATGCGAGGAGCGGGGAAGCTGAATGAGCTCACGATGGGTAGAAGTTTCGGCATCCAGCAATTCGATCGCACTGAATGGCGACCGTTCATCTTCGATCTTCACATAGCCCATCGTTTTGGAACGTTTGAACCAAAATTCATGCGAAATGATCTGGGTGGGGAAGTCGTGCGGGCGGGGACAGGTGATTTTGTTCGTGTTTCGGTCGATGAACCAAATGCGAGCGTCCACCGTACCGCCAAGCCCTTCGTGACAGTAGGAGATCAACTGTTCGTCTGCGGTGCAAAATTGCGGATGTCCAAGCCATTGTTTATTTTTTACATTGGGATAGGGATAGTTGGTGCTATCCAACAAGACACGTGCCGTTTTATGCTCTACATCCACAAGGGTCAGTTTACTGGTGATGCCACGCTTGCTTTTTTCCAAAAAGGATTCCCAACCGCTCAGCCCCGGTGTTTCTTCCTCTTTTTGCAGCCAATCCATTGTGATAATCCATTTGCCGTCGGCAGAGATACCGGGGGTATCGTAGGTAGTGTAACCCTGTGGAGGGGTATAGATGACCTCCCGTTCCAGTGTTTTCAGGTGGATGCGGGTAAGCTGATTGTTGAGGGTGACATATACGTATTCGTCCTGTGCTGCGATGGCTCCCCCAAATTCCGAAACATCATCGTCGGTCAGTTGGGTGGCGACTTGCGTTTGCATATCCAGCAGATAAAAATTTTTCCGTTTTCCGTCCAGCATAGAGGTGAAGATCATCTTTTGGTCGTCACGGGTAAAAATGTTGTTGTAAAAATAGGGGTGGTGTGATAGAACGTCCAAAGGTGTCAAACGTTCGTAAGCGACCCTGGTTTTGGGGCAGATGACGGTTTCGAACGAAAGTTGATACTGTTTTCCGATGCCCATAAGAGAAACACAAAAAAAAAAACGAATGGGAAAAGATGCGCTTGCGGCACAACGAGATTTGCCTGTATTATACACTTGGCAAAAGTTGCACACTAGCGACTTTTTTGCTTTCTTTTGTAAGGAATATTGCATTTTTTTCGATATATTTTTTTGAAAGGTGGCATCTGAAAATTTGCGAAAAAATGCTGTTGGATGCAAGAAAAATTTCTGCCTATTCAATGAACATTTGTCCAGTTTTCCAAACGGAAACGGCTATTTCTTGTGCTGCAAACATGATATACTCAAAGCCGAAAAGCATCCGGAACGGGTGCGCAATGACCGACAAACAGAAAGGGAGTAGGAGCAATGAACAGAGAACAAGCACAGCAGCGTGCAAAGGAACTGGTGGAACAGATGACAGTGGAGGAAATGGCATCGCAGCTGCGGTTCGATGCGCCTGCCATCGAGCGGCTGGGCATTCCCGAATACAACTGGTGGAACGAGGCGCTGCATGGTGTGGCACGAAGCGGAACTGCGACCGTTTTTCCGCAGGCGATCGGTCTGGGAGCTACTTTCGATACCCAACTGCTCTACGAAATCGGTGACGCCATTTCACTCGAGGCACGTGCAAAATACAACGAATTTGTAAAAGAGGGCGACCGTGATATTTACAAGGGGCTTACCTATTGGTCGCCGAATGTCAATATTTTCCGTGACCCCCGCTGGGGACGTGGACACGAAACCTATGGCGAAGACCCCTATCTCACCGGTCGATTGGGTGTGAATTTTATTCGAGGAATGCAAGGTGAGGGCGAATATCTGCGTGTGGCAGCCTGTGCAAAACACTTTGCGGTGCATTCCGGTCCCGAGGGGTTGCGTCATCATTTCGACGCAAAAGCAAGCAAAAAAGAAATGTGGGAAACCTATCTGCCCGCTTTTGAAGCTTGTGTCGTAGAAAGCAAAGTAGAGGCGGTGATGGGGGCTTATAACCGCACCAACACCGAGCCATGCTGTGCGCATTCCTATTTGATGGAGGAAGTGCTGCGTGGAAAATGGGGATTTGAGGGACACTTCGTTTCGGACTGCTGGGCAGTACGGGATTTCCACGAAAATCACCATGTCACCGCACGCCCGGAGGAAAGCGTAAAGCTGGCACTGGAAAAAGGCTGCGATGTAAACTGTGGCTGTACGTATCAGCGGATATTGGACGCTTATGACGAGGGCATCTTGCCATTAGAGCATATCAAGCGTTCGGCGATCCGTTTGTTTACCACTCGCTTTTTGCTGGGAATGTTCGACAAGACCGAAATGGACGACATCCCTTACGATGTCGTGGAGTGCAAACGACACCTGCAACTGGCAGAGAAAGCTGCGAAAGAAAGCGTTGTATTGCTGAAAAACGATGGCGTTTTGCCTTTGCAGTCCAAAAAGCTGAAAACAGTGGGCGTGATAGGCCCCAACGCAAACAGCCGTGCTGCACTTATTGGCAACTATCACGGTACTGCTTCACGCTATATTACGGTACTGGAAGGGATTCAGGATTTGGCAGGTGACGACTTCCGTGTATTGTATGCACAAGGTTCGCACCTATTTAAAAATCGGGAGGAATCGCTGGCAAAACCAAGCGACCGCATCGCCGAAGCAAAAATCGTTGCAAAGCATTCGGATGTAGTGATTTTGTGCTTGGGTCTGGACGAAACCCTCGAGGGCGAACAGGGCGATGCCGGCAACTCGGCTGCATCGGGCGACAAAGAGGGCTTACAGCTTCCCGCTGCACAGCAAGAATTGTTGGAAGCAGTAGCGGAAACAGGTACGCCTTTTATCGTCTGCATGATGGCAGGCAGTGCGATGGACTTGAATTTCGCAGATGCCCATGCAAATGCAGTTTTGCAGGTATGGTATCCGGGTGCATACGGCGGAAAAGCAGTGGCGGAAATTCTGTTCGGCAAGGATTCGCCCAGCGGAAAATTGCCCATCACGGTTTATCGTGACTTGGAGGAGATGCCCGACTTCACCGATTACAGAATGCAAGGGCGCACCTATCGCTTTATTGAGCGAGAGCCGTTGTATCCCTTTGGATATGGCTTGAGCTATGCCGATATTCAGTTGACCGATGCACAGGCGGAGTCGGTCGACTATGCCACCGCTGCAAAGCAGGGAATGCACATCACGGCACAAGTGGAAAACCGCAGCGACCGTGCAGGGGAACAGGTAGTGCAGGTATATGTGCGGGTAAAAGGAACCGAAAACGAAGTTCCCAATCCTAAATTGGCAGCATTCGCCCGTGTAAAACTTGCAGCAGGAGAGAAAAAGCAGGTAGAACTTGTGGTCGATCATACAGCATTTGGCGTAATTGACCAAGAGGGCGAGCGTTGCTTTGAGGGCAGTGGTGCCAGCCTGTTCGTTGGTTTTGGTCAGCCCGACCAGCGCACACAGCAGCTTACGGGACAGC
The DNA here is from genome assembly GCA_944385945.1 of uncultured Anaerofilum sp. Taxonomy (GTDB): domain Bacteria; phylum Bacillota; class Clostridia; order Oscillospirales; family Ruminococcaceae; genus Anaerofilum. The sequence goes on along the minus strand of CALWZD010000123.1, from coordinate 54,050 downwards.
AATGCAAAACGTTTGAGATCGAGGCTTGATATAAAAAGTGGCCGGCAAAGGAATCACCAAAGAGGTGCGACCTTTGCCGGTCTTTTTTGGAGAGAGAACGGAAAAGTGAAATTATACCACCAGTTTTTGTACTTCTTCTACCGTCAATTCCTGTGTTGGTTTGCAGGCACCGGAGCCTAAATAGCGGTAGATGCTATCCAACAAGGCACGTGCTTCGGGATATTGCTGCAAATCGTGCAGCCCCATTGTGGAAAGCAGTACCGTTCCGTTTTTGCAGCGGAACTCGAGCAGTTGTGCCATAGGACGCAGGAATGCATAGCTGTCCATTTCGGTGATGATGCAATCCATTTCACGGGGCAAAATCACTGCACGTTGGTTTGCCATCGCCCACCACTGCCAGTTGGTGTGCTTTTGGGTGGGGAAGTTGCTGAAAATGGGGTGGGAGGCGTCAATCAACTGTCCCATGCCACCTTCCTGCTGCACGAATGTGCCGACCGACCAGAAATCGGAGGTGAACTGTGCTTGGATCGAGTTGGGAAGTGCCCCTTTTGTCGAGTCAGGAGAAAGGAACACGGTTCCTCCCTGTTCCAGATGCGCACAGGCAGCCTGATCCAGAACTTTGGTTTCGTACACCTCTTTCGGGCATACCGGCTGTGTTTCGGGATATACCCAAATGGGATAGCTGTTGGAAACATCCCCACAAGAAACGGTCAGTTCCAGCTGTGTGGGCTGGGTCAGTTCTTTTAGGGAAATTTCGATTTGACCTGCATCGGTTAAGGTTCCGGCTTCAAAACGTCCTTCGCTCAGCTCGTGGGTGATGGACACACCATTGCCCTGCAAGGAGTAGCGAACAATTCCACACAGTGCTTCTTTGCCATAGTTGGCGATTTGGATGGGGGCAACGAGCATTTCGGTGTTCTGATATGTATATTTTTCAAGCAAGACCAGCGGGAGCTGCTCACAGAAAAAGCTTCTGAAGTTTTCGGGCTGTGCAAAGCGGAAAGGTTTTGGCTTCAAGTGGGAATCCAGCATACCCACCAATGCGGTTCCCTGACCGGGGAAGTCCTGAATGCCCAGCAGAGAGATGCCCGACATACCCGGTGTACGCAACACAGACTCGACTTCTTCCCGATATGCCAAACGGGATAGTTCACCTGTGGCTTCGACATACTCTTTCCAGCGAGGCATCAGACCTTTTTCTTCCACTTTCTTCTGAACGACACGCAGGTTTACAGGGTCGGAAATGCCTTTGAAATCGTTCAGTTCATCGAAATCGGGCAATACCTCGAACTGACCGACCTCAAAACTGTATACGGGACGGGAAAAGGTTTCACGAATGGCGTCGATCGCAGGGGAATAGTTGGTTTTTGCGTTGGGGTATTGATTGTTGATATAGCCCTGCAAGCGACCGGTTTGCTTGTCGCCGGCAAAAATACCACGCATTTTTTTCTCACCCAACGATTGAGCGGTATAGAAATCGTTCTCGGTATTGCAGGCGATCCGTCCGTAGTGATTATTAGAGCCGTCGGCATACATACGGGTATCGTCCCATGCTCTGCCTTTGGTAAGCAGGTCGTTCATTCGCTTGTGACCCAGTTCACCTGCCTGCAATTCGTTTCCGAAAGTGATCATTACAAACGAGGGATGGTTTGCCAGCGTGTAAAGGATCTGCTCAAATTCGGTAGAGTAATAGTTATAAGCTACATCGTCTTCAAATGCATTTTTGGGGTTCCAGTGGGAAAGTTCGGGCTGCATCAGCATTCCCAACTGGTCGGCAGCAGTAAAAGCGGCTTCGGGTGGGCAGTGAGAGTGGAACCGCATACAGTTCACTCCATAAGAACGGTAGGTGTTCAGTACCTCTTTCCAGCGTTCTACTGTAACAGGGGGATGTCCTTCTTCGGGGAACTCGGCACAGTTTGCCTCGCTGCGCAAAAAGATGGTGCGACCGTTCAAGGTGAAACGACCGCTGGGGCTGCAACCCCATTCACGCACACCAAATTGTGTGGTGTATGGCTGTCCTTGACCCAATACAGCACACAGCTCATAGAGATTGCCCTCTTGCTCGTCCCACAGCTTGCAATCGGGTTTCAGGGCGATATTCGACAAAGTGAGGGTGCTTTTTCCGCTTTCGATAGAAACAGGTTGCTCGATGGGAGCAGCGAATGCCTCACATTTGATGGAAAGGGTCGTCTGTACAGAGCAGGTGCTGTCCAGATCGACCTTGAGGGTCACGGTCTTATTGCCATGCGGATAAACTCGCACGGCTGCAACAAAAGACTCATCTTCTTCCCGCAGACGGAAATAGCCAAGGATGCCGTTCCAGTTGGTTTGGGTTTCGTCGGTCGCTGCCGAGGAGTAGACAATGGAATCGTGGGGCAAGTTTGGGTAATGATTGTCGGATGTAAGCTCGATGAGGTCGTTTCCGCTCAGCAGACCGGTCACTTCGAAAATATGCGGTGTGCTGATGCTTTGCGGGCGATAAGGCGAAACATCCTTTCGGTTTACCCGCAAAGAAAGACAGCGGGCACGCTCCACTTCCAGAAAAACACGCTTTTGAGGGGTGGGCTGGATCGAAACGGTGCGGGAAAACACCGCAGCACCTTCGTAAGAATATTTACGGGTAAAGCGGGAGGTGATGGGCGCATTTTCGTCAACAGGCTTTAATGCAGCATTTTCGTCAGGATGGATGCTGGCAGGGGGAATATCTTTTTTTCCGATTTGGTTCTGATCTAACGTTCCGGGCAGTTGGGCTGTGGCGTGTTTGTTGCCGTCCCACAGCACGTCCCAAGTTCCTTGTAAAGAATGGTACATAAACGGTTCCTCCTCTTGTTTGCAAACGTTGCAGTTGCGGTGGTTCATTATGTTGTATTATAGTATAAAACAGCTTGTTATGGTTTTGATTATTTGCTGTTTTATTTTGAAAAATTGCTCTGTCCATGTCTGCAAAAAAAGAAAACACCCTGCCTTGCAAAGAATGCAAAGAAAGGTGTGATTACAAGCAGAATGTTTATGGTGTGATTTCTTCAGCCCCCTCACGATACTGCATCGGTGTAATGCCTACCACCTTTTTGAAAGCAGTGCAAAAACTGCTCTCGCTTTGAAATCCACAGCGGTAAGCAATGCTTTTTACAGCCTCCTGTCCGGCACGAAGCAGATATTTTGCCATGTTGATCCGTGTGTTCAACAGGTACTCATGCGGTGTAAAGCCTGTTTCTTTCTTAAAAGTGCGCACAAAATAATAACGGCTCAGCGATGCCTGCTGTGCCATCATATCCAGTGTGATGGGTTTGTTTGCATTTTCGGCGATATAGGTGAGCGCAGCGTCGATGGCTCCGTTTGCACCTTGCAGAGCGGTCTGGTTGTTGTCGCACAAAAATTCGGTCAGCAACGTTGTGATGCGGCGGGAAGCGATGGCTTCGTTCACTTTGCGCTTGTTCTGCTGTTCTTCAAAAAGCTTGATAAGATTCTGTCGGGCGGTAAAAGGCTGAGCAAGTTTAAAAATATTGCTGCATTCGGTGCAGCTGTTGTAATATTGCCTTGCGAGAGGGCCGTCAAAGTGCAGCCAGTAGATCTCCCACCCCTCTTGTGTTCCGTAATGATGGGCAGAGTAGCAATCCAGCAGCAAAAACGAGCCTGCTTTCAAAGGTGTACGGACGCCGTTCAGCGTAACATATCCGCTGCCTTTTTCTACGTACATCGCAAGAAAACTGTTGTACTGCAAGCGGTCGACATGATAGGTGCTGTCGCAGAAAAAATGCCCTGCACACAGCGGGTAAAAGAACATCTGCTGTGCCTGTACACTGGGTGTATGAAAATAAAGCCGTGAATCTGCACAGACTCCCGATGCAAGAACTCGCATGATACAGCCCCCTTTTTTCAGATAGTTCCAGTATACGATGCAGGTATTTCCTTGTCAAATGGGGCGAAAATCTGGATAGAATCGGATTGTGTCGTTTTTCTGGACAAGCAAGGAGAAGTTGATGTATAATCAGGGCGTATAAACGGTTTTGGAAAGGAGGCAGGGAGGCATATTTGCTTCCCGAACCCGAAAAATGAATATCAACGAACAGGAATTGCGAACAAAACTGAAGTTGGTCATCGATAAGCTGATGCATTTGGGCGAGCCGGAGAACGAAGACGAGCTGAAAGATGGCGGTGAAGCGATCGGCTTTTTCAAGCGTGACTTTGGCATTCAGGAATGGGACTGGCCACAAGGAGTCGGTCTGTACGGATTGCTGAAGGTCATGCAGTACGAAAACGACCTGCGCTACATCGACTTTTTGGATGATTGGTTCCGAAACAACATCGCAGCAGGTCTGCCAAGTCGGAATATCAACACCACTGCACCCTTGCTCACTTTAGCAGAATTGGTCGATATGCGTCCCAACGCAGAGTACGAGCAGCTTTGCAAGGATTGGGCAAATTGGCTGATGGTTTGTCTGCCTCGTACCCAACAGGGCGGATTCCAGCACGTTACCAGCGCAAACGGCGACCGCATGGGTGTGCGACTGAACGAGAACGAGATGTGGGTCGACACATTGTTTATGACCGTTCTGTTTTTGAACAAAATGGGCAACAAGTATCAAAATGCACAGTGGGTGGAGGAAGGGCTGCATCAGGTGCTGATGCACATCAAGTACCTGTGCGACAACAAAACGGGATTGTTCTTCCACGGTTGGAGCTTCAACCGCATGGACAATTTTGGCGGCATCTTCTGGTGTCGTGGAAACAGTTGGTTTACACTGGGCATTTTGGACTATGTGGAAATGTTCAAAGGTAAGTTAAACGCCGGAGTAAAGCAGTTTATCATCGACACCTATAAAGCACAGGTCGCAGCTTTGAAGAAATTGCAGGCAGAAAGCGGATTGTGGCATACAGTTCTGGACGATCCCACCAGTTATGAGGAAGTTTCGGGCAGTGCAGCCATTGCCTGTGGGATTTTGAAAGGCATTCGCCTTGGCATTTTGGATGATTCCTACTTAGAGTGCGCCGAACGTGCCATTCGTGCTATTTTGGCGCATATCGCCGCTGATGGAACCGTACAGAAAGTATCGGGCGGAACCGGTATGGGAATGAATGCCGAACACTACAAAAATATCTTGATTGCACCTATGGCGTATGGTCAATCGCTTACCATTTTGGCATTGGCAGAGGCATTGCTGCATCTGTAAACGATGCGGAAGATTCGAAAGGAGAGTTGCAAAGTGAAATTAGGTTGCAGAGCGCACGATTACGGCACCCATACGGCAGCACAGCTGGCAGAGATTCTGCACAGCCGTGGATATAATGCCTGTCAGTTGGCAATTCCAAAAGCGATTTCCGGTATAGCAGATTATCAAAGCATCACCCCGCAGACCGCTGCCGAAATCGGCGAAGCATTTTCGAAACAGCAAGTGGAGATCAGCGTAATGGGCTGTTACCAAGACCTGAGCAACCCTGATACCGAGATACGCAAAAAAGCAGTGGAAAATATCGCACACTGTTTGTCGTTGCAAAAACTGTTGGGAGCAAAGGTAGTTGGCAGCGAAAGCAGTTATGCCAACCTGAGCGAAGAAGAAAAAGAGGTGCGTTTTCCGCTGTTTGTAGACAGTGCGCTGCGCATTGCCGAGGCAGCCGCAAAATACGACGGTGTGTTTGCCATCGAGCCTGTTTTTTGGCATCCGCTCAGCACGGTAGAGCGTACGCATACCTTGCTGGATGCAGTTGCAGACAAACAGCATTTCAAAATGATCTTCGATGCTGCCAACGTGTTAAGACGCAGATACCAGCCAATCCAAACACAGGTGTGGCAGCAGTGGTTGGGCGAATTTGGCGAGCGTATCGAGGCGATGCACATCAAAGATTTTGTACTGGAGGGCGATCGGTATTGTCCCCGTGTACTGGGCGAAGGCATCATGGATTATACCTTCATTCGTCAGTGGCTGTGCGAAAACCGCCCCGAAATGGCATTGCTGCGTGAAGAAGTACAGTTGGAACAGGATGCACAAGATCTGCAATTCATGTGTGGACTGGTGCAAAAATAAAAATCATCATCCGCAATAAAAAAATGCTTGACATTACAATTATTTTGTGCTTTAATACAGAAAAGCAAAACCGATGATGCGGAGATAAAACCGAAAGCGCACGTACAGAGAGCCTCCGATGTTGCGAGTGAGGTCGAAAGCGGAACGGGTAAATGGACCGCAGAGGGCAGGGTGAACCCATCCAACGGGTGGCAGTAGCTTCTGACGTGTGCTCACGTTACAGGGCGGGGGATGTGTTGGCATCTCTACAAAGGTGGCTTGCCGTCGTGCAGGCAATCAAGGTGGTACCGCAGGTGTTTTCAACAGCACTTGTCCTTGTGAAATCGCAAGGATAAGTGCTGTTTTTTATTTTATTCGGGGCAAATCGACGCCCCAAGGGGGAAAAGGGAAATGAAACTGTTACACAAACGATGGCGATGGCAAACAAACACGCAAACCGTCTATCCACCACCAAAGAGTTTGAAAGGAAGAATTTTATGAAAAAGTTATTTTCTGTTTTGATGAGCGTTGTTCTGTTTGCTGCAATGTTGACCGCCTGTACTTCGACAACTACCGAAAGCGGAAGCACAGCAGCCGTATCGGACGATCTGCCGAAGATCGGTCTGATACAGCTTGCCGAGCATCCCTCACTGGACGAGATCCGCACTGCTATCGAAGCCCAGTTGGAAGCCCAGAACGGTGTGGAAGGTGCTTTGAAAAACGGTTATACTTACGACTACCAAAACGCACAAGGCGACCCATCCACCATCAGCAATATCTGCCAAAAATTTGTAGCAGATGATGTGGATGTTATCATCGCCATTGCCACCAACGCTGCACAAGGGGCAGCAAGTGCCGTACAGGGTACCGACATTCCGGTCGTCTTTGCAGCCGTCACTGACCCTGTGGCTGCCGGATTGGTGTCCGACCCCAATGCACCCGATATGAACGTTACCGGCACATCGGATGCCATAGCGGTGGATAAAATTTTTGATTTGGCAGCGACACTGACTCCGGACGTAAAGAGTTATGGTCTGATTTATAACAACGCCGAGCCGAACAGTACTTCGGTGATCGAGCAGACAAAAGCATATCTGGACGAAAAGGGCATCTCTTATGTAGAGGGAGCAGTTACCACCACCGGCGAAGTACAAACGGTCGCACAAAGCCTGTTGGGACAGTGCGATGCCGTGTTCGCTCCCATTGACAACACCGTGGCATCTGCGATGACCATTTTGGCAGAAGAAGGCATCGCAGCCCAAAAACCGGTTTACGTTGCAGCCGACAGCATGGTCGCTGACGGTGGATTGGCAACGGTGGGGGTAAATTATACCCAGCTTGGCACCCAGACCGGTGAAATGGCAGTGGAAGTGCTGAACGGTACGCCGGTATCGGAATTGCCGGTGCAGACTTTGACCGAAACTTCGGTGGTGGTGAACGAGGAGACCGCTGCTGCTATCGGGGTGGCCGTATCGGCATACATCGACTAAGGGAAAGGGGAACTTCTGGAATGAATCCGACTGTACTGCTCACCAGTATCGAACAAGGGTTAATTTACAGCCTTGTGGCACTGGGGCTATATGTTTCGTTCCGCATTTTGGATATTGCGGATCTCACCACCGACGGCTCGTTTACCTTGGGGCTTGTCACCTGTACGGCGTTTACAGCAGCCGGACACCCCTACTTGGGCTTTGTCGCTGCCCTTGTCGCTGGTGCGCTGGCAGGCGGTATCACAGCGATTTTGCAGACACGGTTGGGCGTACAGCCGATTCTCGCCGGTATCATCACCATGACAGCCCTCATCTCGGTCAATCTGATGATTTTGGGCGGAAAATCCAATCTGTCACTGCTGCGTACCGAAACGATTTTTACCAAAGCGGAAGAAGTGTTCGGCTCAAATGGAGGTTTGGTCGTAGCAGCGACCGTCGCATTGATTTGCGGTGGGGGGCTGGTATGGTTTTTGCGCACACAGTTGGGGCTAAGTCTACGGGCTACCGGTGACAACCGTGCCATGGTGTCGGCATCTTCCATCAATCCCGCTTTCACCACAACGGTCGGGCTGTGCATCGCCAATGCCGTCGTTGCCCTTTCGGGTGCGCTGCTTGCCCAACAACAGGGGTATGGTGATACCACCCTTGGCACCGGTATGGTGGTCATTGGGCTTGCCAGCCTTGTCATCGGCGAGGTCGTCACGGGTCGCCGTGGCGGTATGGTCGGTGCAGTGGCTGCTGCGGTGCTTGGTTCGGTCATTTACCGCATCATTACCGCATTCGCACTCACTTCGAATTTGGGTGCATCGAATCTGAAACTCGTTTCGGCTGTGATTGTGGCGATCGCTATCTCGTATCCCACCGTCATCACAAAAATCAAGTTGCAGCAGCAGAAAAGGGGGCATAGTAAATGTTGACGCTGACCAATATCGAAAAAACATTCTTCCCCGGCACGGTGAACGAAAAACGTGCGCTGAATGGTTTGTCGCTGCATCTGGAGCAGGGGGATTTTGTGTGCATCATCGGCTCGAACGGAGCAGGAAAGTCTACCTTGCTGAACGCCGTAAGCGGTGAATTTTTGCCCGACAGCGGAAAAATCGAATTGGCAGGGCAGGACATTACCTTTTTGCCCGATTACAAACGTGCAAAAAAAATCGGTCGGCTGTTCCAAGACCCGATGCGAGGCACTGCACCGCATATGACCATCGAAGAAAATCTGTCGCTGGCATATCTGCGAGCAAGTGGTAAAAGTTCTCCGTTTCGTCTGATTGGAAAGAAGGAACGTGCGTTGTTCCGAGAGCAGCTTGCACGGTTGGAATTAGGGCTGGAAGACCGCATGACTCAGCCGGTAGGTCTGTTGTCGGGTGGACAGCGACAGGCACTTACCTTGCTGATGGCAACGGTGGTCACTCCGCAGCTGCTGTTGTTGGATGAACACACGGCGGCACTGGACCCTGCCACCGCCGAAAAGGTGCTTGCCCTTACCCAGCGCATCGTGCAGGAAAGTAACATCACCTGTTTGATGGTCACACACAACATGGAAAGTGCCTTGACTGTGGGCAATCGCACTGTAATGATGGACGGCGGAAGGATATTGCTGGACTTACAAGGCAAAGAACGTGCGCAGATGACGGTAGAGGGTCTGCTGGAAAAATTCAGAGAAAAATCGGGCGTATGCATCACTAATGACCGAATGCTGCTCTCATAACAACATAAACGTCGGCGTATGCCCTTAACCGTTCCCCTCTTTCCGAGGAATTTATGAGAAATTGAATCTTTTCGTTTTTAGCAGACGAGAAATGCCCCCCTTTGCCTAAATCGCAAAGGGGGGCATTTGTTTTAACCTAAACGGGGCATGGTGAAAAGGGTTCCGCCTTTTCGTGCTTTTTCGGCACAGAATACGGCGAGATGTCCGTTAATGGAGTCGTTGATGTTGGTGCAGGAGATCGAGGGCTGTTCGCCTTGCAACACCTGTACAAAATCTTCTACCAAACGCAGATCACCACCGCCATGCGAGCCGGTAACACCGCTCTTATCGCCACCGATCGCCAAATCTACCACTTCTTCGCTCCAGCCACTTTCACTGGTGGTGTCGATTTTGCGCACGGTGAAAATCGAGTCGTCAAACACGCCTTTGATCTCGCCTTTTGTACCGATGATGTGGATATTTCGCTCAGGCTTGGCAGTTCCGCCGATCATGTTCAAGGTGGCGGTCGAAAAATCTTCAAATTGAATCATTGTAGATTGATGGTCTACCACAGTATGTTCGCAATCCCATACACAGCGTCCGTGTATGTTGTTGGTTTGCAGCGAGCGTATTTTGTCCTCGATGGTGGGATGCTCCAGATGCTCAAGACAATCCCATACATAAAATGCCCAGCGGTCGGGATGGTCGATGTAGTGCTTTTTGGCAGAGTACAAACATTGTTCTTCGATTTTGCAATCGACCATGCAGCGTTTTCCTGCACCGGCTGGCTTTTTGGCAGGGTCGAACTGAAAATCGCTGCCGAAACTGGAGATCAAATGCGGTTGGATGCCGCTTTTCAGCCACATCAGCAGATCCATATCATGGCAACATTTTGCAAGCAACATGGGTGCGCCGCATTTTTCTTCGTTGCCCCATTTTCCACGCACAAACGAAACTGCAAGGTGGTGATAGCTTACGTGTTCGGTAGCTTGGATGTTGATAATGTCGCCGATCTCGCCGGATAAAAGCCGTTCTTTGATAGCAACATAAAAAGGAGCATAGCGAAGAACATGACAAATCATCACTTTGCGCCCTGTTTCTTTTGCGGTTTTTTGCAGTTTCCACATTTCGGCTTCGTTTACCGCAAACGGCTTTTCCAAAAGCATATCGTACCCTCTTTCAAGCAGAGGGATCGCTGTTTCTACATGCTGTGTATCCATTGTGCCGTTGATGATGGCATCGGCGAGTTTTGGATGCTGTGCAAGTGCTTGCGCACTTTCAAAACACATTTCCTGCCCAAACCCATGCAGTTGGGCGGTTTTTTGCCGTCGAATCGGGTCGGGGTCGGCAACGCCGACGATTTTTAAGCGATCGGGGTGCTGCAATGCATAGCTGGCATACAGCAGCGCACGGTGTCCTGCGCCTACGATGATGGCGGTGATGGTGTTTGCCATGATTCTTTCCTTCTTTGCTTTATTATAAAGTAGTAGTTATTAAAGCCCCTCTCCAAGGGCGATGGACTCCGCAGCAGCGGTTGGATTTGGTGCGGAGTGAGTGTGCAAGACTCAACTGCTTTGAGGATACCCTCATTCCCTTAAAAGGTCAATAGCAGCGAGAATGAAAAATGAACTTGAAGCATGACGAAAGGAAGAAAATTGAATGATTCGTATAAAATGTATGTAAATCATGCTGCAAATTCGACGCAAAAAATGTGCAAAATGCGCAAAAACATATTGAAAATACGCTTTTGCTATGCTATCCTAGGAATCAGTTAGCAGGCGAGCAAAATTCACCGACCAGCCTGCAAAAAGTGAAAAAGACAACAGCGTACAGGTTGTTTTTATAACTATCAAATTGCTATATGGAGGAGAGCGACATGAAAAAATCAAAGCGTATCATCAGCGGTGTACTTGCAATGACCATGATTGCAGGTTTCCTTGCCGGCTGTTCCGGTTCATCCAGCAGCACCACTTCTACATCCACTGCATCCGGTGACAGTTCGGCTGCGGGTGACCGAGAGCCGATCACGGTTCGGGTGTTCCGCAGCAAAGCGGCACACGAAGTGTCGATGGATCAGATGGAAGTATTTAAAATCATGGGAGAAAAGTTCAACATCAATTTTGAATTTGACAATCCCCCCGAGCAGAATGTTACCGAGCGGTTGAATCTGGTAATGATGGAAACCGAACTGCCCGACGTTATCATGGAGATTCCCGTAACGGACATTTTAAAATATGGCGAAAGCGGTGTGATCCTTCCGCTGAACGATTACATCGAAAACGATATGCCCAACTTGAAAGCAGAATTGGACAAACGTGAAGGTGTGCAGGACACGCTCACTTATTCCGACGGAAACATCTACTACCTGCCGATGTTGGACGAAAACCCCTCTGGTAACGTGCCGTACATAGTGCGTACCGATTGGCTTGAACAACTGGGACTGGAGCGTCCGGTAACCATCGAAGATTGGGAAAATTATTGGGAACTGGTAAAGACCACCGACCTGAACGGGAACGGTCAGAACGACGAGATCCCCTTTAGTGCATACGAGATTGAGCGTCTGCGCAACTTCTGCCCGCATGGGGTGTAGTAGACGACTTCTACACCGATCCGGGCGACGGCGGTAAGGTGCATTACGGTCCGATTGAAGATGAGTACAAAGAAGCTTTGATCTGGATGAACGAGATGTGGAATAAAGGCTACATTGATCAGGAGATCATCACCACCGACTACTCCGCATTCAGTGCAAAACTGGCACAAAATATCGTAGCATCTTTTGCCGGTCCTTTGGGCGGTATGCTCGCTTCGCAGAATGCTACCATGAGCCCTGTTGTGGAAGGATTCCACGTTGCAGCTACCGAGCCTCCTCTGGGAGAGGCTGGTGTGCAGATCCACACCAACATCGACCAAGTGCCTCGTGCAGTGGTTGCAGCTACCATTACCGCATCCTGCAAAAATGTTGACCGTGTAGTAGAATGGCTGGATTATATGTACAGCGAAGAAGGTCAGATGTTGCTTAACATGGGTGTTGAAGGCGTTCATTACAACATGGTAGATGGCGAACCCGTTTACACCGATTATGTTCTCAACAATCCGGACGGTCTGTCTGCAAAGCAGGCAATCGGTACGTTCAGCATCTCGCAAGGCACCAGTATGCCCTCGGTTCTGATGTTTGATCAGGTAAAACAGTTGGATGACGCAGCTGTTCTGGAAGCAAAAGAGCAGTATATCATTCCTTTCCTCGAAACATCCAACGAGTATGTTATCCCCGGTACTCTGTCCTTTACTTCCGAGCAGGATTCTGAACGCCGTGCAAAAATGGCAGACATCGAAACCTATGTCGACGAGATGGTTATGAAGTTTATCACCGGTCGTGAGCCCATCGAAAACTGGGATACCTATGTGGAAAAAGTCAAGAGCATGGGAATCGACACTGTAATCGGTATCTATCAGGAAGCTTTGGACGCATGATTTACCCACTAGTTTACTGTATGCCCTTAGAATAGAAGAAAAATGGATGCGGCAGTGAACACAAAAATGTCCACTGCCGTATTGCTTTTGGTAAGGAGGAACGACGTTGATGAAAAGTGCAGCGGCTTGCAAACAAATGCCACCGGCTTCGAAAAAAATGAAAAATGGAGCCACGTGGGAAGAATGTTGTGGCGAAATCGCTATTTGTATCTGTTGATTTTACCGGCAGTTATTTGGTATGCCACATTTATGTATGCACCATTGTATGGCGCACAGATCGCTTTCCGTGATTTTATGCCCGCCCTTGGTATCACAGGCGGAAAATGGGTGGGCTTCAAATACTTTATCCAGTTTTTTGAGTCGGAATATTTTTGGCGTTTGATGAAAAACACCTTGGGTATCAGCTTGTATTCCATTATCATGGGATTTCCTGTTCCGGTGATTTTGGCTTTGATGATGAACGAAGTGCGCAGCAAGGTATTTAAAAAGAGCGTACAAACCATCGTCTATATGCCCCATTTCATCTCGGCAGTTGTTGTTGTAAGTTTGATCAATGCAATGCTTTCGCCCAGCAGTGGTTTGCTGAACCAAATTATCACCATGTTCGGTGGTACTCCCATTCATTTTATGGCTGAGCCAAAGTATTTTAAAACCGTATTCGTTATTTCCGAGATTTGGCAATCGGCTGGTTACGGTTCCATCATTTATCTGGCAGCTCTCACCAGCATCGACCCCTCTTTGTACGAAGCGGCTACGGTAGACGGTGCTTCCAAATGGAAAAAATTGATCCACATCACATTGCCCGGTATCATGCCCACCATTATGACCATGCTGATTTTGCGAATGGGTGCAGTTTTCACCGTTGGCTATGAAAAAACCATGTTGATGTACAACGAAGCTACCTACGAAACAGCAGACGTTATTTCTACATATGTATACCGTCGTGCTTTCGAAGGCGGCGAGTATAGTTTCTCGGCAGCGATCGGATTGTTTAACTCGATCATCAACTTTATCGTTATCATTTTGTTCAACAAGATCAGTAAGAAGATAAGCGAGGTGAGCCTGTGGTGATGGAGCAGAAAAAAATAAAAGAAACGCTCAGCGAGCGAGTTTTCACATGGGTTATTTACGGCATTTTGATCGTATTTTGCGCATTGATTTTGTTTCCGCTTTTGCACATTATAAGCGGTTCGTTCAGTGACCCGATGGCTCTTTTGCGTGGAGAAGTATCGTTTCTTCCCAAAGGCTTTACCCTGACCATGTACGAAAAAGTGTTCAAAGACGACAGCATTTGGCGTGCTATCGCAACACGGTTTTTTACACGGTACTTGGAACGGCTATCAGTGTAGCGATCACTACCTGTGCAGCCTATTCGCTTTCTCGTAAGGATTTTTACGGCAGGAACCTGTTTATGGGGCTGTTTGTGTTTACTATGTTCTTTAACGGCGGAATGATCCCCACCTTTTTGATTGTGCAACGCCTGAACCTATTGGACACTTTCTGGGCATTGATCCTGCCCACAGCGGTAAGCACATATAACCTCATCATCATGCGTACCTTCTTCCAATCGACCATCCCATTCGAATTGGTGGAGTCCGCTTCGCTGGACGGCTGCACAGATTTGGGTATATTCTTCCGCATCGTGTTGCCATTGTCCGGTCCCATCATTGCGGTAATGGTGCTGTTCTACGGCGTTGGTCAGTGGAATGCATGGTTTCCTGCGCTGCTTTATATCAGCAACCATGCACTTTATCCGTTGCAAATGGTGTTGCGTGAAGTGCTGATTGAAAGTGACATCAGTAATATGGCAGGTTCTTCGGGCGACGTAGAGATCATCGGTGATGGATTGAAGTATGCTACCATGGTAGTGGCTACTTTGCCAATCATGTGTCTATATCCTTTCCTGCAAAAGTATTTTGTAAAAGGTGTTATGATTGGCGCAGTAAAAGGATAAAAAGATTTTGCGGCGTTCCCGAAACGAGTTTCTTTTTTGGGAACGCCGTTTTGTGCTTGGATAAGGAGGAAAGTATGAAGACAGAATTTCAAACGCATGACTTAACTTTACCAGCTTGGGGACCATATACAAAATTATACAGTGGCATTTCCCACATTCCTCAAGCAAACGATGGGGTACGGTTCGATTTGGCAGTATTTCCTGGGTACTATCGGCGGCGTGTTGATGTTCCTAATGTACAGTTTGAAGGGGAATATCATATGTGGCAGGCAGCACCGAATCTGTCCTGCTATACTATGCGTCACGAACTGATGTGGAAAGATGCGGTCTATACCGACATTTCCTTTGCACCGCTTAGCGATCAGGTACGTCTGGTGCGGGCAGAATGCTGTAACTGTACCGACGTTCCGCAAAACTTGGTGTTGCACTATATGGCAAGCGCACACGACCCTTCTCCGTCTTATCGAAATTTCAAAATCACCGGCGCACAGGTACAACTGCCGTCGTCGGCGTCATTTGTGCTTGCAGTCGACTACGACGACCTGCAATTTGCCATCCCACGACACAACCAAAGTTTGAACTGGGACGGTTTGCGCCGTGCAGAGCAAGCAGTAGAAGGTTTTATAAAAGGTTATGGTGTAGGTGCAGGCTTCGGAACAAGCGGTGGAAAAGGGCAGTTTGGGCAGCCGATTCCCAGCGGAAAAGGAGATTGGGTTCGTTATACATTTACAGTCAAACAAGAATTGCATTCACCATGCCTATGCGTTCGCTATTTAAATGAGGGTACTCAATCGGCAGAGTATCTGCTGTCCACCGGCGAAACGTTGACCCTTGCACCTGCTGAGCAACCGCAGATCGCTTATCTGCCCCTTTCCAAAGCTGTGCAAAAAGGAGAACATACCGTTACCCTCACCTCGCAAGGAACAGGGCAGGCAAAGCTTGATTGTTTTGTTCTTTGCGAAAACGAAGAAAGGGAAGAAATTTCGGTAACACTGCGGGCAGATGGCTTCGTGCCGGAAATCCAGACCTATCCCGAAGAGTATTTCCTTACCCTAAAATATCCGCATATCGAAGAATATTACGGTATTTTGTGGGATTTTGATGATGTGCAGCTGCGACAGATCGAAAATGACGAACTGGATATTTTTCTGCGTTATAAAGCACACGACCATGTGAACGATATTTTAAAAGGAAACGGAAAAGGCCATTTTACGAATGTATTTTTCCGTCCGATCCCATTGCAGCCAAAGCAGGCCAAAATCATTTATGGCGCAGTATGCAGTGCGCAAACAGAACAGCAAGCAGCGGCATTGTGTCGTGAATGGTTAGGCAAAAAAAGCAGCTTTGAAACCTGTTGGGATACTGCAAAACAGCAGATGCAGCCTGCAAATGTATTGCCCGACGGACAAAAATTTGCCCTTGGTCAGCAGTTGATGCAAGCAGTTTTGTGCAGCAATGTCGTATATCCTGTATATACCCGCAGCCAATATATACGTCATAATACCCCGGGACGTTGGTGGGATTGTTTGTACACATAGGACTCGGGATTTATTGGGATGGGACTCACTGCTTTCTCGTTGCGCCGTGGATTTGATTGCCTCAATGCCTATCTGACCCCTCCCAACGATGACGAAACAGCATTTATCCATCACGGGTCGATGGTGCCGACACAGTTCTACCTGTTTGCGGAATTGCTTAATAAGACCCAAAGCAAACAGCTGGCAGAGTATTGCTATCCCCGATTGATGCAATATTATCAGTTTTACGTTGGAAAAGCAAGAAATTCCACTACGGCGAACCTGAAAAGCGGACTGTTGCGTCCGTGGGATTATTTTTATAATTCCGGCGGTTGGGACGACTATCCA
Organism: uncultured Anaerofilum sp.; assembly: GCA_944385945.1. Taxonomy (GTDB): domain Bacteria; phylum Bacillota; class Clostridia; order Oscillospirales; family Ruminococcaceae; genus Anaerofilum. Next base: position 37,581 of record CALWZD010000123.1, on the reverse strand, counting down.
CCGCAAAAAGCAATGCACGAACAGCGGTTAAGTCAAGTATGTGCGCCGGTCATCACAACAGCATACGCCATTCGCTGCGCAAAAATTTTGGAATACACCGCAGATCTTCTGGGTCATACCCAAGATGCAGCCCAACTGCAACAGGATGCAGTACATTTTACACAAAAATTAAACGAATATTCGTGGGACGAACAAAGCGGTTACTTCGGGTATGTTTTGCACGATGAGCAAGGTCAGCCGAGCGGTATTTTCCGCAGTGCAGACGGTAGCAACTATAATATGGGCTTAGGTGGTGCATCTCCGCTGTTTGCTTCGGCGTGTACGCCACATCAACAGCAGATTTTGTGGAGCAAGTTGAAAAACGATGACAATTTGTGGTGCGATTGCGGATTGTCCACCGTTGACCAGTCTGCCAGTTACTACCGTCACGACGGCTACTGGAACGGAGCCGTCTGGATTCCCTATCAGTGGATGTTCTTCAAAGCAGCATTGGATAACGGTGATGCAGATTTTGCCTTCAAAATTGCGGATACGATTTTGAAGCTTTGGCAACAAGAGTGTGCAAACTCCTATCTTTGCTTCGAACACTTTATGATCGAATCACGCCGTGGTGCAGGTTGGCATCAATTTGGCGGATTGTCGGCACCGGTGGTTCAATTCTACGAGAGCTATTACCGCACAGGTACAGTCACGACAGGATTAGATACCTTTGTGGAAAAAGCAGTGTTTGACCCCGATCACACACAAGCAGAGCTGTCGCTTTTCTGTACACAGCAAAAGCCATGCACCATTTTGGTTGCGATGCAGCAAGGAGAGCGAAACATTACTTGTGATACAAAAGTTTGTTCGATCTCACAGCGTCATGCCGGACTGTGGGAGATCACAATTTGTCCCGATAAATCAACGGTGAAATTAAGCATTCAATAAAAGAGGTGCAAATCAATGGAGCAGTTCGAATGGCGAGATTGCAGATTACAGGCAGACGGTGGATATGCTGTGCTGCAAAATGATTGTGTGCGGGCAGAATTTGAGATTTTAGAAGGCGGATTGTTTTTGCGTTCGCTTCAAAATAGAGTAACGGGATTTTGCTGGCAGGATGCGCAACATACCAAAGCGGAACTGTACGGCAGATGTTCCGATCCGCATATCGTATGGACGGCACAGCCGACGGCAGATGCACTATCGGGAGAAAAATGGTGTGTTTCGTGTATTTGGACAGAAAAAGATCGTACCATAGAACACAAAATCGAATTATATCCAAATTGTGCATTTATCACAGGCTTTATCGAATGCAAAGGAAAACTTCCCCAAAACGATAATTTCAACGAGGAACAACACAATGCTGACGGCATCGAACAGCAAACGGTACAAGAAAACACGGCTGTGTCCAGCGATGCGTTGGTGTCGATTTTTCTGCCACCGACCCATCTGCGCTGGCATTCCGTCCGTTTGGTAGACCAGACAGATGTACATGATACACTCGTTTTTGAACAAGATGGTTTGGTATACCGAAATGAAGTTGTGATGTCTGAAGCAAATATTTTCAGTTTTGATGCACTGCAACAGCAAGAAAGCTTGCTGGCGATTTGCCATGCGCCCATCACTCCACAGAATTCAAAGCATTTTTCTTTACAGGGAAATCACTTTGTCATACGAAAAGGCGATTGGGTCGAGCAGGGGCAGCAGGAATGGTTGTCCGAACGGTGGACGGTAGGTGTGAGCGATTCGGCACAAAAGTGGTCGAAAATGCGTGCGTTTTATCGTTTGGGCTGGAATGCTCCATGGCAGAATCATGCGCTTTTATTGTCCAACACATGGGGCGACCGTGGAAGGGATAGCCGTATCTGTGAAGCATTTATCCAAAAAGAGATAGAAACAGCAGCAGAGTTAGGGTTAGACATGGTGCAGATCGACGACGGTTGGCAGCAGGGAACCACGGTGAACTCGGCTGATCCACAAGGCGGTGTTTGGAAAGGATATTATGCAGCAAACAGCGGATTTTGGAATATTCACCCAACACGTTTTCCACGAGGGATTGTGCCCTTGGTAGAGCTAGCCGCCGAAAAAAATATTTCGCTTGGCTTGTGGTTCTCGCCGGATTCTTCCAATATGTTCGAAAATTGGGAAAAAGATGCAGACGTTTTGCTGCATCTGTGGAAAAACGAGGGCATTGCAGCGTTTAAGTTGGACGGGGTAAAACTGCGCACCGGAAAAGCAAGAGCAAATTATATCCGCTTTTTGGACAAGGTGATGCAGGAAAGCAAGGGTGCCATCATCCTCCAACAGGATATTACCGCCGAACAACGATTGGGCTACCTGTGTGAGCGACAGTATGGAACACTGTTTGTAGAAAACCGTTACACCGATTTTGGCAATTATTATCCATATAGGACGTTACGCAATCTGTGGATGCTGTCCCGATATATTCCGGCACAAAGAATGTTGTTTGAGGTGCTTAACCGTGCAAGAAATCCCCATCGCTACGGACAAGATGTGCTGGCACCGATAAACTATTCCCAAGATCATCTCTTTGCCCTCATCCTCGCAGCACAGCCGTTGTTTTGGATGGAACTGCAATCGCTTTCCCATCAAGACAAAATGGCACTGAAGCAGATCGTGGAGATTTACCGCACTCATCGTAATAGATTGTGGAAAAGCGATGTGGTGCCCATTGGCGAACAGCCGAACGGATTTTCGGCAACAGGATTTTTGTTTGAGCCGAGCGGGTCGGAAAAGGAAGGATACGCACTGTTTCTTTGCGAAACATACCCAGCGAAAAGCTTTGTGTATCGGCAACTACCGGCAAATGCCGATTGGACATTTTTGGCTGGAGAAAAGCTTGAGAAAATCCTTTCTCAAGATGATGGAGTATTGGTACGGTTTAAAAAAGAACAAAGCTATGCATTTTACCATTGGAAACTACGGGAAATATAGGATAGGAAGAAAAGGGGGCTGCTGCATCGGCAACAGCCCCCTTGTTTTATAGATGGTATTCTGGAGGTGTATTTTGAAAAATATTCGATGCAATATCCTTAAACATTTCGAACAGAAGATGGTGAGATGCCAAAGTTCCGTTTAAATGCTTTGTAGAACGTGTTAGTGGTGGAAAAACCACAGGCAAATGAGATTTCGGTGATACCCAAATTGCTCTGTTTTAACAGTTCCATCGCTTTCGAAAGACGCAGATTTTCGGCATATTCCGAGAAAGTCTTGCCTGTCTGGTCTTTTAAAAACTGGGTCACATACTTTTTGGAGATATGGAACCGATCGGCAGCCATTGCCACATTTAAAGCAGGATTCGTATAATTTTCGCTAAGCCAATTCAAAATTTGTTTTTGCAATGTTTCGTTGTGGCTTCGTTTGAGCGAATCGACATGGTTGCAGATCTCAAAGCAGCAATCTTTCAGGTTCTGTACCTGCTGCTGAGCAGATAAGCGGGAATTAAAATTGCACAGATGAGAAATATCTTCACAGCCAACTTTTTGTGCTGCGCCGATCAGGATACCACGAAGACTGAAAAATATCTGCTGGAAGTTTTCGACAGAAAAATCTTCCAAATCGAACACTTTGTCGATCAGGGTCTGCGCCTCGGCAGTACACGCCGAAAGAAGATATTCATTCAGCTGTTCCAAATGGTTGATGTCGGTGATGGTAACCTTTTTCAATGCTTCACCGTTCAGATAGTTCACTTTTTGGCTAACGTCCGAATAACTTGCAATATTTTTTACCTGCCAATAAACACCAGAGATTTCTTCGATGGATCTAAAGCAGTCGCTCAGGATAAGCGGCTGTTTCAATCCCAGCAGGTCGTGCAGCTGTTCGCTTTGTTTGCAAAGCTGAATCTGCTCTGTTTCACTGTTTTCTTTCAGAGAAAGAACCACCAAAATGCTGCCGCTTAAGGTTTGATACATAAATGGCGTTTTTTGATAGCATTGTGCAACCTGTTGCTGGATCATCATCATCCATAGCTGCTGATCCAGTTCGGGTTGATCAGAGCCGGAAAAAGTCGGAATGAGAAGTAAATAATTGAACTGGGTGAGTTGCAGTAAAGAAGTCAGCTGCTTTTTGGAACCGTCGGAAAGTAGACCTGTGCGCAGCAGGGCATCAATACGGCTGTAATCCAGTTCACGTTTGGTTTTTTCCAGTTCTTGAGAAAGTTGATTGTGATTGGTCAATTTTTGGGCAATAAAGTCATTTAACAATCGGCTGTTGAAAGGAGTATCTTGCTTGAGCAGCGAAAAAATGGGGCGTAGCTGACGGATTTCATGTAAGGTCATTACAGAACTCAGTACGATACAAATGAAAAATCCGATCCCCAGATAAAATAAAATCGCCATATCTACAGCATGAAAATTTTCTGCGTAGGTCGAATAAGGCGGTCCGATCACGACATTTGCATCTATAATAGGAATGTTGCGGGAAACAAACAGATACTTTTGCCCGTCGTAAGACTGCACTTTGGTCTGGTTTCCGGAGATCTCGATTCCTCCTGTGTAATTTTGGCTACTGATGAAAGTACCGTCATTTAAAGCGACGAAATAAAGACCGTTTTCACGCCATTTTTCCGACGGCAAAAACAATGCCTGTAAATCGTCCTCCTGAATCAGGAAGGTGAGCTTGCCCCGCAGCTGTTCGCTAAAGTTGATGTACGGTTGTACGATGGTCAAATATTGGTCGGGGTAAGAAGTGCGGTTTAATGTCACTGTTTGCACAGGAAAAAAGGTGGTTTGTAAAATGTCCTGGTTCAGCGACTTCCACTGTTCTATCGGTATGTCTTGATAGGAGATCGCAGAAGGATAAAAGGTTTCGTAATTGCGAAAAAAGCGGTAAGAGTCGATGACAAGATGGTTTCGCTCGAAGGTAGCATAGCAGTAGTCGACGTATTTTAAAGTATAAGTAAGGTCTTGTAAAAGAGTAGATGCGCTGTACAGGCTGGTATACTCGTTTGCAAGTGCTGTATCTTCGCTTGCAGCAAGTACGACGAAAGATAAGCTGTTGAACAGTTTATTCGTAGTAAAGCGAAGATCGCTGATCAGTTCTTCAAATATTTTTATAGACATCGAAAGCTGCTCTGCCGAATCTGCAATGGCGACCTTTTCGGTTTGCTGATGCATAAGACTGTAAAGAGGGATCAGTACCAGACAAAATACGATAGGAATGACCAGATAGCGAATAAGGCGTGTAAGCCAAATATAGAAAATCAACTTATTCCGCAAAATAAGCCCCCCTGATAAAATGTGTATTTTGGTAATTATATCATAAAAAGCACGTTTTATATAGCCTTTAGGTAGTGAAGCTTACCGAAAAATAGTGGAAAACATAAATTCTTAGTGAAAAATAAAGCAGGCTCAGGGTCAAATGCCCTATTGAAGCAGCGGAGAATGAGCGGTATAATACAACTGGAAAATTGCCATAGGGCAAATCAAAGGGAGTGACAGATGTGCAAAAAGAATACTGCGTAAAAACATCCCCACAAGCATACAAAGAAAATGAAGTGCAGGGAAAAAACTATCGCATCACGGTGCTTACTGACAGGCTGATTCGTTTGGAATACAGCCCCGATGGCATTTTTGAGGACAGAGCGACCCAAACGGTGTTCCATCGAGATTTTACTCGGTGCGATTTTACCCTTACGCAAAAATCCGACGGTATCGAACTGAAAACACGATTTTTGCGGCTGACCTATAACGAAAAAGAGTTTTCTGCCAGCGGTCTGTGCATCCAACTTGAAGGAAACTTGACCGATTATCAAAGTGTTTGGCGTTACGGACAGCCGGTGTCTGATTTGGGTGGTACTGCACGAACCTTGGACGAAGCAAATGGGGCTATTCTACTGGGCAGTGGTATCGTGTCCCGCAACGGGTATGCGCTTTTGGATGATAGCAGATCGCATATCTTGCTGTCGGATGGTTGGCTCGAACCCCGTAAAAAAGGCATTCAAGACCTGTACTTTTTTGGTTATGGGCAGGACTACAAACAGGCTGTTGCCGATTTTTACCATTTATGTGGAAAAACACCCATGCTGCCCCGTTTTGCATTGGGCAACTGGTGGAGCCGCTACTATAAATATACCGAAAAAAGCTATCTGGAACTGATGGAACGGTTCCGTGAAGAAAATTTGCCTTTTACCGTTGCGGTCATTGACATGGATTGGCATTTGGTGGACATCGACCCGAAATACGGAAGCGGTTGGACGGGATATACATGGAACAAGGAATTTTTCCCCGACCCCAAGCGGTTTTTACAACAACTGCATCAAATGGGGATGCGCACGACTTTAAACGTTCACCCTGCCGACGGAGTACGTGCCTATGAAGAAGCCTATCCGAAAATGGCGCAGGCGATGGGAGTAGACCCCAAAACCGAGCAGCCCATTGCTTGCGACCCTGCCGACCCCGCCTATTTGGAGGCATATTTTGAGCATCTGCACCATCCGCACGAAAACGAGGGCGTGGACTTCTGGTGGATCGACTGGCAGCAAGGAACCAGCAGTAAAATAGAGGGATTAGACCCTTTGTGGATCTTTAACCACTATCATTTTCTGGACAGTGCCCGCAACGGCAAACGTCCCTTGACCTTCTCACGCTACGCAGGGCCGGGCAGTCATCGTTATCCGGTCGGATTTTCGGGTGACACCATCGTTACATGGGAGTCGCTGGATTTCCAACCCTATTTCACTGCGACCGCATCGAATATTGGCTATGGCTGGTGGAGCCACGACATCGGTGGACATATGCAGGGGTATAAAGATGATGAACTGACTGCACGTTGGGTACAATATGGCGTGTATTCGCCGGTCATGCGTCTGCACTCTACTTGCAGCGAATTTGCCGGCAAGGAGCCTTGGCGTTACAACAAAGAAACCGAAGGCGTTATGGGCGAGATGCTGCGTGAACGCCATCGAATGATTCCTTACCTGTATACCATGAATCACCGTAATTACAGCGAGGATATGCCACTTGTTACACCGATGTATTACAACCACCCCCGATGTGCGAAAGCGTACGAAGTCAAAAACCAATACTATTTTGGCAGCGAACTGCTTGTGGCACCCATTACCACTCCACGCTTGCGGGGCGTCAACTGTGCCAAGGTGAGCGCATGGCTGCCCCAAGGGATTTGGTACGATCTGCATACCGGCATGATCTACGAGGGTGATCGAGCCATCGACCTATATCGCAGCATCGAAAGCATCCCTGTACTGGCACCAGCGGGTGCGATTTTGCCCTATACCAATGAGATCTCTCCGCAGCAGGCAGCATCGAATCCCACGTCACTTTGGATTCGTGTATTTGCAGGAAAGAATGGTATGTTTGAGCTGTACGAGGATGACAACGAAACTTGTGAGTATCAAAGCGGTGTCTGCTGCACCACAAAAATGGTCTACCAACAACAGGAACAGGCACGGTTTACCATTTATCCGGCACAAGGAGAGCGGACACTCATTCCGTCGCAGCGCAGTTACAGCATCGAATTGGTCGGCTTTACAAACGCATCCGCACAACTCAGCGTTACGGTCGACGGAGAGAAAGTACCCGTTTCGGTGTGCTATGCCCCCGAAAAAAGGTCTTTGCGGGTGGAACTGGAGAGCATCCCGACCGCAAGTGAGATTTGTGTAACACTGCCTGTCAGTGCCATCACCAAAGAAAATGATGTACAGGCTCGCTGTTTTGCGTTGCTCAATCAAGCAGAGATCGAGTTTTGGATAAAAGATGCTGTCTATCGTCTGGTACAGCAGGAACAGCGTTTGCCGATTCTTTTGGCACAGCTTGCTGCAATGCAGCTTCCTGAAGGATTGTACGGCGCATTGACCGAAATTTTGACCGCAACACTGTAAATAGAAGTTACAAGTACGCTTTCAAAAAAATTCCCCGCTGTCTGCGGGGAATTTTTTTTGAGGATATACGGTCATTTTTGGCGATACTGACGTGGAGAACAACCGTAGATATTTTTAAATGCACGGGAAAAATGCAGCGGATTCTGATAGCTGACTGTATGGCTGATGACAGAGATGGAAAGCGAAGTTTCTTTTAAAAGCTGTGCAGCCTTTGCCATGCGGTAACTGAGTAAAAATTCCTGTGGCGTTTTGCCCATCGTTTTGCGGAAGATCTTTCCGAAATAGCTTCGGTTCAATCCGCAGAAGTTGGCGATGTCCTCAATGGAAATATCCCGTTGGTAATTTTGTTCGATGAAAGAGAGGGCTTCTTTCATATAAAAATCCGAAAGCCGTTTTCCGCTGCGGGGAACCTGATGCGAAGATGAGCTGATAAGTTGATCGAGGAACAAAAAGGCGTGCCCAATCAGTGACATCGGACGTGTAGAACCGTTGTCTACAATGTACATGATCTCGTTCAAAAGCAAAATGCCTTCCTGCCGGTTGATGGGGGTATAGATGGGCTGATGTGCGCCGATGCCGGCAAGCTGCAAACTTTCCCGTACACGCAAGCCGTCGAATTCGATCCATGCATATTCCCAAGGGTCGTCGGCATCTGCGAAATAAGATGTGATCTCCTGTGGTTCGATCAAAAATCCGTGTCCCCCTGTGATATGATATTCTTTGTCGTTGGCATACAGGGTGCCTTTTCCGGAAATAACATAATGGAACAGATAGTGATTTCGTGCATAGGGGCCGTAAGAATGCATCGACTCGCATTTTTCGTAGCCAAACTGATAAAGATTCAGGTCAACAAAACGTTCATCGGTAAATACATGAAATTTCACATGGTTATCACTCATTCAAAAACCTCCTCTCATAGCCATTATATACCAAAATGCAATATGAGTTCAACAAAATTGCAATCAAACATACAAATTGAGAGATAAAATATTGCATAAAGATATTCACAATTGGTTGTGCATAAAGTATAATACAACCAGAACTTAAAGGTTGAAAATTGTGTATAATGCATAATGCACAAAAATTTAAACGGCAAATTGGCAATATCGACAAAACAACAAATGCACTGCAAGGAGGAAACCTATGAAAAAGCAAGTAAAACGCATTTTGTCGGCTGTCGCTTTGGGTGGTATGCTGCTTACCGCAGCAGGTTGTGGATCTTCCAACGGTTCAGCCGACGGTGTGGTCAACCTTACATTCCAAATTTGGGACGTTGGACAGAAGCCCGGTATGCAGGCAATGTGCGATGCCTACACAGAAAAGAACCCGAATGTAAAAATTCAGGTGCAGGTAGCAGGATGGAATGAATACTGGACAAAGCTGGAAGCCGCTGCCATCGGCAACAAACTGCCCGACATCTTCTGGATGCACACCAACGAAATTTTGAAATACGCTGATAACGGTATGTTGGAGGATGTTTCGGATCTGATAGAAACCGATAAATTTTCCGAAATCTCTTTACAGAACGCACAGGGAAGCGACGGCAAGCTGTACGGTGTTCCGAAAGATAAGGACGTCATCTGTCTGGTATACAATGCCGACCTGTTCGATCAGGCGGGTGTCGCTTATCCCGATGACAGTTGGACATGGGATGATTTGATTTCTGCTTCCCAACAGATTTACGATGCGACCGGAAAATACGGCTATATGGCATACGCCGATGAGCAGCTGGGCTACTGGAACTTCGTTTATCAAAACGGCGGATATATCCTGAACGAGGACAAGACAAAAGCGGGCTTCGACCAGCCTGCGACCCAGCAAGCAATGGAATTTTATATCGGCTTGCAGGACTACGATTGGTGCCCCGACCAAGCATATTTCGGCGAACAGGCTCCCGGCACTGCATTTTTGTCGGGACAGGGAGCAATGTACTTTGAGGGAACATGGAATCTGCTGCCCATGCTGCAAAATAACCCAGAACTGAACGGAAAGCTTCAAGTTGCAGCTCTGCCCGCAGCGCCTGACCCGGTATCGGGCGATGGTCGTGCGACCATCTCGAACGGTTTGTGCTACGCAATGAGCGCAAATAACAAAAACGAGGAGATCGTAAAAGACGTGCTGAAATTCTTCGGTTCGGAGGAAGCACAGCGTATTCAGGGCGAAAGCGGTGCAGCCATTCCTGCATACGAAGGGCTGGAGGAAACATGGGCGAGTGCATTCGAGGGCTATGACATCGACGTTTCGGGCGTTGCTGCAATGTTCGATTACAGCGTTCAGAGCGTAAACAACGCATCTCGTCCCGAATGGAAATCCAAGGTAAGCGACCAGCTGCTGAAGATTTATTCCGATCAGGTAAGCTTGGAACAAGGACTTGCAAATATGCAAAGCATTATTGACGAGGCAAGTGCCGGTTGATAGAAGGAGGGGTTTTCTGTGAATTCCAAAAAGAGAAATCGCAGTGATATGTTTTGGGGATACTTGATGGTAGCCCCCACGATTCTTGGCTTGCTTATTTTAAACATCTATCCATTTATCGAAACATTCATCCGAAGCCTTTCCAAGACGAAGGCGTTTGGAAAATATGAGTTTCAAGGGCTTATGAACTATCAGGAGATGTTCACCAGTGAGGAATTTTGGAAAGCGACATGGAACTCGATCTGGTTCTGTGTGCTGACTGTTCCTGTGGGAATTTTTCTTGCGTTGCTGCTTGCCGTGTTGCTCAATGCGAAAATTGCAGGGCGTGGCATCTTCCGCACCATCTACTTTTTGCCGATGGTCGTGGCACCTGCAGCGGTAGCGATGGTATGGAAATGGATGTTCAATGCAGAATTTGGTATCATCAATTCGATTTTCGGTACAGAAATCCGCTGGCTGACCGATCCCAAAATCGTTCTCATCACCTGTGCAGTCGTTTCTATCTGGAGTTCGGTGGGCTATGATGCGATCCTTCTTTTGTCGGGTATCCAGAATATCTCGCCCTACTACTACGAAGCAGCCAGTCTGGACGGTGCAGGCAAGGTAAAGCAGTTCTTCTGCATCACCGTTCCCATGGTATCGCCTACTTTGTTTGTAGTAATCATCATGCGCCTGATGGCATCGCTGCGTGTGTACGATTTGATTTACATGATGGTAGATCAGGCAAACCCTGCTTTGACCGATGCACAAAGCCTGATGTACCTGTTCTATCGTGAAAGCTTTATCGCAGGCAACAAAGGATATGGCTCGGCGATCGTTATCTGGACGGTATTCCTCATTGCAATCGTAACGGCACTGCAATTTATCGGACAGAAAAAATGGGTCAACTACGAGGTGTAAAGGAGAGAAGACGGATGAAAGACAGTTTGCAAAAACCCAATATTCCGGTCTACATTGCGCTGAGCGTAGGGGGAATTTTGATGCTGTTCCCCTTTGTCTGGATGATCCTGACCGCATTCAAGACCAACGCCGAGGCAATGCAGATCCCGCCCGTGATTTTCCCAAGCGAATGGAAAATCGACAGCTTTTTGCAGGCAATGGAAAGCTTGCCCTTCCCTAAACTGTATCTGAACACAGCGTTGATGATTTTCTTCCGTATTTTGTGTGCGGTCGTGTTCAGCTCGATGGCAGGATATGCGTTTGCTAAGATCGAGTTTCCTTTGAAAAAGGTATTGTTTGGTATCGTGCTGCTTCAAATGATGCTTCCTTCCCAAATTTTTATTATTCCGCAGTACCAGATGCTTGCAAAGCTCGGCATGACCGAAACCATCTTCGGTTTGGTATTTCCGGGTCTGGTAAGTGCGTTCGGCACCTTCTTTTTGCGCCAGATCTATCTGGGCATTCCTGACGAAATCGGCGAGGCAGCCCAGCTGGATGGCTGCAACCGTTGGAAAACCTTTGTCAGCGTTATGCTGCCCCTCACTTGGTCGGGCATCGCTGCGCTGTCGGTTTTCACCGCTGTGTTTGCATACGGCGATTTGATGTGGCCTTTGATCGTAAATACCGACGTAAATATGATGACTCTTTCTTCGGGTCTTTCCACACTGAACGGTCAGTTTGTCACTAATTTTCCGGTATTGATGGCAGGTAGTGTGTTGGCAATGCTGCCCATGCTGATTTTGTATATGATCTTCCAACGTCAGTTCATCGAAGGCGTTGCAATGACAGGCGGTAAATAAACAGCTTGCGGAAAACAGCGGAGAATCTACGCTGTTTTCCGTTACATAAAATGAGGGGATTTTAATATATGGCAATTCTTTGGAATGAACAGGATAAAACGCTTACTTTGCATACCAAGCACACCAGTTATCAAATGAAGGTAGATAAACTGGGCATACTGCTGCACACCTACTATGGCAGTTCGATTCAGGGCGATACAAGCTACGCCATCGTCTGCCAAGACCGTGGATTTTCCGGAAACCCGTACGACGCTGAAAACGACCGCACCTATTCGATGGACGTTCTACCGCAGGAATATCCCTGTCACGGCAGCGGTGATTACCGCACCACCGCCCTGTCGGTGACCGACCACAACAATGTCAGCGGTTGTGACCTGCGCTATGTAGGGCATACCATTCAAAGCGGAAAATATTCGCTGCCAAATCTTCCTGCGGTGTATGCAGAGGAAAAAAATGCACAGACGCTCATCGTCACCTTGCGGGATGCTTGGCTGAATTTGCAGGTAGAATTGTACTATGGCGTGTTGGAAGACACCGACACCATCACCCGTGCAGCGGTCATCAAAAACTGTGGCGAGCAGACGGTTACTTTGAACAGTGCATACAGTAGCTCGGTGGATTTCCTCAACGGAAAGTATGACCTGCTCCACTTCCACGGCAGACACGGTGCAGAGCGCACAAAAGAGCGCACCCATATCGACCACGGGATGTTCTCCATTGGCAGCCGTCGTGGAACGTCCAGCCATCAGCACAATCCGTTCGTGATTTTGAGCAGATCCGAAACAGTCGAGCAGTTTGGCGAATGCTGGGGCTTTTCTCTGCTGTACAGCGGAAGTTTTTCGTGTGTTGCTGAACAGGACCAGATGAACCAGACCCGTCTGTTACTCGGCGTACAGCCCGAACGTTTCAATTACACCCTTTGCCCGCAGGAAAGCTTCGTTGCTCCCGAAGTGGCAATGATTTACAGCGAACAAGGTTTCGAAACTCTTTCGCATCGCTACCACGAACTGATTCGCAGCCATGTTTGCCGTGGCAGTTATCAATTCAGCCGACGTCCCATCCTCATCAACAACTGGGAAGCTACCTATTTCGACTTTGACGGCGAAAAGCTTATCAAAATCGCAAAACAGGCATCGGAACTGGGCGTTGAGATGATGGTTTTGGACGACGGTTGGTTCGGCAGCCGCAACAGCGACAACAGCGGTCTGGGCGACTGGTGGGTCAATGAAGAAAAGATGCAGGGCAGCATGAAAGAAGTGAGCGAGAAAATCAACGCTCTGGGCATGAAGTTCGGTTTGTGGATCGAGCCGGAGATGGTCAATGAGGACAGCGACCTTTACCGTGCGCATCCCGATTGGGCATTCACCATTCCGGGCAAAAAGCCGGTGCGCAGCCGTAACCAGTTGGTGCTGGACTTTTCCCGAAAAGAAGTGGTCGACCACATTCTGGACAGCATCTGCAAGGTTTTGGACAATGCCAACGTTGCCTACATCAAAATGGATATGAACCGCAGCATCAACGATGTTTGCACCGCAGCACAGGGAATGCCCAGTGAGGGAAAAATTCTGTATCAGTATGTGCTGGGCGTATACAGCTTTATGGAACGCTTGCTCCAGCGTTATCCCGACCTGCTGCTGGAAGGTTGCAGTGGTGGCGGTGGACGCTTCGATGCCGGAATGCTCTATTACTGCCCCCAAATTTGGTGCAGCGATAACACCGATGCCATCGCACGTTTGCACATTCAGTACGGCACTTCGTTTGGCTATCCCATCAGCGCAGTGGGCAGTCATGTTTCCACCGTTCCAAACCATCAAACCGGTCGGGTGGTCGATTTCAACACCCGTGGCATCGTTGCCATGCCGGGAAGTTTTGGTTACGAGCTGGATTTGAACCTGATTTCCGCAGAGGAAAAAGAGCAGGTAAAACAGCAGGTGGAAAACTACAAAAAGTATTGGCATCTGCTGCATAACGGACGGTATTACCGCCTGACCGACTGCGAACAGGACAGCGAAAAAGCAGTTTGGATGTTTGCTGCAAAAGATGGCTCCGAGGCATTGGTACAGGTCGTTACCTGCAACACCAACTGCAACTCGCCCATCGAGTATTTCCGTTGTCGTGGCTTGCAGCCCGATGCCGTTTACTGCGAGCAGGAAAGCGGAAAAGAATACTATGGAAGCACTTTGATGAACGTTGGCTTGCCGGTTCGTACCATCAGCGGAGAATACAAGGCATATCAGCTGCATTTTGTAAGAAAGTGATACAACACACCGCATGATCACCGTATTGTGCGGTGTTTCTTAAAGGATTCGTTCGACGTTGCCCATGGGCAAAGCAAAAAGGTGATAACAATGAAAAATGTAACAGAAATTTTGAACACTCTTTCCCAATTCCCCGAAATCGGTGATACCACCAACATTTTACACGGCGATATGCCGGGGGATAAAATCGAGATCGGAGAAAGCCACAGGCAAAAGGCTGCAAAAATCTTTCCGGTTCTGGTCGAAAAGCTGAAAGGTTTGATGCAGCAGAATCCGCATCAGCGGGCAGTTTTGTGCGTTTGCGGAGGCAGCGGTGTAGGCAAAAGCGAAAGTGCCAGCCTGTTGGGTCACGCACTGCAAAGCTGCGGTGTCGGCAGCTATGTCCTCAGTGGTGACAACTATCCCCACCGCATCCCTGCTCAAAATGATGCCGAGCGGTTGCGTGTTTTCCGTTGTGGTGCGCTGCAAGGGTTGGTCGCAAGCGGATTGTATACCGAAACCGTAAAGTCCACTCTGCAATCGTTGCAGCAGCAAGACGTAGACGCCGACCCTGCCCAGTGCGCAGCACATCCTTGGTTGACAGTATATCAGGCAGAGGGCAAAAAGGCGTTGGCTGGTTATTTGGGCAGCGAAAAAGAGCAGAATTTTGCTGAACTCAGCAATATCATTTCGCAGTTTAAAAACGGCGCAGATGCCATTTACCTCAAACGTATGGGTCGTACTCCGCTGGATTTGTGGTATGATTTGGTGGATTTCAGCCAAACCAATGTGCTTATCATCGAGTGGACACACGGCAACAGTGACCGCTACACCGGCGTAGACCTGCCCATTTTGCTCAACAGCACCCCGCAGGAAACTTTGGAGCATCGTCGCAGCCGTAACCGTGACGGCGGTGTTGACCATCCCTTTACGACAATGGTGCTGGAAATTGAGCAGCGTCAGCTGGAAAGCCAGGCGCATAAAGCTGCCATCATCGTGTCCAAAAGTGGCGAACTGCTCAGCTATGCAGACTATCGCCAACAAATGGCGCAAGCATAAGGAGGGAAACTATGAAACAGTTGTCGGCATCTCCCATGCTCAATGCCTACCCCGACAGCATTGGTGGGCAGTTGGGCGACATCGTGACCTTTTTGCGTTGCGATGAACTGAAAAATGTATTTTCTTCCTTTTATATCCTGCCCAGCCTGTTCAACACCGACCTTGACCGTGGTTTTTCGGTGGTGGATTACGACCTGAGCGAGCAGCTGGCAAAGCGGGAAGATTTACAGGCATTGCAGCAGCTTGGCATTGATTTGAAACTGGATTTTATTCTGAATCATGCGTCGGTGCTTAGTCCGCAGTTTCAGGATATGCTCAAAAATCCCGATTCCCCCTACAAAGAGTTTTTCATCAACTGGAACGAGTTCTGGAAAGGACACGGCGAAATGACCGCCGAGGGTTATATCCAACCCAACAAAGAATTTCTGGACAAAATGTTTTTCCGCAAGCCGGGACTGCCCATTTTGATGGTTCGTATGCCCGACGGTACCGATGTACCTTATTGGAATACCTTCTATCAAAAGGTGGACTACCAAGTGCCGACCGTTCAGCAGCTGATGGATATTGCATCCATCCAGTACGGCAGCGCACACAAACTGCACGGTCAAATTGCAGCCGATTTGCAGGCAGGCAAAGCACCGAATGCACTCAACTTCGATGGGTTTGAGCAGGTAAAAGCAACCGTTTGCGATTGGCTGGAATCCCACCGTGAGTATCTGGGACAGATGGACTTGAACATCCGTTCGCCGCTGGTGTGGGAATTTTACGAGGACACCCTCAAAAAGTTGTCGGAGTACGGCGCACGTATCGTGCGTTTGGATGCATTCGCCTATGCGCCCAAAGAGGTCGGGGAGAAAAACTTCCTGAACGAGCCGGGAACATGGGAGTTACTGGAAAAGGTGGACGCACTGGCGAAAAAATACGATTTGCAGCTGCTGCCCGAGATCCACGCAAGCTATGGCGAAAAGATTTATGAGAAAGTGGCACAAAAGGGCTACATGACCTACGACTTTTTCCTGCCCGGTTTGCTGATTGATGCACTGGAAAATCAGGACTCCGGCTATCTGCGTCACTGGGCAGAGGAGATCTATCAGAACAAAATCAAGGTCGTGAATATGCTCGGCTGTCACGACGGAATCCCCCTGCTGGATTTGAAAGGACTGATGCCGGACGAGCGAATCCAGTCCCTCATCGACACGGTCGTGTCCCGTGGCGGATATGTGAAAGACCTGCACGGTGCAAAGAATATGTATTATCAGGTCAATGCGACCTATTACAGCGCATTGGGTGAAAACGATGCAAAAATGCTGCTGGCACGTGCTATCCAGTTGTTTATGCCCGGAAAACCTCAGGTGTGGTATCTGGACTTGTTCTGTGGCAAAAACGACCACAAGGCCGTGGAACTGGCAGGTCCCGGCGGACACAAAGAAATCAACCGCACCAACCTCAGCCTTGCACAGCTCAAAGACGGTTTGCAGAACGAAACCGTACAAAAGCAGCTGGAACTGCTGCGTCTGCGCAATACCCACCCTGCGTTCGGGTTTGATTCCACTCTGGAGATCGGCGGCGAAAACAACACCCTTTCTCTGAAATGGAGCAACGGCAATGCATGGATCGCATTGAACGCCGATTTGAAAACGCTGGAATACAGCATCACGGAAGGTACGATATAATAGACGACTCCCTTGTGGTAACAATGGTTCACCACAGGGGAGTTGTTCTATTCCAACTTCTTTCTCTAAAAAATCAAAGAAAGAAAAACGCACAGTTGTCGAGGGGCTTTTTCTGTGGTATCATCAAGAAAAGCGGGAGAGGAGGATGTTGCTTTGTATAAGTTGATGATCGTTGACGACGAAGAATCCATCCGTGAAGGTATGGCACGGAGCATTCCATGGCAGGAATGGGGCTTTGAAGTAGTTGCTCTTTGCGAAAACGGCGAGGAAACAATGGAAAAAATTCGCCAAACAATGCCTCATGTGGTGCTTTCGGATATTCGAATGCCCAAAATGGACGGCGTAGAACTGATGAGTACGCTGAATGCACAGTATCCTCAAATCAAGGTGGTCATCCTTTCGGGGTACAGCGATTTTGAATACCTGAATATGTCTATTAAAAATCGGGTCACGGAGTATCTGCTGAAACCTACCGACATCGACGAATTCGAAGAAGTGTTTTATCGGCTGCGCACTGCTTTGGACAAAGAACAGCAACAGCGACAACAGCAGATGCATCAACAAAAGTTGCTGTTTCTTAACAGCTTGGATAAACTGCTGCGAGGAAATCTGTCTACACAGGAAAGCACAGAATTGGCACAGACAGCAGGGGAGTATAACGTCTGGCCTGAAAACAGTGCAGTTTTGGTGCTTTCGCCCGACGAAATAAGCTGCGAAAAACAAGCGTTGTTAGATGTTCAAAGCCAGATCGTTGAAATTTGTTGCAGCTGTGAGGGTGCTTTTGGTAAAGTACTGTTCTTTGTAAACAGCGAGGGAAACATTGTAGGCATTTGCGGCACCAGCAGCGAAGAAGATTTGGATTACCAATCCATTTTCGACTTTGTTGCACAGCTGCAAAAAACGGTATCGCAGCAACTGCAAACCACCATTTCGGTCGGCATCAGTGAACTTTGCACCGAGCTGCAAATGCTTGCCCGTGCCTACGAGCAGGCAAAATGCTGCGCACGGCAGAACATTTTTTGCGGAAAAGAAAGCATTTTTCGGTACAGTCAACTGGAACAGGAAATTCCTGATAAAGATGTTTATTTCCATACCCAGATGTTAGAGAAAGCACTGATCTCGCACGACCATGCGGAAATCGCACGGGATATTCAACGGGTATTTTCGATTTTCGACCGCTACCCGTTAAAAGAGTATCGCTATATCGACCAGCTTTGTCTTTCCTGTTTGCTGGAACTTTCCCGTTGGGCATTACAGTACAATGTGCGCATGGAAAAAATGCTGCAAAAAGCAGGCATCGCATACAGTGATATTTATAACTGTAATACCCTGACTGCAAAAGCCGAGTTTATGGACGTTGTGCTTAAACGATTGGCAGATGCACTGGAAAAACAGCGTGTATGCAACAAAAAAAGCAACAGCGTCGCCCATCAGGTACGCCAGTTGGTGGATGCGGAATTTGGCAGCAATTTGATGTCGCTGGAATATGTTGCGGGCAAGGTGAATAAAAGCACCGCTTATATCTCTAAGGTGTTCAAAAACGAGCTGAACTGCAACTTCAGCGACTACATCACCCGTCTGCGCATGGAACACGCTGCCACTTTGCTTTCCGGTACCGATAACCCTAAGATTTACGAGATTGCGCAGGAATGTGGCTATGCGGATGTGTCCAATTTTATCAAAGTGTTCCGCAAATACCACAACGAAAGCCCCAACGAATACCGCAGCACACTGTTAAGGAGAGGTTCATGAAGCAACGATTGCCAAAAGAGCGTGGTTTGCTGTGGCAGATGATCGCTACCATGATCGCCACTTTGATCCCGCTTGGCATCGTGATCAGTCTGCTGTTTGCACAGGCAGGCGATGCGATGCAAAAAAGTTGGGACTCCAATCAGCAAAACAATGCAAGGATCGTAAGCGGAAAACTGGACGACTATATTCAGGGCATTTACAGCACGTCGGATGCGTTTGCTACCGACCCTCGTCTGTTGGAAAAGGTCGATGTGGTTTATACCGTCCACAGTCAAAAGCTGAGAGCGATCCAATACATCAAAAACAATCTGTTTGCCAGTTACAATCTGTTGCAGGACAATCCGCAAATCAGCATCATTTATAATACGGATACCGAGCAGGTGTTCAATCTTCTCGACCCAAACCAGAATACCGGTCTGGTCTACATGGAATTGCAAAAACTGAAAGTGGACGCTGCCGAAAAACTGGGAAAGTTTTACTGGTATCCGCTGCAAGAAAATTTTGTGCAAAGCGAAACCTACAACGATGTGCGCAGAGATAACATCGTATTGGGAAGCAGACGTATCTTCAAGCCCAACAGCATGAAGTATGAGTATGTACATCTATTTTCCATCCAAGAGGGAAAGATATACGAACTGTACGAAGATGTTGCACAGGAATCGCTGGGGGAGATCTACATCGTAGATGCACAAAATCAGTTGCTTTCCTCCAGTGAAGAACAAGCGTTGCAAAATGTAGCTTTACCTGAATATGTGCAGGATTGGTTGAATGGAGAGCCGGAACAGGCGGAATTGTTAACTTCTGCCTACCGTTTTTACAGCTATACCTCCGACCTGAATGGGTGGACTACGATTTTGGTAGAGCCTCAAAGTGCCATTCAAACGCAAATGCAGGAATTGTATGCACAGGTACTGTGGGTAATTATCGTTGCAGTGGTCATCGCAGTGGGTTCGATTGCAAGGCTTTACTATCGGTTCACATCGCCACTGTCCAAGGTGGCAAAAGCGATGCAGCGGGTGGACAACGGCGATTTGCAGGCGTATGTCACCCCCAGTGGTGGACAACAGGTGTATACCATGATGGAAACGTATAACACTATGCTGGAAAGCCTGAATCGGAATCTCGATGAACGGCTGAAACTGGAGCAGAAAAAGAAAGAACTGGAAATGCAGGTGCTGATGACACAAATCAACCCACACTTTCTATATAATACTTTGGAAACCATCGTCTGGCGGGCAGGGGAAGCCGGCAGAACCGACATCAGCCGACTGGCAGCCTCGCTGGGTAAACTGTATCGGCTTTCCATCAGCGGAGGAACGACCGTACCGCTGCGACAGGAACTGAGCCATTTGCAGGCATATCTGCGTATTCAAAACAGTCGCTATAAAGACCGCATCGAGTACCGTCAGCAGGTTCCGCCCGAATTTATGGACACGACCAGTTTACTCAAGCTGTCGCTCCAGCCCATTGCCGAAAACAGTATTTTACACGGAATGAGCGAGGAAAAACAAACCCTGATTTTGCGTGTGAAAGCCATCAAACGAGGCAGTGACCTCATCGTGTGGGTGACCGATACCGGCATCGGCATGAGCCGTGAACAGCTGGCACAGCTGCGCAGCAAATTGGCGAATCCAGAGCAGCCGATTCCCGACGCTGCCGTTCAGCGTCGCAGTACCGGCGTTGGGCTGTGGAACATTGCCGAGCGTATGAAGCTGTATCTGGGCGAACGTGCAAGCTTTATGGTATACAGCAAACAGGGGTGGGGAACCTCCGTGAAAATGGTGATTCCGCAAACACCGCCCAAAGAGCCATAAGCGCATTACAAGAAAACGAGCCTGTGTTCGGTGCAGGCTCGTTTCTTTTTTATGGTCTGTTTTTGTACTGTAAACAGCGGGCAAGAACAAAAATGAACCATAAACAACAAAATGCGCTTATGGAAAGCGGACAAAACCAGAGGTATAATAAAACTGCAAAAAGGAGTACGGCTCCAGAGAAAATGATAGATTTTTAAGGAGGAGAAACACTTATGAAACTGGTAAAAAAAGCAACCGCCCTCGGTATGGCGGGCTTGATGACCGCAAGCCTGTTCGCAGGCTGTGCTGGTGCTTCCAGCAGCTCCAGCTCCACCGCTTCCAGCAGCTCGACTGCTCCCGCTGATCCCAGCAAACCCTATGCAGGTACTGTTCTGAAATACGCTTGTACCGATACCGCTGCAGTTGGTCCCGAGAACGTTGCTCTGTTCGAGATGGTAGAGGAAAAGACCGGCATCATCATCGAGCCGATGATCATTCCCAACAACCAGACCGGCGAACTCGACCGCATTTTGGTTTCCTTGCAGGCTGGTGATGAGATCGACCTCATCTACAAAACCAACTCCGACCTGACTCCCTTCTACGCAGCAGGTGTATTGGAGCCGGTAGACGAGCTGGCAGCAAACGCAGGATACGATATGGAGAGCGTATTCGGTTCCAGCCTGCCCGTAATGGCAGACGGTCAGACCTATGGTTTGCCCGCTTTTAACGACATCTGGTGTGTATTCTATAACAAGGCTGTGTTCGATAAAGCAGGTGTTGCATATCCCTCCGGTGATTGGACTTGGGATGAGTACATCGAAACTGCAAAGCAGCTGACCAACGTAGACGAGCAGGTATACGGCAGCTTGATGCTGGACTACGGCTCTTACAACTATATGTACGCTATCCAGAACGGTGCGCAGCACTACAAAGAGGATGGCACCATCAACTATGACGACGAGCGTTTCCGTGAAAGCGCTGAGTGGTTCTACAGCCTGGGCAACGACCTGAAGATCCAGCCCAACATCACCGACTACCGTGCAGGTCTGCACGTTTGGAACGGCTTTGTTTCCACCGGTGTTGCAAACGATTCCGGCAGCTACGACAAGCCCGTTTACGGTATGTGCGTTGTAGGCAGCTGGGTAGCTTCCATGCTGACCAACACCGAAAAATATCCCCGTGACTGGCAGGCAGGTATCGCACCTCTGCCCCATCCGGAAGGAACCGACGCTTCCACTCTGTCTGTAATCGGTTGTTATGCAATCCCGACCACCAGCAAGAACAAAGAAGCTGCTTTCGAGGCTTTGAAATGCATTGCTGAAAACCAGACACCTTGGGCTTTGGTCGAATCCCCGCTCGTATCGACCTGACCGACGAGGAGATCGACAGCTACATCACCGATAAACTGGTTCCCGCTTACGCTGAAACCGACGCTATCACCGCAGAGATGTTCAAGGACGCATGGTTCGCAGATATGACCATCCTGCCCGAGAAGGTAGTTGGCACCGCTGGCTCCACCATCGAGAACCTGTGGGTTTCCGAGGGCGAGATGTACGGCACCGGCAGCCAGGATTTGGACACCATGATGCAGAACATGATCGACAAGTCCAACGAGGCGATCGCCGAAGAAGGCGCAGCACAGTAATGTGTGCGATCAGCTGAATAAGTAAATTTGTGCCGCCACAGAGCGACCCGTGCACTGGGTGGATTCTGTGGCGGTTTTCTGAGAGAAAGCCACCGAGGAGGGCTATTATGGGCAAAAGGACAAAAATGAAGCTTACCCGTGCCGAAAAACAGGAAGCGATGGTTGGCTACGCATTTGTGCTGCCGTATTTGATCGCTTTTATCATCTTTACCGGCATCCCGTTTATTTCGGCATTCCTGATGTCGTTTGTTAATATGAAATTTATCAGCCGGCTGGACAATCTGAAATTTGTCGGGCTGGATAACTTCATCCGCATCTTCACTACCCGCACCGTTTACGAAGCACTTGGCAGAACCGTTTTGTATTCGGTCATCTATGTGCCGGTCATCATGGTGGTAAGCTTTGTGCTGGCATATCTGCTGAACAAGGGCGTTCATGCCGTAAAGCCGATTCGTTCAATGGTATTTTTGCCCTATGTTTCCAACATGATCGCCGTTGCCATCGTATGGCAGATCATGCTTGGACCACGTGGCCCGCTGTACATGATCCAGAAAATGTTCGGCGCAGAAGAACCCCTTATCCCGCTGCTCAGCCCCACATGGGCACTTCCTGCCGTTGTACTCATTTCGGTATGGAAAAGCATCGGTCTGAACTTCTTGACCTACCTCGGTGCTTTGCAGGGCGTTTCGCAGGATCTGATCGAAGCTGCACAGATCGACGGTGCAAATAAATGGCAGCAGATCAAAAACGTGGTCATCCCCAGTGTATCGCCCACGACATTCTTTTTGGTCATCTCGTCGGTCATCACTTCGCTGCAAAACTTCACTGTCATTCAGGGTCTTACCGGCGGCGGCCCGGGCGAATCGACTTGGGTAATGAGCCTGAGCATCTACAACTACGCCTTTACTAAGTTCGATACCAGCTTTGCTGCTGCACAGGCACTGTTGATGTTTGCAGTGGTCATGGTCATCACCCTCATTCAGTGGCGTGGTCAGAAGAAATGGGTAAACTACTAAGGAAAGGAGATTGCTCGAATATGTTCACGACCAAACAAAAAATTACCAAATGGGTACTTACGATTGTGATGTTTACAGCGGGATTGATCTCCATTTATCCTTTCGTGTTCATGCTGTCGTCCACTTTTAAACCATCAGGCGACGTACTTAGTACCCCTTTCCAAATCATTCCCAAAAACTTTACTCTGCTCAACTTCGAAACCATTTTTGCAAACGAGTATTTCGACTTTGTGCAGTGGTATATCAATACCATCATTATGACTGCACTGGTACTTATCTTCAAGTACGTTGTCGTTACCATGACCGCTTACGGCTTTTCCAAAATCCGTTTTCCCGGTCGTGACGCCATCTTTTTGGTGCTGCTGGGTGCGTTGATGATTCCCAGTGACATCATGATTCTGCCCCGTTATATCATCTTCCAGAAGCTGGGCATCTTGAACAGTATGTGGGCATTGATTTTGCCCAGCGTGGTAGACGTATACTTCGTATTTTTGCTGCGTCAGGCATTTATCGCTATCCCCGATTCGATCAGCGAAGCCGCTAAGATCGACGGATGCAGCCATGTGAAAGTCTACTGGAAAATGATCATGCCTCTTGCAAAAGCTTCTATTTCCACCATGCTGTTGTTCAGCTTTACATGGAGCTGGAACGACTACATGGGCCCCTACCTGTACATCACCGACATCGACAAACAAATGCTCAGCGTTGGTATCAAGTTCTTCTCGACCGGTGCAGCACAGGACTACGGTGCCCAGATGGCAGCCGCAACATTGGTGCTTTTGCCCATTATCATCGTTTTCTTTATGTGCCAAAAATATTTCGTAGAGGGCGTTACCTCGGGCGCAGTAAAGGGATAATCGTTTTTACGGGCGCAAAATTTGTCTGCGCCCACCGTAAATTGGAGGAATCGCAGTGAAAAATCGTGTTTTGCTGCCCCGTCAAGGACAGTTCTATAAAGCAAATTTGCATTGTCACACCATCCACTCGGACGGTCACTGGACACCCGAACAGGTGAAAGAGGAGTATCAAAAACGTGGATATTCTATTGTCGCTTTCACCGACCATCGACATTATGGCTGGCATCCGCAGCTGATGGACGATACCTTCATTCCGCTTGCAGGGTTCGAGGCGGATATGAACGACTGGTTCAAAAAAGAAGGGGATTTCAAGCACGTAAAATGCTACCATCTGCTTTTGTGGGACAAAGACCCCGCCCAACACCAAGGCTATACCGCTCAGCAGCCTGCCCGTCGGTACGGTGACCTGCACAGCCTGAATGAGTATCTGGAAACGATGCAGCAGCAGGGATTTTTGACCTGTTACAATCATCCTTACTGGTCGCTGCAAACCTACAACGACTATGCACATCTTGCCCATCTGAATGCTATGGAGATTTATAACCACGGCTGTGAACACGATGGATTGTATGGCTATGCACCCCAAGCCTATGACGAAATGCTGCGCAGTGGCTTGCATTTGGGCTGCATCGCCACCGACGATAACCACAACACTTATCCTACCGACCATCCTCTGTGCGATTCTTTCGGGGGCTGGGTCATGCTGAAATTGGATACGCTCAGCTATCCTGCTGTCATCGAAGCATTGGAAAAAGGCAACTATTATGCATCGACCGGTCCGGAACTGTACGAACTGTACATCGAGGACGATGCGCTCCATGTTCGATGCAGCGATGTGAAGAAAATCTACGTCATGACCGACAGCCGCAACTGCTACTATCGCCATGCAATGCCCGGTGAAACCGTCAACGAAGCTGTGTTCCCGCTGAAAGGGGACGAGGGATATATCCGTGTGGACTGCGAGGACGAATATCGTCGCCATGCATACTCCAATGCCTACTTTTTAAACACCTTATAACACAAAGGAGCAACACAATGGAAACAAATTTGCTGAAACGTGGTCGGGTGACCATCCCTACCGATTTGGATGTTATCCCACAGACCCTGCAACTTATGGAACGCTGGGGTGCCGATGCTATCCGTGACTGTGACGGAACCGATTTTCCGCAGGAGTTGAAGGACGTTGATGCCAAAATCTACTCCACCTATTACACCACCCGCAAGGACAACGCATGGGCAAAGGCAAACCCCGACGAGGTGCAGCAATGCTATGTGATGACCGGTTTCCACAACGCAGAGAGCGAGAACCTTTCCATCGAATTGATGAAAGGCATTTCCAAAGAGCTGCTCGAAGTAAACACCCGTGACGACATCAAACGTTGGTGGGAAGTTATCGACCGCACCACCGGCGAGGTAGTAGACACCGCAAACTGGAACTACAACGCCGAAACCGGCTGCGTAGAGATTGCAAACGCAAAGCAGTACCACGACTACACCGTAAGCTTTTTGGCATACATCATCTGGGATCCCGTACATATGTACAATGCTGTCACCAACGGCTGGCAGAATTTTGAGCATCAGATCACATTCGACGTTCGTCAGCCCAAAACCCATGCATTCACCATGCAGCGTTTGCGTAAGTTCATCGACGAACATCCGTATGTAAATGTTATCCGTTACACCACCTTTTTCCACCAGTTCACCTTGCTGTTCGATGAGCTGAAACGTGAAAAGTATGTAGATTGGTACGGATATTCCGCTTCGGTTTCGCCCTACATTCTGGAGCAGTTCGAACAGGAAGTTGGCTACAAGTTCCGCCCCGAATTTATCATCGACCAAGGCTACTACAACAACCAGTACCGTGTGCCCAGCAAAGAGTTCCGTGATTTCCAGAACTTCCAACGCCGTGAGGTCGCAAAACTGGCAAAAGAGATGGTAGACATCACCCATGAACTGGGCAAAGAGGCGATGATGTTCTTGGGCGACCACTTCATCGGCACCGAGCCTTTTATGGACGAGTTCAAAACCATTGGTCTGGATGCCGTGGTGGGCAGCGTGGGCAACGGTTCCACCTTGCGCTTGATCTCCGACATTCCCGGTGTAAAATACACCGAGGGTCGTTTGTTGCCCTATTTCTTCCCCGACACTTTCTATCCGGGCGGTGACCCTGTAAAAGAAGCAAAGGTCAACTGGGTAACGGCTCGCCGTGCCATCCTGCGCAAGCCGGTAGACCGCATCGGCTACGGCGGATACCTGAAACTGACCTTGGATTTCCCTGAATTTTTGGACTATGTGGAAAGCGTTTGCAACGAGTTCCGTCAGCTGTACGAGAATGTGAAGGGAACCACTCCCTACTGCGTGGCAAAGGTCGCTGTGCTGAACAGTTGGGGCAAAATGCGTGCTTGGGGCTGTCACATGGTACACCACGCCCTGTATCAAAAGCAGAATTACAGCTATGCAGGCATCATCGAGGCACTGTCCGGCGCACCGTTTGACGTACAGTTCATCAGCTTTGAGGACATCGAGAAAAATTCTGCTATCCTGAACGACATCGACGTACTTATCAACGTAGGCGATGCCGATACCGCACACACCGGCGGAATCTGGTGGGAAAATGCAGCAGTGACCGCAGCCATCAAGGGTTATATTCGCCGTGGCGGTGGATTTATCGGTGTGGGTCAGCCCAGTGCGCATCAGTATCAGGGACGTTTCTTCCAGTTGGCAGGCGAATTGGGCGTTGAAAAAGAAACCGGCTTCACCTTGGGTTACGATAAGTACAACTGGGATGAGCATTCTCACTTCATCACCGAAGACACCAATGGTGAGATCGACTTCGGTGAAGGTCAAAAAGGTGTGTACGCTCTGGATGGCACTACCATTCTTGTACACAAGGAAAAAGAAGTGCAGCTGGCAGTGAACGAATGCTCCGACGGTCGTGCTGTTTATATCAGTGGTCTGCCTTACAGCTTCGAAAACAGCCGTCTGCTGTATCGTTCCATCTTGTGGGCGTGTCGCAAAGAAGGCGAACTGCACAAGTGGTTCTCCTCTAACCCCAACGTAGAAGTACACGCTTATGTGAAAAACGGAAAATATTGCGTGGTCAACAACACCTACGAGCCGCAGGAAACGACCGTTTACAAGGGCGACGGTTCCAGCTTTGAGCTGAAAATGGCTGCAAACGAAATTTTGTGGTACGAAATTTGAGTTTTGCCCCGCTGTTTGAAAATTGACATTTGAATCGGATTTCGTGGTTTTGAATGTGTTGTAAAACAGAAGAAAGGCGCAGCATTGGGCTGCGCTTTTCTTTTTCGACTTCGGTTCGAATGACAGGAGGACTCTGACGATGAAACAATCAAAAACGACCATAATTGCCCTATGCGTGGCAGCATACATGGTGTCGTATTTGTGCCGAACAAATCTTTCGGTGGCGATGGATGCATTGATGGAAGAAATTTCGATCACCCGTTCACAGGCAGGTCTGATCGGTACGCTGTATTTTTGGACGTATGCAGCCGGACAACTGTTTGCAGGTTGGCTGTGTACCCGTATCGACCCCAAAAAGGTGGTGTCGGCAGGTTTGATTCTTACCACTGTTTGCAACCTTTTGATCGGCTTTTCCGGTGTGTATTCGGCTATATTGATTTTGTGGATGGTGAACGGCTTGGCGTTGGCACTTTTTTGGCCTCCCATTTTGCAGATCGCAACCAACTGGACGACCGAACAAGAGTACACCCGCATCTCCATTTTGCTCAATCTGCCCACAACGGTCGGTTTTCTGGTCGCATGGTTGGGATTGGGGCTGCTCAGCCACTGGCTGCACTGGAATTGGAGCTTCTGGCTACCCGCCGGCGTTGCGGTGCTGTTTTTGCTGGTGTGGGCAAAATGGATGAAGTCAAAGCCCGATGCGCCTACACGAATCAAACAGCAACAGGTTTCCACAAAAACCGAGGAAAATGTGGAAAAGCCCTCGATATGGGTGTGTTTGCTGTCGATGGCAATGCTGGTATACGCTGTGATCGTGGTATTTCAGGGCTGCATCAAAGAAAGTATCAACCTGTGGGCACCGACTTTACTGGCGGAAATTGCTCCGGCTGAAAATCTATTTTTGCTCTCCGGCTTTACTGCCATCATACCGGTGTGCAGTACAGTTGGTCTGCTGTTGACCGGTTGGCTGGTGAAAAAATTTGCGCAGCGTCAGCAACAGGCGATGCTTGCATTGCTGTTTTTTGGAATGGTGGCAGGCTGTTTGATGGTGCTTGTGCAAAAGAACTTTATGGCTGTGGCATTGTGCATGGGTGTTCTGCTGGCGGTAGTGTATGGTGTCAATACGATCCTCACGACCTTGCTTCCGCTGCAATTTGCCCGTACCGGAAACAGCGGTGCTATGAGCAGTATTTTTAACTTTTTGTCCTATCTGGGCGCAGCGTTGGGCGGTATCGTTGCAGGTACGGTCAGTGAGGTATGGAACTGGTCGGCAGTATATGTTCTGTGGGCGATTTTGGCAGCAGGCGGTTTTGTATTGCTGTTGTTATACGGTGTGCTGCGGGAAATTTCGTTCAAAGGGATTTTTACAAAATAACGGCGATGATTGCAAGATCCCCTGTTTTCTGTACAGGAAAACGGGGGATTTTTAAAAGCACAACTTGTATACTAGTTGATAAGTTTGGCTTTCTGTGCTACATTTGACACAAGCAATATCCGATTTTTTAAAGGGAGGAACTTTTATGAAAATGACATTTCGCTGGTATGGCACCGGCAGCGACAGCATCACCCTTAAACAAATCAAACAAATTCCCGGCATGAGTGGTATCATGGGCGTTCTGTCCGAAAAAGCGGCAGGTGAGGTGTGGACCGAAGACGAGATCGCCGCCTATGTAAAAGAAGTACATGACGCAGGGCTGGAATGTGAAGTCATCGAGTCGGTGAATGTACACGAAGACATCAAAATGGGTCTGCCCACCCGTGACAAGTACATTGAAAACTACTGTATCACCATTCGGAATCTTGCCAAATATGGTGTTAAGGTGATCGTATATAATTTTATGCCGGTATTCGATTGGCTTCGTACCGACCTTGCCCGTGAGATTCCCGAGGATGGCTCCAATAGTCTGTACTTCGACGAGGCAGAATTGGGGGATATGGAGCCGTTGGAGATCGTGCGCAATACCATCGAAAATGCCAACGGATTTTCCTTGCCGGGCTGGGAGCCGGAGCGTCTTGCAGAGTTGG
This sequence comes from uncultured Anaerofilum sp., assembly GCA_944385945.1. GTDB lineage: Bacteria > Bacillota > Clostridia > Oscillospirales > Ruminococcaceae > Anaerofilum. Next base: position 8,329 of record CALWZD010000123.1, on the reverse strand, counting down.
AGTCGACCTTGGAGCGATACAAAACCATCACCCCCGACGATCTGCGCCAAAACTACAAATATTTTCTGGATAAGGTTATCCCCGTCTGCGAGGAGTTCGGCGTGGTAATGGCGTGTCATCCCGATGATCCTGCATGGCCTATCTTCGGATTGCCCCGCATCGCTCACAGCCAAAGCGATTTCGACAAAATCGTAAAGCTCCACGATTCCCCCTGCAACACCGTTTGCCTGTGTACCGGTTCGCTTGGGTCGAATCCCGAAAACGATATTCCTGCCATTATCCGTCATTTTGGCGAGATGGGACGCATCGGCTGCCTGCACGTTCGTAACGTAAAGCATCTTGGCTACCGTAAATTCCGTGAAGCAGCCCACCTGTCCAGTGACGGCGATTTGGACTTGTTCGAAATTATGAAAGCGGTATACGACACCTGCCCCAATACCTATATCCGCCCCGACCATGGGCGAATGATTTGGGACGAAACCGGTCGCCCCGGCTATGGTCTGTACGACCGTGCGCTGGGTGCGGTCTATCTCAACGGATTGTGGGAATCCATTCAAAAAATGTCGAAGTAACATCTGGGAGGGAAGAAAATGAAACTGTCCTACGAAGGTTTAAAGGATACAACTGCATGGAAACAAGCCAATATCGCATTGCCTGCCTATCAGCCCCAACAGGTGGCAGAAGCTACCGAGCAAGCACCGATTTGGCTGCACTTTGGAGCAGGAAATATTTTTCGTGGATATGTGGCACGGTTGCAGCAGGAATTGCTGAATCAGGGATTGGCGGAAAAGGGCATATGGGCAGCCGATACCTTTGATTTTGACATCATAGACAAAATCTATCGTCCGTCCGATTCGCTTACTTTGTTGGTTGGGCTGAAGCCTGACGGTCAACTTGACAAACAGGTGATCGCATCGGTCACGAAAGGGCTGCGTGCAAGCCGTGATTTTGCCGAGGACTGGGCAGCGTTGGAGCGGGCATTTACCAGCCCCAGTTTGCAGATGGTCAGCTTTACCATTACCGAAAAGGGTTACGCTCTGAAAAATATGCAAGGCGAATTTTTGCCGGTGGCAATGCAGGATTTTGAACAAGGTCCCCAACAATGCGCCCATGCAATGAGCGTCGTTACTGCACTGCTGTATAAACGTTTTCAGGCAGGTGGGGTACCGGTGGCGATGGTGAGCATGGACAACTGCTCCCACAACGGCGAAAAGCTGAAACAAGGCATTTGTACAGTTGCCGAGAAATGGCTGGAAAAAGGGTTTGTAACCGCAGAATTTGTTGGCTGGCTGCAAGACGAAACCGCTGTTTCGTTCCCGTGGTCGATGATCGACAAAATCACCCCTCGCCCTGCCGACGTGGTACAGCAGACGCTTGCAGCCGACGGAGTAGAGGAGATGCAGCCCATCGTTACCTCCCGCAATACCTTCATCGCTCCCTTTGTAAATGCCGAACTGCCGGAATATCTGGTCATCGAAGACCGTTTCCCCAACGGTCGACCCGCACTGGAAAAAGCGGGCGTTTACTTCACCGACCGCCAAACGGTCAACGACACCGAGCGCATGAAGGTCACCACTTGTCTGAATCCGCTGCACACTGCACTGGCAGTATACGGTTGTTTGCTGGGATATACCTCTATTGCAGCCGAAATGCAGGATGCTCAGCTAAAAGCGTTAGTAGAAAAAATCGGTTACCAAGAGGGATTGCCGGTGGTAGTCGATCCCGAGATCCTCAGCCCCAAAGCGTTCTTGAAAGAGGTGCTGGAACAGCGTCTGCCCAACCCCTATATTCCCGATGCACCGCAGCGTATCGCAACCGACACCAGCCAAAAGGTGTCTATCCGCTTTGGCGAAACCATCAAGGCATATGCGGCAAATCCTGCCCTGAATGTAGCCGATTTGACCTATATCCCGCTTGCTTTGGCAGGTTGGCTGCGGTATCTGTTGGCAGTAGACGACCAAGGCGAACCGATGGTATGCAGCAACGACCCAATGTTGGAAACCATGCAGGCACAGCTGGCACAAGTGCAGTTTGGAAAGCCCGAAACAGTGGACGATCGCCTGAATGCAGTGCTGTCGAATACCACGGTATTTGGCTGTGACCTGATGAAGATGGGATTGGGCGAAAAAATCAAGACCATGCTGCGGGAAATGGTGCAGGGAAAAGGGACTGTACGTGCGACCCTGAAAAAATATCTGCCCGAAACGTGATTTTTTGAAGATTTAACGAGCCAACGAAACAAAAACGCCTATTTTGAGTCGCTAACGCAGCTGTTCCACCTCATCCGGCTGCTGCGCAGCAACCTTCCCCGCAAGGGGAAGGCTTTTTATTTGGCAAAACAGCATTCGTTTTTTGGCTTCCCCCTGGGGGGAAGCTGTCACGCAAAGCGTGACTGATGAGGGGGGAATCCCGAAAAGGCAGCCGCCTTTCCGATTGAGAAAGGGGGCTGTCTTTTCGGTCAGTTGTTTCCTTTTCCGTAGCGATTTCCGTTTCCGTTGTGCGGTCGGTTCGCTTGTGTGGCACTTTCGGTGTCGAAAAATTCAAAAAGCAGTGTTCGGATCTCTCGCATGGTCATCTGGCTGACCTGTTCGGGCGTGATGGTGGCATCGTATTGCTGAAGCTGTAAAAAGGCGTTGTATTTTCCGTAAGAAAGCCCCAACGTGTGCGCTTCGGAAACCTGCTCTTTGTTCAGTGCGTAGCAATAGGCGTTTTTGTGTTGCGCAGTAGCGGTGGTGATATACTGTAAAATCGAGTCCCCCTGTTGTTCGTCTAATTTGATAACAGCGATCGAAAGCAGTTCGTTTTCCGACAAGCAGGTGCTGACCGTTTCACTTGCGATGATTTGGTCGATGGCTTCTGAATACGGTTGGTACAGTACGTCGACCGTTTGCATCAAAGCTTGCCCGTCCGAATTGAAACTTTCGATTCCGATGACTGTATCGAAGCGATTGATTTTCAATTCGACCGAAGGATTGATGTCGATGCTTACAAGGGTGGTGGGGCTGAAGTAAACAGATACCCCGCCGATGATAAAAAGAAGCATACATACACACACCGCTTGCAAAGTTCGCCGACCAAACAAAACAGGCGGTCGCTGGCTCCGTCGCATCTGACGGAAGACCGAATCTTTCGTGGTGGCTTTCAACTGCTCGTCGGCATGAATGGAGTCGAATGCGTGTTTTAATTGGTCAGTCATCTAGCTCACCTCCCAGTTCTTGTTTCAGCATCTTCCGTGCCCGCAGGATATCGGTATAGATCGTGTTGACGTTTTTGTTTAAAATCGTTGCGATCTGCGGTGCAGTATAGCCTTCGTAATAGTGCAGATAGATGACTCTGCGGTATTTTTCGGGTAGTTTCAACACCGCCTGTAAAACATCGTTGTCGGTGTCGGATAAGGTGGTGGTTTGCTCTTTCACCTGTTCCAACGAAACCGTTCGGCTGCGAAAAAAGCTTTTCAGCAGGTCTTTGCAAGCGTTGATCGTTACCCGAATCAGCCATGCTTTCTCGTGTTCGGCACTTTCGAACGAGCGGGAACTGAGGGCATATTTCAAAAAGACGGTTTGAAAGATGTCGTCGGTGTCTGCATGGTTTTTTAAATGAATGAAACAAACACGCTTTACCGTATCGGCATATTGTTCGATGGCTCGGTTTACGTCTTGTTCACTGCGCATAAAATCATTCCCGTCATTTTAGCGGTTTCTGCCAAATTGCTTTCCGGTTCCGTTTTGGGGACGGAGTTGATTGTCACAAACGCCGTCACCGTCGGTGTCGGTAAAGCCGTTACCTTTGCCGGTACCGGTGTAGTTGTCACAAACGCCGTCACCGTCGGCGTCGATCAAGCCGTTACCTTTGCCGGTACCGGTGCAATTATCACAGATACCGTCCATATTTTGGTCTACAAAATTTTGTCCGGAAAAGTTATTTGCAGCAAATGCACTGGTTGCGCTCAAAATAAGGACAGAAGCGGTCACGGCGATTGCAAGTGTTAATTTTTTCATAAAAAATACCTCCTGATGTTTGCTCGTATGAGCGATTTCACCTACAATACGACTGGAAAAACAAAATCTATTCACAGGAGAAAAAATTTTATTTGCATTGTAGCACATTGTTATTTATTATAAAAGTGTTGAAGATGCTGTATCACAGTATAATCTCAAGGAGGACATAAGGAGAAGATGAAAATTTTACAGCGATTTCCACGTGAAACCGGACGGGAATATGCGTTGCGGACCTTGCGTGAAAATATTATTTCGCTCACACTCGAGCCAGGAAGTCAGGTGAGTGAAAATGAACTGGCAGCGGCAATGGGGATTTCCCGCACGCCTGTGCGTGAAGCACTCATCGAACTGGCAAAGATAAACATCGTTCAGGTTGCACCGCAAAAACGCAGTACCATTGCACTGGTAGATTACAAATTGGTGGAAGAAGCCCGTTTTTTGCGGGAGATACTGGAATGTGCAGTGGTGCAGCTTGTGTGCGAAACGGCAGACGAACAGCAACTGCTTGCTTTGCAAAAAAATGTACATATGCAAAAATTTTGCTTGGAAAACCAGCATTTTGGCGAGCTGTTTTCGCTGGACGAGGAGTTCCATGCCAAGCTGTTCCAAATCGCCAACAAAAATCAGCTATACACTATGATGAAAAGTATCTCCATCCACTTTGACCGTGTGCGGAGTATGTCGCTGTTCACCGTAAAAAATTTGAAAATGGTGCAAGACCACGAACAGATTTTACAGGCGATTTCTCAAAAAAACAGTCAGCAGGCAATGGAGTATATGAAACAACATTTGGCACGTTACAAAATTGATGAACACCAGCTGAGAGAGAGATACCCTGCCTATTTTGCATAACGTATTTCAAACGATAATCTTATCACAGCGCATGACTAACAGCAAATCGTATAAAATATGCAAGCCCTTTCCCACATACGGAAGAACGATCTTCTGTGTGTGGGATTTTTTATTACAGAAAAATTACATTTTAACGTTATGTTTTTGCTGTATGGAAAAGGCTTTGTGCATTATTGCCAAAACCAGGAAAATTTTTCTTTGAAAACCAAGTTTATCAAATGATTTTGCTATATCACCAAAGATTTTTCTATCGAATTTCACTTTATTGGTGGATATAATGAAACCATCAAACAACGGCCGCTTGAAAGAGAAAAACAATTTTTAGTATCTGTATTGCCGGAGCGAAAATCGGAGAGGCTCCTCCGGCACAAACACTCATTTTAAGGAGGAAAAAGCGATGAAAAAGAAATTGGCAATGGGTCTTGCAACTGTAATGGCATTGGGCGTATTGGCAGGTTGTGGTGGTACCGCAGCAAGTTCGAGTGGTTCTGCTTCGGGTTCCACGTCCGGCTCTACTCAGACTGAAAGCACCGAGAAAACCCCTACCGGCGAAGAAATGAAAGTAGACGTATTCTATTACGACTTCTCGGATATTTATATTTCCAGTGTTCGCAGTTCGATGGACACCCAGCTGGGCGAGCTTGGCATTAAGCCCGAAAACTGGGACGCTGCCGGTTCACAGCCCACCCAGACCGATCAGGTAAAACAGCCATCGCACGTGGCACCGACCTTTTGATCGTGAACATTGTTGAAACTTCCACCTCCGACCCTGCAAAGGACATCGTAGAAGCAGCCCGTGCAGCGGATATTCCTGTAATCTTCTTCAACCGTGAGGTTGCCGATAATGACGTTATCAACAGCTACGAGAAATGTGCTTTCGTTGGTACCAACGCTCCCGATGCAGGTCATATGCAGGGCGAGATGATCGGCAATTATCTGCTGGAAAACTATGATACCGTAGACCTGAACGGCGATGGCGAGATTTCGTACGTTGTGTTCAAAGGACAGGAGGGCAACGCAGAGGCAGAGGCTCGCACCCAGTTTGCAGTTGAGGATGCCGATGCTATTTTGACCGAAGCAGGCAAGCCCGCTTTGAAATACTACGACAGCAAAGCAAGCACAAAATACTTGGTAGATGCCGCCGGCAAGTGGTCTGCACAGGCTGCAAACGACTACATGGTTTCTCTGCTCGGCTCTTACAACAAAGACAACAACAATATGGTCGAACTGATCATCTGCAACAACGACAGCATGGCAGAAGGTGCTATTTCCGCATTGCAGAATGTTGGCTACAACAAGGGCGAAGGCAGCACCATCATCCCTGTATTCGGCGTTGACGCTACCGATTCCGCCAAGGCTCTCATCAAAGCCGGCAACATGGCAGGCTCCATCAAGCAGGATGCAGTAGGTATGGCAGCTACCATTACCACCTTGGTCGAGAATGTACAGGGTGATGCAGAGCTTATGGCAAACACCGACCAGTTCGTTGTAGACTCTGACGTTGCAAAGATTCGTGTTCCGTATCAGATGTACAACGCAACTTCCGAGTGCTAATGCGATTTACAGCGAGGCTGCCCCTTTCGGCAGCCTCGTTTTCCCCTGAAACAAGCACAGGGTGTTTCAGGCTTTTGGTGTGGTTCCGAAGGTGAATCCACGTGAAAAAGAAAGGAGGAATCCTATGCAACAGTCTGCATTGCTCGAAATGAAGGGCATCAGCAAGTCTTTTCCCGGCGTAAAAGCACTGGATAAGGTCAACCTGACTGTACGCCGTGGCACGGTACACGCACTGATGGGCGAAAACGGTGCAGGAAAATCCACTTTGATGAAATGCCTGTTTGGTATCTATCACCGTGACGAGGGCACCGTGATCTTGGATGGGAAAGAAGTAGAATTTCACAACTCAAAAGATGCTTTGGAAAATGGCGTTGCAATGGTGCATCAGGAATTGAATCAGGCACTGACCCGCAGCGTACAAGATAACCTTTGGCTGGGACGTTATCCCAAAATTGCAAAAATTATGGTCGACGAAGCAGGAATGGCGAAAAAAACACGAGAGATCTTCGACACGCTCGGCGTTACCGTCAATCCAAAAGCGATCATGTCCAGTCTGCCGGTTTCTCAGCGGCAGATGGTGGAAATTGCCAAAGCGGTTTCCTACGATTCAAAAATCATCGTATTCGACGAACCGACGTCTTCTCTTACCGAAACTGAAGTAGAACATCTTTTCCGCATCATCAATATGCTGCGTGATAAGGGATGCGGAATTATTTATATTTCTCACAAAATGGAAGAAATTTTGCGTATCAGCGATGATGTTGCCATCATGCGTGATGGGCAATGGGTAGCCACGAAACCCGCAAGCGAGTTGGATATGGACGAGATCATCCGCTTGATGGTTGGACGTGAACTGACCAACCGTTTCCCCGAAAAAACCAATACACCGCAAGAAGTGATTTTGGACGTAAAAAATCTTTCGGGCAAATATACACGTCTGAAAGATGCTACTTTCCAGTTACGCAAAGCGAGATTTTGGGCATTGCGGGTCTGGACGGTTCGGGAAGAACTGAAGTATTGGAAAATCTGTTTGGTGTAATGACCAAGGAAAACGGCACCATCACTTTGCACGGTAAACAAATCAATAACAAAAACCCACGGGAGTCGATCAAAAACGGGTTCGCATTGCTCACCGAAGAACGCCGTGCCACAGGTATTTTTGGCATTCGGGACATCAAAGAGAACACCGTTATTTCGAATTTGAACGACTATCTGGATTTCAAGTTTTGTTTGAACGACAAAAAATGCGCAAAGGCACCGATTGGGCGATTCAGGCAATGCACATCAAAACGCCCGGTCAACATACCCAGATTCGCTCGCTTTCGGGCGGTAATCAGCAAAAGGTCATCATCGGACGATGGCTACTGACCAAACCTGAAATTCTGCTGTTGGACGAGCCGACCCGTGGTATCGACGTTGGTGCAAAATTTGAGATCTATCAGCTGATTATCGACCTTGCAAACCAAGGCAAGGGTGTCATCATGGTTTCTTCCGAAATGCCCGAGCTGCTGGGCGTATGCGACCGTATTTTGGTCATGTCCGGCGGCAGGGTGGCAGGCGAAGTGGATGCAAAAACCGCTACCCAAGAAGAAATTTTGACTTTGGCGGCAAAATATGTATAAAAGGAGGAGCGTTCTATGAGTAATCAGACAAAAACACCGGTTGCGGCAACGGAAAAACTGGATGCTAAAAAAATCGGAAATTTTCTGCTGAATAACGCACTTATCATTATCATGTTGCAAAACAGAAAAAATTGAAAAAACACCTTGACAAACCACGACGAATACAGTATAATAATTATCGTTGTCCGGGTGTAGCGCAGTTTGGTAGCGCGCTTGAATGGGGTTCAAGAGGCCGTGAGTTCGACTCTCGCCACTCGGACCAAAGCCATCAGTCTTTTGACTGGTGGCTTTTTTGTTGTTATA